>NZ_JACMYP010000035.1 GCF_020889705.1 Bradyrhizobium altum | reverse complement strand
ACCCCCACGGCTGCGGTCACCCCAAACGAAAATAGGACCCGCCAAATGTCGGCCTGTTTAGGCTCAGTCGGTTCGTTCTGCCGAGCCAAGATGCCCCTGAGTGTAAAGCGAGGTCATCGACCAACCTAAGCCGCGAAAGCTGCTCTCCGCTTTAACATGGGTGAAGAAGGCTTGGGTTTTCTATCGCTCTCCCGGCCACCAGGTCGACGGCGGGTTCATGGTCGAGATCTTGGTGGTCCGCAATGCCACCAGATGGCTGCGCTTGAACGGATGGGCGTTCCGACGCGAGCACTCTTTGCACCGCATGTACCGCTCCAGCTCGTGGATCGGCGTCCACTTCGGGCGCCGGACAATGTCCAGTGCGACTGTCTGATGGGTGTCGCATCCGAGGCACTTCACTTCGAGGTGGCGATAACCGGCGTTGAGCGCGTCACCGAGGGCCGGGGACGGCTGGGCCGGCCCCTGGAAGGCGAGCATGCGGGCGTTCCTGGCAGGCGAGCGAGTCTGCGTCCTTCCGCGCCTCAACTGCCCGTTCGGCCAGATGTCGAACGGTTGTTCCGAACATGTACTCCCGAGATTTCGAGCCCATCCCGACTAGAGCGCAGGACGAGGGTCGCCGCGCAAATTATCAATGTGTTGAGGCGCGGAACAGGACATGGCTACAGCGTGTCGGGGCTGTTGAGAAGTGGACGCGTCGTGTCAGCCGATCACCCGGGATCGCTGTATTCCTGCCGGTGTCGACTCGATCTAGCGCTGAATGCAAGCAACCGAGTGCCGCGCCCATCGATAGTACTGGCCGCAGGGCGGAGTTGGTCGGGAAGTAGCAGGACATTCATTACGAACTAGAGCTGCCGAGCGCCCTTTTTTGCAACGTTATTCACGATAAGTCCCAGCGCTCCGGGGGAAGAGCGCTGGGACTGACGGTGAGGGTGGTCGGGGCAGGACCGTGTGTGCCTTCACCCGATTTCCTAATTTTCCCGGCTATGCATCGTTCCAATCAAATGGCCTATTTCAGCGTTGACGCCTGTAGGACTTACGGCTCCACGATGATCCGGAAGGCCTTGCGCTGTTCGGCGGTGGCGCGGGCCCGTTCCAGCGCCGCTGGGTAGACCAGCTGCTCGTTGAGCTTTAGCTCGTAAAGCAGAGCCCCGGTCTCGGAGACCAGGGTGAAGTGCCAGAACCGGTGGCCGGCCGGCGGGTGGCCGTGCTCCCGCTCGTAGCGGCCGGTGTCGACCTCTATTTCGGCCATTTGTCCCACTCGGCTCGTGCAAACGCCCTGGCTTTTTCCAACGCAGTCTCGCTGTCGTCTACTTGTCGGATCGACCGGCGCCCGGCGTTGTCGTCGAAAATAGAAGTAGACCCGGCTCTTGGCCGTCGGCGAAGTGCACGCCGTAGCTGCCTGAATCCGGGATGCGTTCGGTCGTGTGTCGCTGGATCCTGATCGGGTCGTCGTCTGGCATTCACGGCCTCCGGAAGGGTACGACGTCGCCGTCGGCGGCGCGGATGACGACCTCGGCCAGATCCCCAGGATCTGGAAGCCTCGATTGGCCAACATCTCGGCGACGCCCTGGCGGTCCATCTCGTGGACGATCGCCTCGGCGACCTTCATCAAGCGGGCTGTCTCGGCGGTGGGATCGGGGCGTGGGCTACGGCGGTGGAGGGGGGCATTCCAACAGGCTACAGGAGCGGAAATGGCCGGGGCAATCCCGCCATCAGCACCTTATTGATTGCCGAGCCACCATCGCTCGCCAAGTCGCAGCCTCGCGTCTTCTGGCATGTGCGGTAGCACGATGTGCTGAGTGTCAGCCGCGATCCCGTCGCGCTTAGCAGATCGTCCTCAGCATGAAACGACTCGCATCTGAGCGGCGAATTTTCCGAGGCGACCTCGGGCAGGATCCCGAGCGGCGCGATCTTCTTTGTCGCCACCCTGCTGACGCAGACCATGGTGCCGCTCCGGGTCGCTAACATGATCGGTTGCGTATTCTTCGCCATCTTCGGTGCGCTCACTGGAGCCGTCACGACATTTCTTCTTTATCTCTTGATGGTTCCCATCGACGCCTACCGCCTTCGTCAAATGCTCGCTCTCGTGAAGAAGGCGCGCGCCGCAACACAGGGCGACATCTCGATGGAGTGGCTCAAGCCGTTCATGACTCAGCGCAAGTATCGCAAGGGCGATATCTTGATGGAGAAAGGTGACGCAGCCAACGAAATGCTGCTGACAGTTACCGGCAGATTCCGGGTCGTCGAAATCAACGTCGATGTTCCGCCGGGCCGCCTGATGGGCGAACTCGGCTTCCTCACACCTGACAACCGCCGGACCGCGACGATCGAATGTATCGAGGATGGCCACGTTCTAACCATCACCTATGAAAAGCTGCTCGAGATCTACTTCCAGAACCCGCTATTCGGCTATTACTTCCTTGTTTTGACCAGCCAGCGCCTACTGGAAAATCTCGCGCGGGCCGAAGCCATCATCGCGCAGAACAAGATCGCGGTGCAGACGGCCTCCGCGAACTGACGGTGGTCCGGCTCGATAAACTCAGTGGAAGCGGATATCCAATGGATCTCTTGTCGATCAAGATCGAGCCAAAGGCGTTAAGGAATTGCCGTGGCTGACTGGACGCGAGGAAGATACGCTCCTGCGTTGAGCGAGCTGCCGTAGAAAGCAGTTCTATGCCCACTCGCGCCGCGTTGCGTCGGAGGCGTAGCGAATTATGCGCGCAGTTCTAATGCGCCATTAGGACGGGCAAATCCGCGTGCTCCATGATATAACTGGTCGCGCCACCGAATATCATTTGCCGCAGCCTATTGCGGGTAAAGGCTCCTTTTATCAACAGATCGCAGCCTTGTGTTCTGGCGGCATCAAGGACCGCCTCACCAGTGTTGCGGTCTTCCAGTTCAATGCTCACTAGCTTGGCGGCAATGTCGTTGTACAGCAATTGTCGAACTATCTGATCGGCAGATGGGCCTGGTACCCCTTGTCCGCCAATCACGGTTAGCACCGTTACCCTCTCTGCCAGACGAAGCAACGGCATAGCAAAAGCGTTGACCCGAGCCTGCTCGGTACTACCGTTCCAGTGGATCACAATGTTTGTCGCGATGCTTCTTGGCGCGTCTGGTGGCGCCAGTAGAACGGGTCTACCGCTCTCAAAGAGTGCGGATTCAATGGCGCGCCGGTTCGGGCCGGCAGCATCAACGTCGGAGCGCGACATTACAATGACGTCGAAAGCACGCCCATAGCTTCCGACAAAGTCTTCACCCTCAGGCGCGGTTTCCAACCAGCCGAAACATGGTCGGCTCGAGCCTGCAGTGGCTGGAGGAATATCATGCGTTAGCATGAACGCTTCGAACAACCGGTGCATTTCGGCTAAATCTTCCTGGCTCTTCGCATTGTAAGAATCCAAAGGGATGCCGGCTGCTAATTCTGCGACTAAGTATTGAGGGATACCGAACCGGAGCGGAAAGCCTTCGATGTAGGCGCCGGTACGTTGCGCGAGACGAGCGGCCGCTTCGAGTACGGATGTCATGAGCGCAATGTTTTGGATCGCGACCAAGATCGTCTTCATTCTCACCCCCGTGATTCAGGTGAACATTGGCTTACAACGTCTATTCGCCTTTGGAGACTAACGGCTTGCTGCTGAGGCCGATAGATTCCTCCAATAGCGGTGCAGATCGGCTTCAAAGTGCCGAGCGATTAGCCCTCCATGTTAGCACCGCCCGGCGTGCTTGTTCCACGATCGTTCGTCCGACCCGTGCTTATCCTGGCAATGACCTGTATTGCTAACCGGGCAGGCCAGTCTCATGTGGCAGCTCTTGGCGGGCGCAAACTGGACATTTCGGCTGGCCCCGAAAGTCTCACAGGGCCACGAGCGAACCGTATCCGAGGGAGACGAAGCGCTGATTGGAAACGACGCACGGCAAGCTTTATGGGCCCCAAAAGGCAGCCGGGATGAACTGCGGACCAGTGACTCGCCCCCCCGACGTGTGACTGGGCAGAAGCGCCCGGAACCCGAGCGAGCTGGCTTGAGGTTACGCTGCCTGCCGAATGCTTTCTTGCTTCGATCGGAATTTGCTCACAGCTCTTCGGCTTCCCCGGTGACCAAGCCAATCGATCAGAGCTCCCTGTTCTGTGCGCAACTGACCGACTGCGGAAAACACGACGGTACTGATGGCCTGTTGTTGGCTGCGCAGATGGTCTTCAACTAGCTTGTGTCGAGTGACGTAGCCTGCATTCACTCCAGGGATTGAATGGTTCATCAGAAGCTTGGCGTCGAATTCGGAAACGCCAGCAGCGGCAGCAACTGTCCGAAATGTTTGACGAAGGTCATTGCCCCACTTTGACAAAATATCTCGATCCTCCTTAGTTTCCGCCAGGTGTCCGGAGGCGCTCTCAGCTGGGAATAGCCATTCTTGCGCCTGAGACGGATGCATTTGCCTGCCGAAGCGAAGCACTCGAATGAGGCTCAGGATCATTTCCCGAGACAGTGGGATATCGAACGCTCGCTTGCTGCCTCCCTTGGGCTTAGGGATATGGAGCGTTCGCCGGCGAAAATTGATGTGTTCTGGCTTAGCCTGCTGCAATGCAGTTGGCCTAGACCCACACAGCAATGTGAAAAGATGGAATTCGCGCCGGATCGGATTATCTAGATTCGCCAACTCCATGAACCAACCTCTCAAATCGCCTGTGCCCATACCGGTATTCCTGCGCTCCTCCTGATTCCAATCGACGGCATCCGCGGGATTGTCACGCGGCAGCGATCGATTGGTCTTTCGAGCATGATTGTAGATGGCCCGCAGCGTCCGCATGCTGCCATTCGCCATGTAGGGACCGTTCTCGCGGGTAAGCTCATCATGCTTTTTGGCGACGCGACCCGGATCGTTCGCGAGATCGAGCAGAGGGGTATCAAGCCATTGCGAAAAGAGACGTTCGACGTGATCTCGATAGCCACTTATCGTTTTCTCGCTACGGCCTTTTCGGATTAGGTGGGCTTCCAAATAGCGTTGCCAAGCCTGCTTCAGGGTAGCGCCCGTTACGGCACTATTCCCATCGGCCTCGGCCTGCCCGACCTTTTCGTCTAACTTCGCTTTCGGGTGCTGTCCCTTGCTGATTTGAGCAAGGTATTCCTTGGCAATTGCGCGAGCTGCTCGAGTCGTTAATTCGGTGGCATCTCCAATTGACACTCTTATGGAAGAGGCCCGCTTTCCCCGTTGTCTGAGATCACCTTGAACAGTGAAGGTCCTTTTCCGCTTCCCCACGACCACGAAGAAGCCTTTCAACTCGGTGTCGCGAGCCAGATACCATCTATCTTCAGGGGTCGGTAGCTGAGCGATGGCCTTGTCGCTGAGAGCAATGCGAATGTCGGTCATGGGGGGCGGATGTGAACTGCTAAAACGGTTTTCAAACGGTTTTGGCGAGCCGAGGTGTTTGAAGGTCTGGGTTCGCTGGACTGCGAAGCTATGTGACAAGTCCCTAGAAATAAAAGACCTTCTTGGCCGCTGTCGTAGCGTGGCGTAGATTCAGAAATCGTAGAGAGGCGCCCGTTTTGAACTCTTAATCAGCGGGTCCCAGGTTCGAGCCCTGGTGCGCCCACCAAAGGAAAATCCTTATTTTCCAAGACCTTCGCGGAGGGGTGCCGAGAACAAGGCGGCTCGTGCGACGTTTCTCTGTGATCGGGACGTCCCACGGCTAGTTTGCTGTGCGACTTTCCCGTTGATGTTCACGCCATTCGATACAACGCGTAGATTCGATGGCACAGGTCGATCACGTGCCCGTCGTAGAATGGGATAATTGGGCGAGCAAAACGGACAATCCTGTTCTGCCCTTCGCGGGAGGGTACCGCTTGCTGCAGAACTAGAATCGGATTGTCCGGGCGGGGAGCGATGTGCTCCCTAGCCAGGCTTCGCCTGGGCCGCCGTGTTCCTTGCCGTGAACAGTATCTGCTTCGCAGCGCTATCGCGCCCTCCGTACCGGAGCGTCTTTCGCCGCCTGACGATTGGCTATTCCGGACCGAGCTTGCTTTCGAACAGGATCCGCTCAGCTGCACCTTCGAGGTCATCGTATTGGCCGTTCCGAAGCGTCCACATGAATGAAGCGAGGCCGGCAAGCCCCAACCCTATCGCGATCGGCACGAGAAAGAAGAAATCGATCATTTGAGCATCCCGAGTATCACGGGCTTTGTATCACGGGCTTTGCCGCCCGAAGGACATCCCGCGGTTCGCGTTGCGCCCGGCCGTCAAGCCGCAGCGCATTGGCGACAACCGTCACCGATGAAAGCGACATGGCGACCGCGGCAAGAAGTGGCGTCACCGTGCCGAGCACGGCGAGCGGGATCGCCACGATGTTGTAGGTGATCGCCAGCCCAAAATTCTGCCGGACCAGAGCACGCGCCGCGCGCGAAATCGCGACCGCCTCAGGAACTGCCTCGAGGCTATCGTGCAAGAATACGAGATCGGCGGCGTTGCGTCCGATATCGGAAGCCGACGCCGGCGCCATCGACACATCGGCCGCGCGGAGCGCCGGTGCGTCGTTCAGTCCGTCCCCGACCATCAGCACCGTATTGCCGGCCTGCTTCAATGCTGAAACGTGTCTGACCTTGTCGGACGGTCCGGCGTCGGACGTCCAGGTCAAACCAAGTTGTCGGGCAATGTCGCGCACGCGCGGCTCGCGGTCGCCGGACAGGATTTCCACGAACGCTCCCGATCCTCTGAGCTCGGCGAGGGCCTCTCGCGCTCCAGTGCGCAATGTGTCGTCGAGGCGGAAATGGGTAGTGCCCACGCCGTCGATCGCAAGTGTCACGGTCGCATCGCGATCATTCGCGGGGCTTTGGCCTCCGGTAACGGCCCAGTCCTGACGTCCCAGGCGATAGACGTGGCCGCCGCGTCTTGCTTCGACACCTTTGCCGGGAAATTCCGACACCGCGTCGAAGACGGCTTGTCGACCGTCGGGGCCCAGCGCGGCCACCGCTTGCGAATAGGGATGGCGCGAGTGCATCGCGATCGCAGCGGCGAGGCCCAGGATATCGGCATCGGTTCGGCCGCTCGCCGTAGGCCGCGGCCGGCCGGCAGTCAGCGTGCCGGTCTTGTCGAAGACCACGATGTTGATTTCGGCGAGCCGCTCCAGGGCGCTGCCGTCCTTGATCATGATGCCCTTGTTGAACAGCCGCCCCGCGGCGACAACGTGCACCATTGGAACGGCGAGGCCAAGCGCGCACGGGCAGGTGACGATCAGGACCGCGATCGCAATGGTGACGGCCCGGTGCGCATCGCCGGTCGCGATCATCCAGCCAACGAAGCTCAGAAACGCAACCGAGTGAACCACCGGCGCGTAAAGCCGTGCGGCGCGGTCGGCGATCCGGCGATAGGCCGATCGGCCGGTTTCCGCAGCCTCCATCATCCGCCTCATCTCGGCCAGGAACGAGTGATCAGCCGTGGCGGTCGCGACGACGGTCAGTGGTCCCGATAGATTGAGAATGCCCGCCTGCAGCTCCGCACCCTCGATGGCTGGCCGCGGGGCGCTCTCGCCGGACACAAGCGAATAATCCAGCTCGGAGACCCCCTCGAGCACCCGCGCATTGACTGGGACCCGGTCGCCGGCCGCCAGCAGGATGGTCATTCCTAACTCGATCTCATCAACCGGCAGATATGCGCGGCTGCCGTCGGGCCGCAGGACGAGTGCGCCGCGCGCGGCCAACCGCGCCAGCCCGCCAACCGCCTCCCGCGCCCGCTCGCGCATGACATGGTCCAGCGTCCGGCCGATCAGGAGAAAGAACAGGAGCGATACCGCCGCGTCGAAATAGGCGTAAGGTCCATGATGAAGGGTCTCGTACAGGCTCATGGCGAAGGTGAGCAGGACGCCGATCGAGATCGGGACATCCATGTTGGTCCGGCCGTGCTTCAGGCTGCGCCAGGCGGAGCGGAAGAAAATCCGGCCGGAATAGACAAGCGTCGGAAGCGCGATCAGCGCCGATATCCAGTGGAACAGATCGCGCGTCTCCGCTTCCGCTCCCGCCCAGATCGAAACCGACAGCAGCATCACGTTGGTCGAGGCGAAGCCCGCAACCGCCAGTGCGCGCAGCAATTGCGCCAGCGCCGCGTCCTGCTTTCCGGAGTCGATATCGTGGATATGGGCCCGATAGCCGATCGCTGTCAGCGTCGGGATCAGGGGAGGCGGTGAATCGCCGCGCCACAGAACCGTGACGCGGCGGGTCGAGAGATTGGCCCGTGCTTCCGCCACGCCTTCGAGCTTGCGAAGGGCCGTCTCGATCTGCTGCAGGCAACCGCCGCAATGGATGTCGGGCACCGACAGGTCGGTCTGACGGAGATCGTCATGGACGGTCCGGCTTGCAAGCAGGATCTCGTCGTCAACGGCTTTGACCTGCTGAAGGTAGAGTTCGGCGCCAGGGGCACAGCAGCTCATCGGGAAGCTCCATCAGTTTCGCGGTCAAGCCTCCTCCGGCTGCACGGCACGATAGGCGTGCCAGGTGGCATGACCGAGCAGGGGGTAGATCACGATCAGTCCGAGCATGCCCGTGCCGAGACCTGCAAGAAACAACACGAGCACGATCACGGCCCACACCAGAAGGACGCGCAAATTGTTCCAGACCAGGGCCATACTGGAGCCCATCGCGGTCAGCGCGTCGGTACGCTGGTCGAGCAGCATCGGAATTGAGAACGCGCTGATCGCGAAAGAGAAGGCAGCGAACAATCCACCGGCGAGAGTGCCGACGGTCAGCATCGCCCAGCCGGTGCCTGATGTGAACAGCATCGGCGCGATATGGTCGAGTCCGGGGAATGCCACCATGCCGAAGAACAGCGCATAGATCAGCACGGCCGCACGGATCCACACGATCATCAGCAGGCAGAGCAGGACGCCGGTGAACAGAATCTGGCCGCCGGATCGCGGCCTGACGAAAAAGAGGTTTTGCCAGCGCACCGGCAGGCCTTCCTCGATCCGTCGACTCTTCTCGTAGAGCCCGACGGCCAGGATCGGGCCGATCACCATGAAGCCCGCGAAGACCGGAAACAGGATGTAGTCGCGCCTGAGCGCGATCAGGCCCGACACCAGGATGAGGGAGATCGCGAGGATCAGCACGCCATAGGCCAGGCTCAGTGGCATCTGCGTGACGAAATCGCGCCAGCCTTGTGCCAGCCATTTGACCGGATCGGCCATCGTCAATGGCCGAGCCCACTTGTTGACCGTCGGGAGCGGCGGCGCGACGGAAGGGAGCATCGTCATCGCTCGTTTCCTTGTGCAGGAGGGCGGCCGGCGGACGGCGAACAGGACGAACTGGCCGCGCGGTAGAGGCCCGGTTCGCTACCGGCTTCGTTCTGGCGGAGGTGGTCGACACAGGGCGGCTGCGAGTTCGACGCGACATAAAGCAAGTGCGCATTGGCGGCCAGCACGGCGACCACGCCGCACGCGATCAGGGACCAGAGCGCCACGGTCGCCCTGCCGCTCCGTCGTTCGAAGGCAAGGTCGGTCATTCGGGCGGTATCCTCTTGTCGACGAGGTAGAGCGTCAGGATCTTACGGTCGAGCTGAGAGAGCCGGCTTTCCAAGCTCGGCATGTGGCCCTGCCGTCCGCCCCACACCGTGGTGTCGATGGTGTCGAAATCGCCGCCATAGATCCAGAAGCGATCGGTCAGATTGGGCGCGCCGAGCTCCGGATTGCCCTTTGCGTCAGCTCCGTGGCAGGCCACGCAATTTGCGGCGAAGATCGCCTTGCCGGCTGCGATCGTCGCTGGATCGACATCATCCGCGCGCGGATGCGACAAGGAGTAGATGAAGCTCGCCACCTTGATGACGTCCTGGCGCGGCAGCATCTGGTCGCGGCCGAATGCCGGCATCTGTGAGACATGCGTGTCCGGATGCGCGGAATTGACGCCGACCCGGATGGTGTTGAAGAGATCTTCGGGCTTGCCGCCCCAGAGCCAGGAGTTCGTCGTCAGGTTCGGAAAGCCGGGACCGCCCTTGGCATCGGCGCCATGGCACGACGCGCAATTGTTGCCGAACAGGGTGTGACCGGTCTCGCGCACGATCGTCATCAGACGTGCGTCAGACTGGATCGCAGCAAAATCCTCGGTCTCGATCCGCTTGGTCCAGACGCTGCGTTCGAGTGCGGCATCCTGAAGCGACACTGCGACGAGCTTGCGCTGGTCGATGCCGAGCAGACCCTTGGTATAGGTTACGCCGAGCGGCCATGCCGGCATCAGCACCCAGTAGCCCACCGAGAACAGGAACGCCAACGTCAGGAAGAAATAGAGCACGCGCGGGACCGGCGTGTTCAGCTCCTTCAGGCCGCTCCACTCGTGACCGGTCGTGAGATAGCCCGTATAGGCGTCACGATCTGGGTGCTCTACCGCCATGGTTCTGCCTCATCGCGAAGGATCGATCGGGCCGCCTCGTCGAATCGTTGCTTGTTCGACGGTTTCATCGCGTGAATCGCCACAGCGACCGACAGGGCGATCAGGTAGAACAGCCCGAACGACTTCGAGAAGCCGACCAGGAACGCGTGCTCGACGATCATTGGCCGGCCTCCACCTCTGCAATCGATTTGCGCGCCGCGTCGGTGAGATGCCCAAGCACCTGGAGATAGGCTACCAACGCGTCCATTTCGGTCAGGCGGGTTGGCTGGCCGTCGAATGCGCGCAATGTTGTGGCCTTGCCATAACGCTTGATGACACCGTCCGCTTGCGGCGCATCCGGGTTGGACTGCGCGTATGCGTCGCTTGCGGCGTTGGCGATCATGTTGTCGGTGTAGGGTACGCCGACCTTGCGCTGGGCCCTCAGGTGAAGGTCAAGATCGTCGGTGCGCAATTCCGTTGTGAGCAGCCATCCGTAGGCCGGCATCACCGAGACCGGCACCACATCGCGCGGATTGTTCAGGTGGGCGACGTGCCATTGGTCGGAATATTTCTCGCCGATCCGGGCGAGGTCTGGACCCGTGCGCTTCGATCCCCAGAGCATCGGGTGGTCGTATTTCGACTCGACCGCGAGCGAATAGGGGCCATAGCGATCGACCTCGTCGCGCAGCGTGCGGATCATCTGCGAATGGCAGGCGTAGCAGCCCTCGCGGATATAGATGTTGCGTCCAGCGAGCTCGAGGGGCGTGTAGAGCCGCATACCGGGCGCGTCTTCGACGGTCTGGTGGATGGTGAAGAGGGGTGCGATCTCGACCATCCCGCCGATGCTCGCGGCCGCGATGATCCCGAGGGTGAGGCCGATCGCCTTGCTCTCGAGCCGGTAGTGAAATCCGAACAACGACATGATGTTCACTCCGCGGCCTGCGGGATGCCCGCGCCGAGCACGACGGGCTGGGGAAGATCACCCGCATGTTCAGCAGCCGTGCCCGGCAGCTTGATCGTCTTCCAGACATTGTAGGCGCCGAGACACCCGCCGATCAGGAACAGCAATCCGCCGACTGCGCGCGCGATGTAGTAAGGGTGCATCGCGACCAGTGTGTCGACGAAGGAATAAGCGAGCGTGCCGCTCTCATTGTAGGTCCGCCACATCAGTCCCTGGACGATGCCGGAATTCCACATCGCGAAAACGTAGATGACGGTGCCGGCCAGCGCGAGCCAGAAATGCGCCTCGATGAGCTTGGGCGAGTACATCCGCTCGCGTTTCCACAGCCAGGGCACGCACGCGTAGATCGATCCGAAGGTGATCATGGCCACCCAGCCGAGCGCGCCGGCGTGAACGTGGCCGATCGTCCAGTCGGTGTAGTGCGACAGCGAATTCACCGAGCGGATCGCCATGAACGATCCCTCGAAGGTCGTCAGTCCGTAGAACACGCCAGCGACCATCATGAAGCGCAACGTGGCGTCGTCGCGGACCTTGTCCCAGGCACCGTTCAGCGTCAGCAGCACGTTGCCGGCGGAAGCCCAGGACGGGATCAGGAGCATCAGCGAGAATGTCATGCCGAGCGTCTGGACCCACTGCGGCAGTGCGGTGAAGTGCAGGTGATGCGATCCGGCCCACATGTAGAAGAACGTGATTCCCCAGAAGCTGATGATCGACATCCGGTAGGAATAGATCGGTCGACCGGCGCGCATCGGCAGGAAGTAGTACATCATGCCGAGGAAGCCGGCGGTCAGGAAGAATGCGACCGCGTTGTGCCCGTACCACCACTGTGTCATCGCATCCTGCACGCCGGAGAAAGCTGAGTAGCTCTTGGCGTGACCGAGCGAGACCGGCACGGCGAGGTTGTTGACGATATGCAGCATCGCCACCACCAGAATGAACGCCATGTAGTACCAGTTCGATACGTAGATGTGAGGCTCCTTGCGCCGGGCCAGTGTGCGCAGATAGAGAATGAAATAGGTGACCCACACCACGACCAGCCAGAGGTCGGTGTACCATTCCGGTTCGGCGTATTCCTTGGACTGGGTAATGCCCATCATGTAGCCGGTGACGGCGAGTAGGCAGAACAGGTTGTAGCCGAACAACACGAACCAGGGGGTCACCTGGTCCGGCAGGCGGGCGCGCGAGGTTCGCTGCAGCACGTAGAACGATGTCGCGATCAGCGCATTGCCGCCGAATCCGAAGATCACGGACGTGGTGTGGACCGGTCGAAGCCGTCCAAAGCTCGACCAGCCGGCGCCGAAGGTGAGATCGGGATTGACCAACTGCCAGGCGACCCAGTCGCCAACCGCGAGTCCGACGACTACCCACATCATCGAGAGGACAATGCCGACCTTGCTCGGATCGTCATAGTAGTGCCTAAGGCGATCTTCGGAGGGCGGCGGAGCATAATAGCTCCCGCCGATGCGGAAGATCATGATGATGCTCGCGACAGAAATCAGAGCACCATGAACGCCCATGAGGTCGTCCCGGCCGGCCAGGATCATCAGGCCGCCGAGAAGGGCGATAGCCGCGCTGATCATGATTGCGTGCTGCCGCTCTATCAGGGTCAATTGGGCGATCATGCGACTGTCCCCGCGCATTTGTAAGAACCTGGGCAAGTTTTGCGCCGATGCAGCTTGGCATCGCGAAGGCGCTTGCCGATTCGAGGACGTCTTTGCTGCGTTTCGCAGCTGATTCATTGCGGAAGGAGTTAGTTTCGCTGCGCGGTCCAATAGCCCAGGCACTGTGCGCTTCCGGAGTGGCCGCGCCATGTGCCGCGGCCCGTGGTATTGGACAGGCGGCCCGTGCCAGCGGCGTATTTCTCATGAACGGTTACCGAAGCGCGAACGGCGCCCGATCTCGCGACGTGCCCCCTGAATTTCACCAGGTTGGGGTGCGTCACGACGCCGTTGGAAACATTGACCGTGAAGTTATAGCTCGGATCGCAGCCGCCGCTTTGGGTCACAAAGAGGAGATCCCAAGACCCGTCATAGGCCGAGCGCGCATATGCTGCGGGCGTCAGGGCCACAATGCAATTCGTTGCCGTCACACAAAGCCAAAGCCGTTTCATGGTCATCTCTCCGAGGCATTCTTGTCGCGCTCAACCCGGTCGGCGGGCTGCACCAATCAGAACAACCTGTACGACTTCACAGGGCGCTTGCCGCGATCTCACCCTGTCCAACGGCAAAACGCTTGGTCAGATTTGTCTCAATCGTCCTGCACTGGCGAAATTGCCGTCGCGCCGTCGGACAGATGACGGCCTGGCCAACGTTTGCAGGCAGCCGCCACCACGCCGCGTCCTTTCGGCATTGACATCGTGGTGCTAGGCTTGATGCCGGCAGGGAGCATCTGCGCCCTGCTTCATACCGAACGGAGGACGACATGCCTGAGAGCGTCTACAAGGTCATTGAACTGATCGGTACCAGCAGCGATTCCTGGGAGAAGGCCGCCGCCAACGCGGTCGAGCAGGCCGCAAAGTCACTGCGGGATCTTCGTGTCGCCGAGGTCATCAAGCTCGACGTACAACTGGACGCCAAGGGCAAGGTCGAGGCCTATCGTGCCAAGCTGAACGTGTCGTTCAAGTTTGAAGGCACCTGAGTTGATCAGCCTCGCCCTGCTTGCGGGGCGAGGCCGGCCTCACGCAGTGCAGCAATCAGAAGGGGACATCCCGGTCAGGCCACGGGAGCGGCTTCAACCGTCTGTGCACCCTCGATCATGAGGCTCGAGATTGTACCAAATACGGCAATCCAGGCGGCGCGCATCTCGGGGCTGAATTCATCGCCGAGGAACTCCACCAGTGTCAGCAGCAGAGCGCTAGCGACCTTGTTGTAGTGGTTCATGGAAGCTCCATATCGGCAATGACGCTGTCCCAGCTCCCGCACGCCGCCTTTGATGTCCGCGATCCGGTTTAGTCCCTTGACCAGCGAGCTCAGCATCGACACCAATATGCGTTGCTGGGCAGCAAGGTCGTTCTTGAACAACGGACGCAGCTCCGGGTTGGCTTCAAACAAAATGGTGTAGAAGCGTTCGCCGAACGCGATCAGGCGAGGCGCGATCCGATGGAAGGACGATTGGACGAGGTGAATCGGATCGGGGCTTATGAAGCCATCGCAGGCGTGCAGCAGGGCCGCTTCGGAAGTACCCTTGAGGCGAAGCTTGTTGGAGACGCCAAGACGAAGTGCGCCGGACAAATGGGTGACGACGCTGTCGCTTAGCAGGATTGGGGCATTGAGCTGCTTTGTCATGCGCTCGATCCGGCTGGCGACGTTCACGGTATTGCCAATCACAGTGATCTGCCGCTTTCCCGGATGGCCAACATGGCCCAGGATCGCCGGGCCAAAATGCACGCCGATGCCGATACGTAATGAAATGTTGAGATCGCGCTCGAAGATCGGAGAGAGCCGCGTTGCGGCGTCTTGCATCCCGATCGCAGCGCGAACCGCATTGCGGCACGCGACCGCGGGTGCCTCGCCCCTGATCCCAAAAACTGCAAGCAAGCCGTCCCCGATATACTTGTCGATGAAGCCGTTGTTGTTCAGCACCACTTCGGCGGCCGCGGCGAAGTGGCCGTTCAGGAAGTAGACGACGTCGTAGGGCAGGCTGCGTTCGGTCTGGCTCGTGAAGTTGCGTATGTCGCAGAAGAGCACGGCGACATCCAGCTCTCGCTCCTCGGCTCCCGAACTCGCGCCTAACTCGTCGAGGTCGAGGACGACGACGTCCTGCGGGCTCTGCAACAGCCGGCGTGCAACGACGTTACCATATATCCTGGTCTGACAGGCGAGACGCGTGAAGTCGTCCCAGCCGCGCTGTGCCGCGACTTGCTCCTCGAGTGGTGTGCGCGCCGAGACCTGCGAGAGACCGTCGAGAATCCGAACGCGGCAGGTCGTGCAGCGCGCCTGACCGCCGCACTGGTGGTGATGCGGAACGCGGTTTTCGATCGAGGCGTCGAGCAAGGTCTGACCGCTGGATGCCTCGATCGTAACTCCGTGAGAGTAGGTTATCCGATGCACGGCAGCAGCTCCCGCAGATCCCCGTCACTGGTATCCGATGTCGGCTCGTACCTTTCCGCGGAACACCCAGTAGGACCAGCCGGAATAGGTCAGGATGACGGGCAGCAGAAACAGTGTGCCTACCAGCAGGAAGGCCTGGGTGCGCGGCGAGGAGGCGGCATCCCACAGCGTCAACTGATAGGGAACGATCATCGGATAAAGGCTAATCGCGATGCCGAGATAGGACAGCAGAAACAGCCCGATCGCGCCGAGGAAGGGCATTGCCTCGGCTCTGCCGCTGAGCGCGCGCCAGGTAACGAACCCGACCGCGGTCGTAAGCACCGGCACCGGTGCGAACAGCAACATGTTCGGCCAGTCGAACCAGCGGGCTGCGACCATCGGGCTGATCATCGGCGTCCAGATGCAGACGATGCCGATCGCGGCAGCCACGCCCGCGAGACAGATCCGCCCATGGCGGCGCGCTGCGGCCTGGACGTCGCCTTCGGTTTTCAGGATCAGCCAGCCAGCGCCGAGCAGGCCGTAGCCGAACATCAGGGCAACGCCGGTCAGGACGGAGAACGGGGTCAAGAATGCGAACGAGGTGCCGCCGAATTGCCCGTCAACGACGGAAAACCCCTGGATGAAAGCGCCCAGCACGAGCCCTTGGGCGAACGTTGCGATGGCCGATCCATAGCAGAACGCGTGATCCCAGAACGTCTTGTTCTCGGCGTCACGGAAACGGAATTCGAACGCCAGACCGCGGAACACCAGCGCGAGCAGCATCACGAGGATGGGAAAGTAGACCGCGGGAATGATCACGGCGAATGCGACCGGAAACGCAGCCAGCAGGCCGATGCCGCCAAGCAGCAGCCAGGTTTCATTGCCGTCCCAGATCGGCGCGATGGAGTTCATGATGGTGTTTCGGGCACCGGTGCCGGGCGCCAGGCCATAGAGCATTCCGACGCCGAGGTCGAAGCCATCGAGCAGCACGTAGAAGAATACGGCCAATCCGAGTATGATTGTCCAGATCGGGACAAGATCGAGAACCTGGGTCATAGCGTTTTTCCCTTCGCTACGGCGATTGCGGGTGCAAGAACGGGGCCGGCCGGACGTCCCGCCTCGATGGCGACTGCCTCGGCTGTCTCCAAGGGGCCTCTGCGCACCAGCCGCAGCATGAGGATGAGGCCCCACGGATAGATCAGCAGGTACACGGCCATGTAGCCCAGCAGCGACAGCGTCACGTCGAGACCCGTGAGCGACGGCGACACGGAGTGCGCGGTGCGCAAGAGCCCGTAGATCGTCCAGGGCTGGCGTCCGACTTCGGTGACGAACCAGCCGGCGATCACGGCGATAAAACCGAGCGGAATGCCGTACTGGCACAGCCGAAGGTAAAGCGGCGTGTCATAGAGCCGCCCGCGCCAACGCAGCCACGCGCCGGCCACGACCAGCAGGAACATCACGCCGGCACAGCCGACCATGGCACGGAATGCGAAGAACGGAATCGCGACCGGGGGACGCTGATCGGCCGGAAAGTCCTTCAAGCCCTTCACCTGGCCGTCGAGGTCGTGGGTCAGGATCAGGCTGCCGAGCCATGGAATCTCGATCGCGTACTTGTTGCGCTCCGCCTCGTCATCGGGCACGGCGAAGAGCGTCAACGGCACGCGCCGCGCCGTATCCCAGCGCGCCTCGATCGCCGCGAGCTTTGCCGGCTGATGGTCGCGCGTATTGAGACCGTGCAGGTCGCCGACGACGATCTGCAGCGGCACCAGCACGGTCAACATCCACAACGCCATCGATAGCATGGTGCGCGACTCCGCCACCGAACGGCTGCGGCGGAGCAGGTAGGCGCCGACGCCGAGCACCACGAAGCCGGTGGTCGTGAAGAAGGCAATGACGGTGTGGGCCAGCCGGTAGGGGAACGACGGATTGAAGATCACCTCGATCCAGTCCTTCGGATAGAACTGGCCGTTGATGATCTCGTAGCCCGCCGGCGTCTGCATCCAGCTGTTGGCCGACAGGATCCAGAACGACGAGAACAGCGTTCCCAGCGCCACCATGACGGCCGCCACGAAGTGCGCCCAGGGCGGGACCAGCTTGCGGCCGAACAGCAGCACGCCGAGGAATGCCGCTTCAAGGAAGAAGGCCGTCAAGCCCTCATAGGCGAACAGGGGGGACAGCACATTGGCGCCGGCTGAGGCGAACCGACTCCAATTGGTGCCGAACTGGAATGGCATGATGATGCCAGTCACCACGCCCATGCCGAAGGCGATCGCGAAAATCTTGATCCAGAAGGTCGAGATGCGGACGTAGACCTCGTGCCCGGTCTTCAGCGCCAGGCCTTCCACGACGGCGATGAAGGACGCGGCGCCCACGGTAAAGGCCGGCAACAGGATGTGCCAGCCGATCACCCAGGCAAACTGAATACGCGATAGCAGCACAGGGTCAAAGGACATCGCGGACCTCGCATGATCTGGTGGCAGACGCCGGTGAGGCTTGCTCTTCCGGGGCAGCTTTCGACTGTTGCTGCCTGATATGCCGATCCGGGCGATGGAGTGCGTGCATCGGTTTGACCGCAGCGGGACGTTCTTGCCGCGTAGTGTCTAACCCGCAGCCAGTTCCTCCAGTCCGCCCCAACCTTGTCGGAACCGAGAACCGGTTCGAACGCGGCAAGAGCGTTCTAGGCTTGGCAACCCCGTTCAAGCGCGGAGGGGCAAGCCGAAGTATCTCGTCTCGGACAATGGGCAGACGGCCTCAGCAGGAAAGATCGTCAGGGACGCCGATGAGCACCGTTTTGACCGAGAATCTTTCGCAAGCGAAGAGCACGCCGGACGCCGAGCTGCAATCGAGGCGCAAGCGCATCGTGATCGTCGGCGGCGGATTTGCCGGGATCGCCGCCGCGCGTGCACTGAGGAAGGTCGATGCCGAGGTGATTCTGATCGATCGGCGCAACCATCATATCTTCCAGCCGCTGCTGTACCAGGTCGCGACTGCGGTCCTGGCCCCGTCGGAAATCGCGACGCCGATCCGCCAGCTCGAAGCCAGGCAGAAGAACCTCAGCGTGGTGCTGGCCGAGGTCACCGGCATCAGCCTGAGTGGGCGCACGGTCGAGGCGATCCATCCAGGCCTTGGTCTTCGCAAGCTTGGATTCGATTACCTCGTCGTCGCAGCGGGGATGCGCCCGAGCTATTTCGGGCACGACGAGTTCGCGCTGTACGCGCCGGGCCTCAAGAGCCTCAACGAGGCCGAGACGATCCGCACCAAGATCCTCAGCGCCTTCGAATTGGCTGAAGCGACAGAAGACGACGCCGAACGGGCTCGCCAGATGACGTTCGTGCTGGTCGGGGCGGGCCCAACCGGCGTCGAGTTGGCGGCGTCGATTGCCCACATGGTCTCGATTACACTGCGCGACAATTTTCGCAGCATTGATCCGGCGCGAAGCCGGATCGTCCTGGTCGATGGCGGCAATCGTATCCTGCCGACGTTCGCCGAATCCCTGTCCGGGAAGGTCGAGCGGCGGCTCGCGCGGCTCGGGGTCGAGGTCAGGACCGGCCTGAAAGTCGAGAAGGTCGACGAGCAGGGCGTTGTTGCCGGCGGCGAGCGCATCGCCAGCGCCACCGTGCTGTGGACCGCTGGAGTGGCGGCGTCACCGGTCGTGAAAATGCTCGGTACCAAGACCGATCGGGCGGGACGCGCGCTGGTCGGTCCCTACATGGAAATCGGAGAAGCTGGCGATGTGTTCGTGGCCGGCGATGCGACATCAATGACACAGGACGACCACCCGGTGCCGGGTGTCGCGCAGGCGGCGATCCAGCAGGGAGGGTTCGTCGGCCGGCTGATCGCCAATCGCGTCACGGGACGCAAGGACGGCCGCCCGTTCCGTTACCGCAGCAAGGGCAACATGGCGGTTGTCGGCAAGAATTTCGCGATCCTGGAGGCCGGTCATTTGCGCACCAGCGGCTTCGCGACCTGGGTCGTGTGGGCCGTGCTCCACGTGCTCGCATTACCCCAGCTTCAGAACCGCTTCAGGGTGCAGACGCAATGGCTGTGGTCGTATCTGACCGGCCAACGCAGTTCGCGGCTGATCACGGAAGCGCCCCGTCCCATCGACCCCGGCAAGCAGAAATCCGCACCATGAGCGCCTCATCCGCAGCCTTGAAAACTGTCCGCTGGATCGTCCTGTCCGGGGCCGTGCTTGGTCTCGGCACTTTCCTGTGGTTTGCAACCCGACCACCGCCGCTGACTGTCCAGGGCGAGGTCACCGCCAACCGGGTAGATGTCAGTCCTCGCGTCAACGGACGGGTGGCAGAACTGCGCTTTGACGTCGGCGACACGGTCGGTCGAGGCGTGCTGCTTGCAGAGCTCGACAGCCCCCAGCTCAAGGCGGCCCTCATAGCCGCGCACGCCCAACTCGCGGTCGCCAGGGCCGATTTCGATCGCGTCTACAGCACGCGCCCTGAAAATATCGCCGCTCACAAAGCTGACCTCGCAGCGGCCGACGCCGACGTCGTTCTCGCCAAGGAGGTATTTGACCGGCAGACGAGCCTAATCAGTTCGGGTTCAACCCCGCAGCAGCGCGTCGATGAGGCTACACGCAATCTGGAGACAGCAACGCGCAAGCGCGAGGCGGCGAAAGCCGCGCTTGATCTCGTCATCAAGGGCGCGAGTGACGAGGAGAAGGCGCTGGCGGGGGCGCAGGTCAAGCAGGCCGAAGCCAACCTGAACCAGCGCGAGGTCGATGTCGCCGAACTTGCGCTGCATTCCCCGACCTCGGGGCAGATCACGAGCCGCGTCGCTGAACTCGGTGAGAATTTCAGCGCCGGCGCGCCGGTGTTCTCGCTGATCGACATGGGCGATCTCTGGTTCACCTTTAACCTCCGCGAGGACCTGCTCGCCGGGTTGAAGGTCGACGACAGGTTCGACGTGACTGTGCCGGCCCTGAAGTCGCAGGTCATTCCTGTGCGCGTCACGATGATCAACGTTCAGGGGCAGTACGCGACTTGGCGGGCCACGCGCGCAACCGGCGACTTCGACCTGCGGACATTCGAGGTGCGCGCAAAGCCCGTGCAGCCGGTCGACGGGCTGCGGCCCGGCATGAGCGCCATCGCGGCCTGGTCGGCACGGGGGCGCTGACATGCAGCGCCGAGACCGCGAGCGTCCGGGCTTCTCGCTGGTGTTTTGGCGCGAACTGGCCTGGCTGCGCCGGCGCCCGCTCTTATTGATGCTCACTGTCGTGATCCCGCTCGGCCTGATGCTGTTGCTGACGGCGATCCTGAGCGCCGGGCTCGCAACACGGTTGCCGATTGCCGTGCTCGACCTGGATGGTTCGGAACTCTCGCGTTCCGTCATCCGCGCCGTCGACGCCACGCCGGATACCGCAGCCGTGCTGCACGTGGCGGAATTATCGGAAGGGCGGCATCTCATCGTTGCGCGCAAGATCCGCGGTCTGTTGATGCTGCCACGAAATCTCGAGCGCGACGTGTTTGCCGGACGCCGACCGGAGGTCGTGTTCTTCTACAACACCCAGACGTTCACGGTCGGTAACCTCGTGCTGCGCGGCGCAAATGCCGCAATACCGACCGTTGCCGCCGGCATCCGGATCTCGCTGCGAACCGCGGAAGGGCAGCCGGTGGAGGAGGCGCAGGCCGCGATCACGCCGATCCCGCTGCAAACCCACGCGCTGTTCAATTCGACCTTGAACTACGTCCACTTCCTGCTTGCGGCGTTGTTGCCGGCGGTGCTGCAGACCCTCGTGGTGACGACCATGGCCTATGCCGTCGGCCTCGACGTCGAGACCCGTCATCGCTTCGCGGTCCTGCGTCGATTGGGTCGTGGGCTCGTGCCTGCGATGTTCGGCAAGATGCTTCCATACACGATCCTGTTCCTGTCGATGCTCGGGATCGCGGACGCGGTGCTGTTCCGCTTTCTCGAGCTGCCATTGCGGGGCGATCCGGCGCTGCTTGTGTTCGCCGGCGTCCTCTTCGTGCTGGCCTGCCAGTTCATCGGGGCACTGCTCGCGCTATTGCTTCGGCAGGCGGCCGTGGCGGTCAGCATTGCCACGCTGCTGACGGCGCCGGCGTTCGGATTTATGGGCATCGGCTTTCCCCGGCTCGGCATGAATCAATTCGCCTATGGCTATGGCGAATTGCTGCCGGGCACCTGGTATCTGATGGCCCGGATCGACCAGACCATCCGGGGAACGCCGCTCGATCTGTCCTGGAAGCCAATACTGGTGCTGGTTGGTTTCGTGATCGCGCTCATCAGCATCAGCACGCTCAGGGTCTGGAAGATGCGGGGCTCCAGCGAGGGCGGCGCACCATGACGACGGTTCTTGCTGTCTTTCGAAACGAGATCGGCCGGCTGTTCTCGCTGCGGCCGGTGGTCTCGGTCGTGGTGGTCGCGGCGGCCGTCTACGCCGTGTTCTATCCGCAGCCCTATCTGAATGAAGCCCTGCGCAAGGTTCCGATCGCGGTCGTGGACCAGGATCGCACCCAGGCCAGCCGCGAGTTGGCCCGGCTCGTCGACGCGACGCCGGACGTCGCCGTCGCGCAGGTGCTGCCGGATGTACCGACCGCACAGCGCGAAGTCTATGCGCGGTCGGTCTTCGGGATTTTGCTCATCCCCCGGCATTTTGAACGCGACCTGCTGCACGGCCGGACGTCCCCGATCGCGCTGTATGCCGACGCCAGCTACTTCCTGATGTATCAGCGCATGAACGGTGCGGTGACGGCAGTGTCCCGTACGCTGGGGACGAGTTTCGAGGTCGCGCGGCTGGTCGGGCTCGGCGTCGATCTTCCCGTTGCCGAGGCGGCCACCGATCCGATGCCATTCATCCCGGTGCCGCTGTTCAACCCGCAGGGCGGTTACGCCACCTACATCCTGCCAGCCGCGCTCGTCCTGATCCTGCAGCAGACGTTGCTGATCGGGGTCGGGCTGCTTGGAACCTTGCCGGGTGGAGCGGCGATCGCCGTTGGCACGTCGCGGCGCTTCGGCGATCTTGCCTACGAGTCGATCGCAACCGTTGCCGGCAAGCTTCTCGCATACCTGGCGGCGGAAGCGTTGATTGTCGCGACCTACCTGATCGGCCTGCCATATCTCTACGGCATTCCGCGCCTTGGCTCGGTCGCGACCATCCTCGCATTTGCGTTGCCCTTCACGCTTGCGGTCGGCGCGCTGGGCTTGTTGGTGGCGGCCGCTCTCCGCAAGCCGCTCGCCGTTCAACTCGTGTTCGCGGCAATCGGGCTGCCATTCTTCTTCCTCGCCGGTTTCGCCTGGCCGGCCGAAGCCATGCCCTTGGCGGTTAGGTGGGTCGCGAAGCTCCTTCCGAGCACTCTCGCGATCGACGGCCTCGTCGACGTTGCTCAGCTCGGCGCGAGCCTGTCCGACGTCCGCGGCGAGTTCCTGGGACTGTGGCTGCTCGTGGCCGTCTACGCCAGCATTGCAGTTGTCATCGAGTTCAACAACCGGCGTCGTGCGTCAACACCTGCTCCAGTTCGGGGAACTTCATAAATGGATGCATCGATCATCTCGGCGCTGGCTGCCTTGACCGGTACTGCCGTCGGCGGAATGAGCAGCCTGATTGCCAACCTGATGAGCCAGCGCGTCCAGCTTCGTGCACAATGGCTGTCGCATGAGAAAAATCGCCGCCAGAACCTTTACCGGGATTTCATCGAGGAAGCCTCCAAGTGCTATATCGACTCGCTCCAGCACGACGAGGCCGACATACCGAGCCTGGTCAGTCTTTACGCAAAACTTGGTCGGATGCGAGTGCTCTCGAGCGAACCGGTCGTCAGGTCCGCCGAACATATCGCAAGGAAGATCCTCGACACCTATCTGGAGCCGGATAAGAGTTTTGTCGAGCTTCGTGACATGGCACAGAACGGCGCGATCGACCTGTTGCGCGAATTCAGCACAGCTGCCCGCGTGGAATTCGAGGCGCTTGACGCCGCCCGGCGATGGTTCTGACGACCGGGGCCGACCAAGTCCTATTCAGCTGCAACCAGGGAATTGGCGAGGGGAAGGCGCAGCCGCTGCCACACGTCTGCCAAGGCGTCCCGGAGTTGACCGATCAGCGCATCGTCATGGTACGGCGTCGGAGTGATGCGTAGCCGCTCGGTCCCCTTGGCCACCGTCGGGTAGTTGATCGGCTGGATGTAAATCCCGTAATCGCTGAGCAACAGATCGCTCGCCTGCTTGCAGAGCCCGGGATCGCCAACCATGAGGGGGACGATATGTGTGCTGGTCGGCAGAATGGGCAATCCCGCCGCAACCAGCACCTGCTTCAACCGCGCTGCGTGTCTCTGCTGCAACCGGCGTTCCTCGTCCGAGGTCTTGAGGTGGCGGATCGCGGCAGTTGCAGCGGCGCAGAGCGGCGGCGGCAGGGCGGTGGTGAAGATGAAGCCAGCGGCGTGGGAGCGGACCGCGTCGATCAGGTTTCGGCTCCCTGTAATATATCCGCCAAGGCATCCGAACGCCTTGGCGAGCGTCCCCTCGATCACGTCGATGCGGTGCATCGCGCCATCACGTGCGGCGACGCCGGCGCCGCGCGCGCCGTACATGCCGACGGCGTGGACCTCGTCGCAATAGGTCATGGCGCCATAGCGCCCGGCCAGATCGCAGATGCGATTGATCGGCGCCACGTCGCCGTCCATGGAGTAGAGGCTCTCGAACAGGATGAGTTTGGGACGGGACGGCTCGGCGGCCAGCAGGCGCTCGAGTGCCGCGGTGTCGTTGTGGCGCCAGACCTTCTTCTCGACGCCCGACTGCCTGACACCCTCGATCATCGAGTTGTGATTGAGCTCATCCGACAGGATCAGGCAATCCGGAATCAGCCTTGCGATTGTCGAGATGCCGGTCTGGTTCGAGACGTACCCCGAGGTGAACACCAGCGCCGAGGCCTTGCCATGCAGGTCCGCAAGTTCGCGCTCGAGCGTGACGAGAGGCGAGTTGGTCCCAGCGATGTTGCGGGTCCCGCCGGCGCCGATGCCGGTCCTGGCGGCGGTCTCGGTCATCGCGCAAATCACGTCGCGGTGCCGGCTCATGCCGAGATAGTCGTTTGAGCACCAAAGCACGACGGTGCGCGGTCCCGTGGGGGATTGCCAGGTTGCCAGCGGACAGCGGCCGGCTATTCGTTCGATCTCGACAAAGACGCGGTAGCGCTGCTCATCATGCAATGGCTTGAGCGCGTCTGCGAAGAATTTATCGTATGTCATGCGGCGGGCTCCGTGCCTGGCATGCCGGCCAGCCGGGCATCGACCGTGGCCGACCTGCGCAGGGTTTCGCTGACCGGGCATTTTTCGGAGATCTGAAGAAGGCGCAGCTTCTGCTCGTCGGTCAAATCCCCTTCAAGAGAGATGGTCCGGGTGAAGTAGTCGAGCGTGCCTGCGTCGCCGATCGACGGCAGGGTGAAATGCTCCAGCTCGACCCTCGTTCGGGTGAGCGGCATTTTGTGGCGCTCCGCATACATCCGGACCGTCATGGCGGTGCAGGCGCCGAGCGCAGCCATGATGAACTGGTACGGCGACGGCCCGTGGTCGTCGCCGCCATTTGTTGCCGCTTCGTCCGAGCGAAGCGTATGGCGGCCGATCCTGATCGTCTCCGAATATCGGCCGTCGCCGCTTTCGCAGACTGTGACCTGATGCTCCGTCATGTCCGCCTCGCTGTGTGTCTGCGGCCGTTGCTAGGCTGCGGAAGGTTTTTGTTCCTTCGCGCGTGGCACGGCGCCGCTGACCAGGAGGCCCTCGATCCGGCCGTCGTCATAGCCGAGCTGTTTCAGGATCTCGGCGTTGTGCTCGCCGAGTTCGGGCGCGCGCCGGGCGGCGACCTTGGTCACGCCATGGACCTTCAGCGGACTGCTGACGGTGAACGTCAGATTGCCGCCGGCGCCTTGAAGCGGAACCACGATGTCGTTGTCATGCAACTGCGGATCCTTGACGACCTCGTGGGGCGCCCGGACGACGCCGAAGGTGATGTGGTTGTGGTCGAAGACGTCGTGCCAGTGCGACATCGGCTGCGCGTGGAACACGTCGTCCAGGATCGCGGCGAGCTCTTTTGCGTTTGCCACCAGCTTGGCCGCGTCCGAGAACCGGGAATCCGACAGCAGGTCCGGGCGGCCGATCCCGGTGGCAAAGGCCGGCCAGCGGTCCGGCGTCAGCACGATCAGGAACCAGGTTTCGTCCGATGCCTGGTAGACGTTGAAGATTGCGTTCGGCGGGCTCTTGCGATCGTGCAACGGATAGAACTGGGCATCGCAGAGCGCAGCCTGCACCGAGACGCCACAGGCCCAGACGCCGGAGGCGAGCAGGGATGTCGTCACGGAGGAGCCTTGTCCGGTTCGTTCGCGGCGGTACAGCGCGGTGACAATGGCGGAGTAGAGGCTCACTGCCGTGGCATGATCGCCGCTGCCCGAGACCGGCAGGGTCGGCGGCGCGCCAGCGTCCCGGGTCAGAGATAACAGGCCGCTCCGCGCCCAATAGGCCGTGATGTCAAATCCGGGAAGGTCGGCATCGGGCCCCTTGTCGCCGTAGCCGGTAAGGTCGGCGTAGATCAGGCGCGGGTTCCAGGCCGAGACGTCCTCGTAGGTGAGTTTCAGGCGTTTGCGCGCTGGTTGCGGCGTGTTGACGATCAGGACGTCGGCCCATTTGACCAGCCGCTCGAGGATCTCGGCCGCGTGTGGCGACTTCAGATCGAGCGTCAGGCTCCGCTTGTTGCGATTGCTGAGATGCCAGGGATAGTTGTCCTTGGCGCGCGGTTGCGGCGGGATCTTGTAGCCGATCCGCCAGGTGTCGCCGCTCGGCGGCTCCACCTTGATGACGTCGGCGCCGTAATCCGAGAGGATGACGGCAGCGCCGGGACCGGCAATGAAGCTCGCCAGATCCACGACCTTCAGGCCGGAAAAGATGTTGTCAGTGGACATTGCCGTCTCCTCAGCGTTGCAGTTCGCGCGCAATGGAAAGATGGTTGGTGTGGACGTCCGACCGGTCCAGCACATCTGAAATCCAGCCAAGCAAACCGGTTTGGACGTCGCGACGGTTGATCTCGTTGAGCATCTCGTGGCGGCCGCCCGGATAGAAGTCGAAAGCGATGTCGCGCAGGCCGGCAGCTTGATAGCGTTCGATCAGGAGATTGACGCCAGCCAGGTGCTGGCCGACGGGATCCTCGCTGCCGGAGAACAGATAGACCGGCAGGTCGCCGCGGATCTTCGACAGCGCAATGGGGTCCGCGAGCCGGCGGGCCGAGCCGAGAAACGACGCGAGCGAATCCGGCTGCAGTGCCGCAAAGCACAGCGGATCGTTGACGAAGGCGTCGACGACCCGCTGATCGCGGCTCAGCCAGTCGAACGGGGTCCGTGCCGGTTCAAAGGCCGCGTTGAGCAGGTTTGCGCCCGGCGGCGCCGCATTCACGAGGCGAGCCAGAGTATCGAGCGATCCCGATCCGGAAAGCATGAGTCCGTCGATCTCGTGGCTGTGATCGATCACGTAGCGTTGCGCAGCGAAAGAGCCCATGCTGTGGCCGAGCAGTAGCAGGGGCACGTCGGGATTTTCGTCGCGGGCAAGCTCGGTGAGGCGCAGCATGTCGGCGACCAGGAGTTCAAAGCCTCCTTTGCCGAAATCCCCGAGAGCCACTGCGGAGCGTGCCGATAGTCCGTGGCCGCGGTGATCGTTGCCGTAGACCGTGAGCCCGGCCGACACCATGACTTCGATGGTGTCGGCATAGCGCCGCAGATGCTCGCCCATGCCATGCGCGATCTGGATCACGCCGCGGGTCGGACCGCGGCTGTCCCAGCGCGCACATGCGATGCACATGCCGTCGGCGCTGGTCAGGCGAAATTGGGAGTCTGGAATCGGCTGTTGGCTCGGGATTGCCATGATCATCCATCCGGGTTCGATTGTGCGTCACCGTCCGTGGAATTGCGGCAGCCGCTTCTCGAGGAAGGCGGACGTGCCTTCCTTCTTGTCCTCGGTCGCCGCGCAGATGCCGAAATAGGAGGCCTCGAGCGCGAATCCCTCGCTCTGGTTGGTGTCGAGGCCCTTATTGGCTGCCTCCAGCGAGAACTTCACGGCGATCGGCGCGTTGGCCGAAATCTGCTTCAGGATCGCCTCTGCGCGCGCGACCAAATTTGCCGCGGCCACGACCTCGTTGACCAGCCCGATGCGGTAGGCTTCTTGGGCCGATATCGTCTCTCCGGTGAGGATCAGCTGCAGCGCGCGCCCCTTGCCGACCAGGCGCGGCAGCCGTTGGGTGCCGCCGCCGCCTGGTACCAGGCCGAGCTTGACTTCGGGCTGGCCGAACTTGGCATGTTCGGCGGCGATCCGGATGGTGCAGGCCATGGCGGTCTCGCATCCACCGCCCAGCGCAAAGCCGTTGATCGCCGCGATCACCGGCTTGCCGAGATTTTCGACGAGGCTGAGAACTTCCTGGCCGAAACGGCTGGATTCCTCGGCCTCGTAGGCATCGACATGGGCGAGCTCGCCGATATCGGCGCCGGCGATGAAGGCCTTGTCGCCCGCGCCGGTCAGGATCACGCCGTGCACGGAGCCGTCCTCCTTCGCGTCGAGGAAGGCTTTCCGCAGATCGATCCAGGTTGGCGTATTGAGCGCGTTGAGGACCTTCGGCCGATTGAGGGTCACATAGGCGATACCGTTCTTCTTCTCGTAGAGCACGTTCTCCAGCGCCAACTGGGCTGCCATGGCTGTCTCCTTTTGATGGAACGAGGACGGGCGGAGTGATCTGACGCCCGTTCTCAGATGTGGTCAGACGAAGGCGCCGATGCCGGTGATCGCCTTGCCGACGATCAGGTTCTGCATCTGATAGGTGCCCTCGTAGGAGTAGAGCGCCTCCACATCGGCGAACAGCTTGCCGACGTGATAGTCGGCGACGATGCCGTTGCCACCGAGCAGTTCGCGTCCCCACGCCACCGTTTCGCGCGCCTTGGCGGTGCAGAACGCCTTGGCGAGCGCGGCGTGATGGTCTCCGAGCTTGCCTTCGTCGTCGAGCTGTGCGAGGCGAAGCATCATGCACTGGCACGCGGTGAGATTGCCGAGCATCTTGGCCAGCAGGTCCTGCACCAGCTGGAACGAGGCGATCGGCTTGCCGAATTGCTGCCGGCTCTGGGTATAGGCAAGGGTGTTCTCGAACGCGCCCATCTGCGCGCCGGTCGAGGCCCATCCGACCATGTAGCGGGTCATCCGCAACACGCGGGCGGTATCGCGGAACGAGTTGCCGCCCTGCAGCCGGTTGGCTTCGGGGACCTGCACGTCCTTTAGCGTGATCTGCCCGTTCTGCACCACCTTGAGCGCGACCTTGTGCTCGATCTTCTCGACGCTGAAGCCGGGAGTGGTCTTGTTCTCGACGATGAAGCCCTTCACCTGGTTGTCGGCGAGGTCGCGCGCCCAGATGATGGAGAGGTCGCACCAGGGAGCGTTGCCGATCCAGCGCTTCTGACCGTTCAGAATCCAGCTATCACCGTCACGCCTGGCGGTCGTGGTCAGGCCGCCGCTGGCACCCGAGCCGATCAGCGGCTCGGTCAGGCCGAAGCATCCGATCTTCTCGAACCGCGCCATCTGCGGCAGCCATTTCTGCTTCTGCTCCTCGGAACCGTCGAGGTAGATCGAGCCCATCGCAAGGCCACTGTGAACGCCAAAGAACGTGCACATCGACGGATCGACGCGGGCGAGCTCCATCGCGACATAGCCGAACAGCTTCTGGCTGCCGCCGGCGCATCCATATCCCTCGTAGCCGAGGCCGCCGATGCCGAGCTCCTTGAATGACGGCAGCAGCTCGAACGGGAAGGCGTCATCGGACCAGTAGTTGTTGATGATCGGCTTGACCTTGGCGTCCATGTAGGCCCGGACCTTTTTCACCAGCGCTAGTTCGTCGGCGGTCAGCAGTTCGACGAGCTGATAGAAGTCACCGTTTGGTACCGGCAGCGCTTTCGCGTCGGTTTTGCGGGCTGCAGCAGCTGTGGCCATGTTCGATCTCCTGGACAGGACATTTGAAAGCGATGAGCGCGGCGACGCACTAGGGCGTCGTTCGGTCGTGGTCGAAATGTGCCGGGAGTGCCGCTCGTGTTCTTGAAGCCGCTTGCCGTCCCGGGGACGTTTTTGCGTTGTTGTCGCGGCCCGCAAGGTCGTGACGACGGAGCTGCCCTGCAAAATCAATTCGCCCCCAGAGGGGCACGACCTCTGGAGGCGAATCGGCGCGATCGGGCAGCTGTCGTCTAGGCGACCTTCGCCTGGTTTGCCTTGCTCGCCTTGTTGCGCATCTCGATCAGTCCGAGCAGGATCTCGTCGCGTTCGGCAGCCAGATCATCGATCGAGCGCGCGCCGACTTCGGCGTGGACGCCATCGATCAGCTTCTGCTGAACCTCGGACGTCAGCTCCGGTGAGCCCAGCACTTTCCACCACGCGGTCATGGGAGCGGTGAATTGCTTGAAGAAGTGCTCGATGCCGCCCTGGCCGCCACCGAGATGATTGAGCATCAGCTGGCCCATGATGCCCCAACGCAGGCCCGGTCCCCAGCTCAGCGCGGTGTCGACATCGGCGGCGCTGACCACGCCTTCGGCGACGAGGTAATAGACTTCGCGCGCCAATGCTGCCTGCAAGCGGTTGGCGACGTGGCCCGGAACTTCCTTAGTGAGCCGGATCGTCCGCTTGCCCATCGCGGTATAGAATTCCGCGGCGCGGCGGATCGTGTCCTCGGAGGTCTGCTTGCCGCCAACGATCTCGACCAGCGGGACCAAGTGCGGCGGATTAAAGGGATGCCCGATAACGCAGCGTTCCGGGTGACGCTCGCAGGCCGATTGGATTTCGCTCATGGTCAGGCCCGACGAGCTGGACGCAATGATGACGTCGGGTGGCAGGAGCTCGTCGAGCTGCTTGTAGAGTGTCCGCTTGAAATCGATTTTCTCGGGTCCGTTCTCTTGGACCAGATCGGCACCCTTCACCGCGTCAACGAGGGCCGCGGTGAAGGTAAGCTTGCTCTGAGTTGCGCCGGCCGCGAGGCCTAGTCGTTGCAGCGCCGGCCAGGCCGCCGCAACAAAGCGCCTGAGGGCCGCTTCCGCGTCCGGCGCAACGTCGGTCGCCACAACCTCATGGCCGTTCGCCAGGAAGAGAGCGGCCCAGCTAGCGCCAATGACCCCTGTTCCGATGATTGCAACCCGGCGAATGGGCTTCTGCTGTGACATGTCAGATCTCCTTCGGGATTTCGGCATAGGCGATGCCGGTGAGGTTGCCCTGGGCGTAGAGGAAGTTGCGCTCGGCCGACCCGTCCAGCTTTGACGAGTACAAAGATCCCGCGAAATCCGTCACGAACATCCGGTTGTTGGGGACGTCGAGCGCGATGCCGATCGCTTCCATGAGGTGGGTCAGCACGATGTCCGGTTCGGCCGGCTTGTTGTCGATCGAGGCCCGGTTCACGGTGTTGCCGCGCGGTGCGTCGCCGCGATCGGTCCAGTAAAGGACCCGGTTCCTGGCATCGAGTTCGAGGTCGATGGGTTCTGGCAGGCGGCCGAAGAACACTTCGATGTCGGTACGGCCGGCCGGTGTCTCGCCCTTGGGAATCTCGAGATTGGCGCGGAAGATGCAGCCTCGGCCGGCATTGTCGGGGCCTTTCTGTGTCCAGTAGATCTTGTTGTGAATGTGATCGATCGTGAGGCCAACGCACCATTTGGTCTGGTCGCGGCGATCTGCATCGCCGTGCCCGGCCTCGATCAGCGTTTCCAGTTGGGAGCCGTCGAGGTTCGCGCGCATGACGCGCATCCCCTCGCGATCGCACCAATAGAGCTTGCCGGCCTTCTTATCGAGAATGATCTGCTTGGGTGTGTAGGTGCCTCCCTCCGCGACGATCGTCCTGCGACTGCCGCCGTCGAGATCCGCGCGCTCGATCGAGCCGTCGTTCTTGCTGGGAACGCCCATATTGGTCCAGTAGATGTGGCCGTCCTCGACGTCGACGACGATTCCGTCCGGATGCCGGCACCCGGTCACGATGGTCTTCTTGTCCGAGCCATCGATATTCATCGAATGAATGTTGCCGGCATTCAGTTCGAGCACGAACAGGCGGGGAGTGGCTGTCGGCGCGTCTGCGCGCGGTGCTGATTTCAAGACGGATTCGGGCATCTGTCACCTGTGGGGCCAACGCGTCCGACACGCGATCGGGTTCGATCCGCGTCGCCGGCGACAATGCCTCAGGCTCCGTTCGCCATATTGAATGGGATTGCGACCTCTGGGATGGTTTTGCGCTTCTGTTGGCCGCCGCCATGCCGCCCACAGGTCGTGTTGGCGCGTTGCAATGGCTATTGTAGGGTTCCGCCGGCCGCCGGAAGCGTAAACGAGAATCGAGCGCCGCCGTGGATGCTGCCATTGTCGGCTTCGATCCGTCCGCCATGCGCCTCGATGATGGAATGACAGATGGACAATCCCATCCCCATGCCGCCCGGCTTGGTGGTGAAGAAGCTGTCGAACAGGCGGGGCAGGTGATCGGGCTCGATTCCCGGGCCGCTGTCCTCGACGCTACAGCGCAACATGGCTCCGTCGGAGGAAGCCGTCCGCACCGTGATCCTGCGCTCGGCCGTCCCGACCTGGGCCATCGCCTGCATGGCATTGACGGCGAGGTTGACGATGACCTGATGCAGCAGGGTCCTATCTGCCAGAACCTGCGGCGCCGCGGGCGAAAAGACGTGTGACACGGTGACACCGCGCCACTCGACTTCGTGACGGAGGAATTGCAGGGCCTCGAGGATCACGTCGTGAGGTCCGACAAGTACGCGCTCAGGGGCGCGGCGTGCTGCCATGGCGCGCACCCGGGCGATGATGTCCGCCGCACGCCGCGCATCAGCAAGACTGCGCCGGATCAGGGCGAGGACCTCATTCAGGTTCGGCTCCGGCCGATCGAGCCATCGCAAGCCGGCCTCGCAATTGGTTGTGATCGCTCCGAGGGGCTGGTTCAGTTCATGGGCGATCGAAGCGGTAAGCTCACCCAATGTCGAAACGCGGGCAGCATGGGCAAACTCAATCTGCAACCGATCCACGGTCTCTTGCGTTCGCACGAGATCCGTCAGTTCGACAAGACCGGCGAGGGCGACGCCGAACTCGGTGCGCTCCGCGGTCAGGAGCACGTCGATCAGGCGGCCGTCTATTGTGACGAGCTGCGATTTCTCCTCAAACAGCGCATCGTCGTTGAAGCGGCTTTCCAGGATTCGCTCCATCGTGTCTGGACGCATCTTGAAGAAGCGCCCGATCGATCCAAGCAGTTCTTCCTGCCTGCTGGCCCCGAACATGCGGACGGTCGCTTCGTTGACCTCCTCGGCAATGATGACATCCGTTGCGCGGTTGAAGAACTCGGGATGGTCCGAGAGATAGGCGCGGAAGTCGGTCACACCGTTCCCCTTCAACTCGTCGAACATCTCCATCAGCCGGCGCACGTCGAGCTTCCAGAGCGAGATCGGCATGAACTTGAAGAGATTGCGATAGCGCAGTTCGCTGTTCTCCATGGCGTCGTAGGCAATTTTGTGCGACGTCACGTCCATGACGGCGCCGATCATCTTGACTTGGCCGCTCTCGTCGGTTGATGGCCGGCCGACGACGTGCAAGGTCTTGATCGAGCCATCCGGCATCTGCGCCCGATGCTCGAAATCGAGTGACTCCTCGCGCGAGGTTGCCTGCTCCAGCGTCCGCTGCACGAGGTCGCGATCCTCCGGATGGACGCGTTGAAACAACATATCGAGCGTCGGGCTGGTTGTTCGGTCATATCCGAATATCCTGAAGCTTTCCTCCGACCAGGTCAGTTCGCCGGTCGTTACGTTCCAGCCGAAGCTGCCGGTATGGCTCAGTCGCTGCGCTTCCGACAGATACGCGGCCTGGCTCCTGCGAAGCGCCTCTTCGGCGCGCTTTCGGGCCGTGATGTCGGTATTGCTCTCGAGGGCGCCGATCGGATTTCCGCGAACGTCCCGTCGCAGGATCAACTTGCTCTGGACATAGACCTGCCCGCCGTCCCGGTTTGTCTGGACAAGCTCGCCTTCCCAGCGCCCCATGCGCTTCGAGGTTTCGAGAATTTCGTCGAGCGGGGCGGGATAAGCAGTCTTCAACAGAAGGTGTGCGACTTTTCCGATCGCCTCATCGCGTTTCCAGCCAAACAGGTTCTCGGCGCCGCGATTCCAGTATGTGATGACGCGATTGACGTCGAGGACGAGGATCGCATCGGGCGTCAGGTCGAGAAGATGGGCCTGCTGATGCTGCGCCTCGCCGAAGTGCCGTGCCCTGCGCACCAGCGTCGTGATCGCAAACGAGGTTGCGATGAAAGCCGCGAGCGCCACCATGTCCTGCGTGCTTGTAATCTCGAGGGAATAGAGCGGCAGCATGAAAAAGTAGTCCAGGCAGCCGACCGCGACCAAAGAGAAGATCGCCGAGGTGATGAAGCTGTCCATCAGCGAAAGCACGACGATGATGAGCAGATAGACGAGAGCCGCGGTGCCCGGGCGATCGAAGATATCGAGCCTCACCATCCCCCAGGTCGCCGCGGTCATCAGGACGACGCCAAAAAGCCAAAGCTTTGCGAGATACCGTACCTGCTCGCCGAGCGAGGTGGCTTGCGGCACGAGTACATTCGGCGGCCGCTTGGTGTTGAGAAGGGCACCCACGAACTCGGAGAGGAAGCTGGTCGTCGCGCTCTGGCCGGCGTCCAGCGGTTTCCGTTCGATGATGGTGTCTGTTTTCCTCAACTGTTTCATGACCATTGCTCGCCGAGATGTCGCGAAGCGCAATCGGCCGGTTGGCCCGGCTGAATCCTTCGTCTGCGGCCTATCCCTTCCTCCAGTTCTTGGGATGCTGGCCGGTGACACGCCTGAAACTCCGCGCCATGTGATCGTCGGTGGCGAACCCGCACAGCCTGGCGACTTCACTCAGACTGACCGGCGCTCGCTTCAGCAGGGATTTGGCATGCTCGACCCGATACTGCATCAACCAGCGATGGGGGCTGACGCCGGTCGCCGCGCGGAACGCCCGCAGGAATGCAGCGGTCGGAAGCCCGCACTCGCTTGCAAGGTCGGATACGAAGAGTTCGCCATCCAAACGGGAGCTCAACAGCTCCTCGGCGCGGCGGACCTGCATCGGCGTCAAGGCCGTAACGACCGATGAAGCCTGTCGCGGTGCCACGCCATAGGTCTTGATCGCGTGGCCCATGGCGGCGATCGTCAAGTGATCCACGAAGAGCTGATCGGCCTCCTCGGGACGGCGGAACGCAGGGAGCAGGGCTTCGCCAAGGCCGCCGAGGGTCGCATCTCTGGTGCCGAGGCCCGGCTTGTTGTCGAATTCGTCGACCCGGCCACTGTCTTCCATATCGGCAATGGCATTGAGCGCTGCCCGCGGCACGTAGAAGTGCAGCGAATGAAAAGGGCTGATGCTGTTGGCGACCGGGCTGGATCGCAGGTCGTAGATGCAGACGGAGCCAGCCTGCAAATGGCCGCTCGGCACCTGCCGATCATCGATGAACAGATCGTGCCTCGGGCAATCCCGCAGCTGCAGTGTAATCAGAAAGGCCTCTTCGCGTGGAATCGGCGCGGTCAGGCCGTGGTTGGTGATGCCGCATTTGATTTCGGTGACGGCGATTGTCGACTTCTGCAGCGAGCGCGTGACGAACGACGGCGCACGCTCGAGCTGAAAGACATCTGCAAGCCGCTGTCCGTAGGCGCCCTGGTCGGTCACGAGTGATTCTCCTGCAAGGTGCGATGCTGCTATTTGCATCGCTCTTGCGGAAAACGATTGTCAGAATGCCGCAGGCTTTGCCGATTTCGACCAAGAAGCGAATGACGGCGTCAGTCCAGAGTTCGGCGCCAGGCACCGGGGCTGATACCCGTCAGGCGGGTGAAAACGCGGGTAAAGTGGCTCTGGTCACCGAAGCCGCAGGCGAGGGCGATGTCGGAGAGGGGGATCTGTCGATCGCGCAGCAGGTGCTTGGCCATTTCCACGCGATGCCGCAGCAGCCACTGGTGCGGTGAAAGACCGGTCGATTGCCGGAAGGCACGGGTGAAGTGACTCGCTGAGAGGCCGCACTCGTTCGCTAGATCGGCCAACGAAATGTCACCACGGAGGTTGGCAGCAAGGACATCCTGCACTCGCCTTAGTTGCCATGGCGCCAATCCGCCGCGGGGGGGCCGGACCGCGGAGATCATGCCCCCATAGGTTTTGGCGACATGAATGCCGACCGCAAGCGTCACATGGTCGATGAAGACCCGGCTGGCCTGTTCCGGTGCTTCGAATGCAGGGACGAGCGAGGAGGTGAGCGCGCGCATGATGGGATCGTCGATTCCGACGCCGGGCTGGTAGCGCAACTCGCCGATTTGGGCCGCTTCGGCGCTATCCGCGATGATGTTCAGGGCCGTCCGCGGAAAGTAGAAATGAACGCAGTGGCATGCCTTGTTGATGGTGAATTGCGGACTGCGCTTGAGGTCGTAGAGCGTGGTGTTTCCGGCTCTGAGCGATGTCACGGGAGCGACGCGGTCGTCCTCGAAATACTCGTGCACCGGGTAGTCGACGAAATGGAAGCCGATCAGATAGGCGTCTTCGCGCACCAGCGGCGCCGATATGCCGAGCTCGGGGTTGTCAGAGCGTAGCTCGGTGACCGCGATATCGGTATTGCGAAGGGTGCGCGAAACGAACGCGGTCGCCTTCGCCCGCAAGCGCTCGCCGAACCGTTCGCCGTAGCCGCTGCTTTCTTGCATCCCAAGTCTCGATCGCTTGAGTGTTGCCGTACCGGATTCGGTGGCCAATCTGTACTGTAGCCGCCGTCGCGAAAGCGCTGGCTAGAACATGCCGAAAGCATACAAATCCGCGGCGACTGGCGGCTATTTCCCCGTAGATTGACGGGGTTGTCGGGCAGATGATTGAAAAAACGTGCGCGGATTGTCGATTCCGATCATTAAGCCGACGTTTAGCCGCTGTTGCGGTGCGGTGCCAAGCGCCCAGGCTGGTCCCGGCGAGGCGGAACACACAGGTAAAGTGGCCTTGATCATCAGAGCCTCGGGCAACGGCGACTTCGAAAAGGGGTCCGCATATGGCCCCAATCGATTCCTTGCCTAGCCGGCTGAGACCGCTTTCGACAAAAAGCCGGGATTTGACAAAAACGATGTTTTCCCAATAGCGGGAGGTAAGATGGCAGCCTAAGGGTGGTGCGCGGGTTTCCCCGAGTTGCACCCTTGCGAAGAAGAATCCCGGACAGGAGGCTCTCAATGAGCACGCAGGGAGTCTATGGACGCGAACTGTCGGATCGCTTCCATCTCGAAGACGAGGCGCCCGCGTTCGTCACGAGTACGCTGAAGCGCGCCGAGATTGCCGTCACCCATTTGCAATGTCGCAGACCCAATCAAGGCCTGACCGATCCCATTCCGATCGAGGATGCCTATCTCGTGGCGTGCCACAGCGAGGATTGCGTCGACCACGAACTCTGGGTCGACGGCAAGGCGGTGAAGAAGATTCCCTTCTTGAAGGGGCAAACCACCTTCTACGATCTGAGAACCAATCCCATCGCCTACATGCGCAGCACGTCGAACTGCCTGATGTTCTATCTTCCGCGCTCGACATTCGATGCGATTGCCGACGAGAGCGATGCGCCTCGCATTGATGATCTGCGACACCCGCCCGGCGTAGGCACGGACGATCCTATCGTGCAAGCACTGAGTGCGGCGATCCTTCCGGCCTTCGAGAATCCGGACGCCATAAGCCGACTATACCTTGATCACACCACGCTGGCTGTAGCCACCCACGTCGCACATGCCTATGGCGGACTGAGGATTGATCAGAAGCCGATACGCGGCGGCCTGTCCCACCGTAACGAGCGCAGGGCCAAAGAGATCATGGATGCCAATCTGAGTGGCGATGTACCCCTCGCCATGATCGCCGCGGAATGTCGTATGTCAGCGGGTCATTTTGCAAGGGCGTTTCGGCGGTCGGTGGGGGTCGCACCTCACCGGTGGCTTGTCCTTCGCAGGGTCGAAGTTGCCAAAGATCTTCTCCGCAACAGCGCCCAAACGATTTTTGATATCGCGCTTGACTGTGGGTTTGCCGACCAAAGCCACTTTACGCGAGCGTTCACCAATGTCGCAGGTACAAGCCCCGGCGCGTGGAGACGAGAAAACCGATAGGACAATTGGGAGGCTCCCTGATGGCCGAAGACGGTGCATATGGAGAACGATTGCGAGAGACCTTCGGCGTCGATGCAGCACCTGCCTTTGTTGCGCGGACCTTGAAAAAAGCGCACATCGCGGTGACGGAGATACGCTGCGACGGGACGAATACCGGTCTTTCCGCGCCCATCCCGGCGGAACATGCTTTCTTGGTCATCGTACAATTGCGGAGCGTGCCCAGGCACGACATGTGGCTGAACGGGAAGCAGATCGATACGATGTATCTTCCTGCCGGAACTACGAACATCTACGACCTCAGGTCCACGCCCGTGGCCAACAGCATCAGCTCATTTCACCACGTGTCCTTTTACCTTCCTCACCCGGCGCTCAACGCCATCGTTGAGGTCGAGGAAATTCCACCGATTGACGAATTCGAACATGACCCCGGACGCGGTGTCATTGATAATGTCCTGCACAATCTCGCGGTGGGCCTCCTTCCGTCGTTCCGTGATCCCGCAAGAGCCAATAGGCTGTTTGTCGATCACATGGCGGTCGCTGCAACCGCTCACGCGGTGAAGAGCTATGGCAATTGGGCTCGCAAAGGTCAGGCAGACAAGTGCTTCTCGTTGTCGCCGGAGCAAATAGCGCGGCTCGAGGAAATGCTGGCCGACAAGATCGACGGCGACGTCGGGCTCGCCGACCTCGCGAACGAGAGTGGCATGTCTGCCTTGCAATTGATCGGGTCCTATCAAGAGACCACGGGAAAAAGCGTCTACGAGTGGTTGTCGGGGCTCCGCATAAAGCGGGCCAAGGATCTCCTGCTTCGGGAGGAACGTGGGCTTGAGGACATTGCCCGCTTGGCCGGCTACTCAGGCGTTGGCCACTTCGTCGCAGAGTTCACGCGCCACGTTGGAATCGATCCTGAGCGCTGGCGCCGTCCGTTCTGAGAGCAAGAGGCGCCGGGCCGCGGCTCCGCCCTAACGGATCCGCACCTGACAGGCATTTGGCTGCCTGACTTGGCGTTTCAATCCGGCGTGGTTTGTGAGGCGGCTGAGTGTCGAACCTCGATGGTCGTCTTTGGCCTTCCAGCAACTTGGATATTGGCGAGCCGATTCGGGGATCAAGCATTCCGCGAAACTTGAACTTAGCCGGCACTCCGTCAATCACTGTTGCGGCGCCAAGCGCCCGGGCTGGTCCCGGCGAGGCGCGAGAACACACGCGTAAAGTGGCTCTGATCGGCGAATCCGCAGGCTAGCGCCACTTCCGACAGTGTCAGCTTGCGGTCGGACAGCAGGCTTTTCGCCAATTCCACACGGCGCCGCAGCAGCCACTGATGCGGCGACAGCCCGGTTGATTGTCGAAACGCCCGGGAAAAATGGCTGGCTGACAGGCCGCAATCGCTGGCGAGGTCCGCCAGCGAGATATCTCCCTCGAGATCGGCCGCCAGCGTCTCTTCCGCGCGCCTGATTTGCCACGGCGCGAGCCCGCCATGCGCGGGCCTGGTCGCCGGCCGAAGACCGCCATAGGTCGTCGCGGCATGGGTGCAGGCAGCCAGCGTGACATGTTCGACGAACAAGCGACTAGCTTGTTCGGGATGCTCGAACGCCTGCCTGAGCGAGCCGACCAGGCCGCGCATCACCGCATCGTCGACCCCCGCGCCCGGCTGGTACCGCAGCTCATCGATCCGCTTCGCTTCAGCGCCGTCCGCAACAAGTTCGAGCGCGGCCCGCGGGAAATAGAAATGAACGCTGTGAATCGGGTTGTTGATGAGGAATTGCGGGTTGCGCTTCATGTCGTAGAGCACCGTCTCTCCGGCCTTGAGCGACGTCAGCCCTGCGATTCGCCCCTCCTCAAAATACTCGTGCGCAGGATAATCCCGCAGCTGCAACGTGACCAGAAACGCGTCCTCACGTATTTGGTCACCTGACAGACCGTGCGGAGGGTCGTCGTTGCGCACCTCCGTCACTGCGATCTGGGTGTGGCGCAATGTGCGAACGAACGATGTGGCGCGTGCCCGCAGGCGTTCGCCAAACGCTTCGCCAAAAGCGCTGCTATCTTCCATGCCAGACCCCCTCGACCTCGATGTCGTCAGGTGCACGGTCGGAGATACCAGTTGGCCGGCCTCCGTCCGAGCAGTCGCGCGACAGCAGTCGCCATCTAGGCATCCTCATACCACAGTTGTCTTTACCGATCTTGCTCTCGCACAACGACCTTGAACGTGTCGCCCTGACTATCGCGGCGGCTTTTTGCCGTCCTTGCGGAATGTGCCAGGCGGTGCTCCGAACGCGCGGGTGAAAGCCCTGGTAAAGCTCGATTGCGAGGAAAAGTTGCAGATCAGCGAGATTTCCGCAAGGGACGCGTCGCCCTCGATGAGAAGTTGCTTTGCCTTTTCCAGGCGGCATCCGCGCACGAAGCGGTGGGGCGGCTCGCCCGTCGACTTCCGAAACGCCCTGGAGAAATGAAACGGACTCAGGTTCGCGACATCGGCCAAATCCTTCAGACGAATGTCGGCGTGCAGGTTGGCCTCAACGAACTGCATGATCTTGCGCAACCGCCGATCATCGAGTGCGCGGGGCCGGGGCGCCTTATCGCCAGGGGGCGGCATATCCACCTCGCCCGGCTGCCAAACGAGGCGCTCCGTCCAGATGTTGTTGCGCAGTCGCGCCGTGACAAGCCAACTTCCTCTCCCCACCGGTTGATGAATGACGATGGGCGGGAGTTAAAGAGCGCTGCGCGGACACGGGATCACGGAGAACCGTGAATAGGAGGTCACGGACGCAAGCGGCTGTGTTGACAGTGGAAAACTACCGTCGCAGCATTCCTTGCACATCACGCCGGGCTGGAGCACTGGATGCCGTTATCCCACGAGAATTCAACGGCAGGCCTACGAGGCGCTCGCTTTTCGCCCCCGCGGGCGCCGGCTGCCATGGTCGAGCGGGCCCGCCTGGTGTCCCAGATCGACAAAAGCCACGCCCAGCTCACGCTGATCTGTGCGCCGGCCGGATTTGGCAAGAGCACGCTGATGCAGCAATTGCGCCAGCGTCTCCAGGCACGCGATGTCGCTGCGGTTTGGCTCGCGGTCGAGCAGGCCGACAACGATCTCGGTCGTTTCCTGCAATCGCTGACCGCGGCCGTCCAGGCCGTGCTGGGGGGACATCCGCAAAGCCCAGCCCCGGAGCCCTACGCAACCAACGCGAACCCGCCGCAGGGCAGGGCAGCCGACCTGATCGCGCGCCTTTCGCTCTCCGACGTGCCGGTCACCCTGTTTCTCGATGATCTCGAACTGATCGTCGACCGGGGCGTTTGGGCGTTTCTGCAGCGCCTGTTGGGCGATCTCGACATGCATCACCGCATGGTCCTTGCCAGCCGCACCAGGCCTCCGCTGGAGCTTGGTCGGGTGCGCGCGCATGGCCAGCTTCTCGAACTTGGTCAAGGCGAACTGCGCTTCACGCTCGAGGAGACCCAGGCGTTTCTCGAGCGTCAGAACGTCGGCGCGCCGGTCATTCGTGCACTGCAGCAGCACACCGAAGGATGGCCTGCCGTCTTGCAGCTTGCGGCGGCGGCAATCCACGGCAAGCATGGGTCCGATGCGTTGCGGTCCATTTCCGGAATGAACGCAGGCATTGCCGAATACCTCGCGCAAGAGATCCTCGACAGCCGGTCCGCTCCGCAACGCGAATTTCTCCTGCACTCCGCTGTGCTCGGCCAATTCTGTGCCGAATTGTGCGATGCAGCGCTGGAGCGATCGGACAGCGAGGAGATGATCTCTCAGATCATGCAGGACAATCTTCTCCTCGTCCCGATCGATGCCGAGCAACTCTGGTATCATTATCATCCCCTGCTTGCGGATTTTCTCCGCGCGCACGTGGCTCGCGATGGGATAGAGCGGCCGACTCTGCTTCATCGGCGGGCGGCGGACTGGGCGGCCGCCCACGGCTTCATGAATGAGGCCTTCGCACATGCGCTGGCGGCAAATGACCAGTCACTCGCAGCGGATCTGCTCGCCGTATTCGCAATGGACAACCTCCAATCGGGCCGCGTGGCCGACACCGCGCGCGCGATCGAAACGCTACCTGACACCGAGGTGTACCGCAGGCCGAAATTGCTGCGGGCCGCTGCCTTCGCCGCGATCTTTGCACACCGCTACGAGGCGGCCAGGCGATACATGGACGTCATCGAGCGGGTCGATGAGCGCGCCGGCGACGACGAGACCATCGCCATGCGGATGATGCTGCTCGGTTGGACCGACAGTATTCCCGAGCTGCTTGGCGCTATTGAGGAGCTGCGCGCCAAGGATACTCATTTCGGAGAATTCACCGCAGGATTGGTCAGCAATGCAAGGGCCTTCTGCCATATCGCATTGGGTCAATATGCCGAGGCAGAGCGCGACCTGACGCAGGCGCGCGAGGCCTGCGAACCGATCGATGCGCTCTATGTCCTGAGCTACAGCGTGTGCTTCGCCGCTGCGCTCGAGCTGAATCTGGGGCAGGTCGTGGTGGCGCGCGCGAGGCTGGAGGAGGCCTTCACTCGTGCGATCGACGCGGGCCAGCGATATGGCAGCGCCGGCGCCGTCATCGCGACCTATCTCGCCGAATGCCTGTACGAGGCCAACGAGCTTGACGCCTGCCAGACGCTGGTAGACGACTATCTGCCGATTGTGATCGAGACCGGACTGCCGGATCATCTCATTATGCTGCATCGTATTGCAGCTCGGCTCTATTTCCTGCGCGGAAGCTTCGATGCGGGCCACGCGATACTGGTCCGACTTGGCGAGATTGGCGCACGGCGGGGCCTGCGCCGGCTCGGGGTCGTTGCGTGGCTTGAGCGCTCATATGCGTCGCTGCGCAGCAACGACGCTGAGAGCGCGCGCCGGGCGCTGGCCAACGGCAGCGATACGGCCATGTGGGAGAGTTTTGGTGCGTTCAATCCACATACCAGCGAGATCGACGACGTCCTGATAGCCGGATTGCGCTTGTGCCTGGCGACCGGTGAGGGCACCAAGGCCTTGCCAAAGATCTGCGCCGAGCGGCACGCGGCCGAATCGGCCGGGCGTCGACGGCGCGCGTTGCGGCTCCTGTTCCTCGAATCGCAGGCGCTCGAAGCGGCGGGGCGCCGGCGTGAGGCAAGCGAGGCGTTCGATCAGGCGGCGACTCGTGCCGCGGAAAGCGGAATGGTGCGGGTGTTGGCCGACGAGAGTTGGCTCACCGAAGCGTTGGCGGTGCGGTCGTCAGTTACTGGTGAAGCTCGCCTGGTCGGGCTTCTGCGCGAACTGGGTGAGCCGATCGCCCGGTCGACCACTCCGGACCGGGGGGATGTGGCGAGCGCCGATGCTGGCAACGCCGTTCGCCTGACCTCCAGGGAAGTTCAGGTCCTGCGGCTTGTCTGGAAGGGAAGCACGAACAAGGCAATCGCCCGGACTCTTTTCTTGACCGAGAATACCATCGAAACGCACCTGCGGCGCATCTATGAGAAGCTTGGGACGCGTAAACGTACACAGGCGGCCGCGCTTGCGCACGAGGCCGGCGTGATATGACGATATGTCCTATTAAGTGCGGAGCGCCTTCTCAAGGCAGCCGACCAATGTCGCCGCCTCGATCGGCTTGCGGAGGAAGCACGCTGCACCGCTCAACATGGCTTTCTCTTCGAGATCGGGCTCGGCGCGGGCGGTGATCATGATCACGGGGACGGTCTCGTGACGCTGGCTTAGTTGCCGCTTGAGTTCGATTCCATTCATGCCCGGCATCTGGATGTCGGTGATCGCGCATGAGAAGCGCCCGAGCTCGTCGGATGCCAGAAAGGCTTCGGCCGACGCGAAGACACGAACATCGTGTCCCAGCGAACGGATCAGCCCTGCGAGAGCGTCTCGCATCGAGGGATCATCGTCGACAATCGAAATCAGATGTCCCGCAGCCATGTTTCAGCCCCTGGGGAGGCGGCCGCAGGCAATGCCTGCTGGCGCCAGGTGAGTTCGCGGCATGCGTTTGGCATGTTTCCGGTCATCGCGCCCTGTCCTTCAACGCATCCGCCATGCGAACGAGGTCAGCCAGCGAGCGGGCCCCCATCTTTCGCATTGCCGCGCCGCGATGAATTTTAACCGTGACCTCACTCAGGCCGAGCTCTGCGGCGATCTGCTTGTTCATTTTGCCCGCGGTTACCAGGGCCATGACCTCGCGCTCCCGCGGCGAGAGTGTCGCGTGGCGGTCGACGATGGCGATGGCTTGGTTCTCGTTCGCCCGCTGCAACCGATCGCGATTGATCGCCGCAGTGACCGCGTCGATCATGTCCTGCTCGCGAAACGGCTTTGGCAGGAAGTCGACAGCGCCGGCCTTCATCGCGCGCACCGACATCGGGATGTCGCCGTGCCCCGTCATGAGGACGACCGGCAGGCGAATTCCCAACGTCGCCAGCTCCTCCTGGAAATCGAGCCCGCTGGTGCCTGGAAGGCGAACGTCGAGCACGATGCAGCCAGGCCCATCCAGCCGATCCGCTTTCAGGAATTCCTGCGTCGAACCGTAGGTCCGTGCCGCGAGACCCACCGAACGAAGCAGGCTGTCGAGCCCAAAGCGCTGCGAGTCGTCGTCGTCGACGATGTGCACGACAGGGGTCTCACCGGACGCCTGGGGCATGTTAAAGTCCACCGAGTGGCTGGATGAGCAGCGATACCGATATCCATACCATGGTTCAAGGCCTTAGCATCATCACACGAAAGTATGGTCGCCGAGCGGAGCCGTCGATGCGGAAATTATGAGCGGCGGTTCGCCAGCAACACAATTGAGCTACGCGCCAACCCGCCTGATTGCCCTGTTTTGTACAAAACGCGCACGCTTTTCATAGATCGATCATTCGTACCACACCTCATACCAACGTGTGATGTGATCAGACCCCGGCACGATTGGCGCCGCGAAGGGCGTCCATCATCCTCACTGGCACGACGAAGCACCTTTTTGAACGCGAAGCGATCGGGCCTCCCATGCTCGATGCGGAAGCGACGGGAAGCGATCTTACAGGGGATCCAATCATGCTCAAATCGTTGGACGAGCGACAAATCGAGCCGTTGATGCTGTTGTTGCGGCCTGCGGTCGCGGAAGAAGAGCCCGAGTCCCGCCTGCCACAGTCGCTCTCGGCCGGCGTGGTCGATCATACCGCGGCCACGCCATCGCAGGGCTTTATCCGAGGCGGATTGCCTCCGAGAGTCTTGCGTCGGATTCGCGATCATGTTGACGCCAACATCGAGCAGCGGATCAGTGTCGAAGCACTAGCCAGGCTCGCGAATCTCTCGGTGTGCTACTTTGTCCGCGCATTCAAGCGGTCTGTGGGCCTCACGCCACATGATTATCTGATCCGGCGCCGGGTCGAGCGAACAATGGAAATGCTATCGCACACGAACCTGTCCCTTTCGGAAATCGCCCTGGCGGCGGGCTTCGCGGATCAAAGCCATTGTGCGCGGCGTTTCCGGCAGCACGTCGGAATGTCGCCGCGCGACTATCGCTGGTCGATACCGTAGGGGCTTGCCGGTGGCGGCCGCGGCGCCACGGTTGATCTTTCGCGACGCGGTTATCAAGCAGAGCTCAACGTTGATTCCGGCGCATCGGGCTCGTCCGTTGTGCCGACGCTGGCTTCGTGGTTTCGGCCCTCGCTCGGCCTGCGGGAACCAGGCCGTTTGCCGTTGGCCGCGCTACCGCTGGTGATTACACAGAAATCTCCGTTCCGTTCGAAAGCCGAAGCCGACCAGTCCGGCGATCACACCCAAGCCTCTCGCGGGAAGCGTTAGCCGCCGCATCGGGCGAGGGCGTCGTTGAAGGCGTCGATCTCCGAATCCAGAAGCGCGAGGCCACGTTCGCGATCGGAGCCGCGGACGCAGTTCGCGGCTGCCTGGCGGATGGTTACCAGCTCGTAGAACGAGGCGGCGTACGCACGGCAAGTCCTGTCGTCGTGTGCCATGCCGGCTGGCAGGCTGCGCGTCGCCGCCAGACGGGTGCGCGAGGCCGCGATGTCGGAATTCGATATGCATTCGGAAGCACGGGCAGCGATCGACGCGACGTTGAACGCCACAGACGCGATGAGAATGGCAATTCTCGTCATTGGGTAGCTCCACGACGGACTTGATGCCGTGAGTTCTAGCGTCGCCGTCGCATAGCTTCGCGAATGACCTTGCGCCCATATGAACGGGCTTGCGCAAATGCGGGCGGGCGCGACGTGCCGTCAACTCCGCTGGTCTGTGTTCACGACAACTCCAGACAAGCGGCGACCACCGCGATCATGTAGCTTGAATTGCGTCGCACTCACCCCCGTACCATGCGTGCGACACCCGACCTGAGGTGGGCGTCTTCTTCTCCCGAGATGCTCGTCGTCGTCGCAGTCCTTGCGTGACGTCAACCGGGTCAGTTGGGCCGATGGCCAGCGCCGCCGCCATCGGCCCATTTTTTCAAGCATCGAGCCGGCCTCGGGCTCGCCGTCACCTGTTCGCGCGTCGGCAGCGCTGCGGGGCCAGCGAACGAGTTGCGATTATTCGCCGCGGATCTCGCTCGGCGCCTTGTTGGTCCAGCGATGGAATGCGCGCCTGAAGTTCGCGGCATCGCTGAATCCGAGCGCAAGCGCGATGTCTTCGTTGGCCAGAGACGTGCTGCGGAGATATTTAAGAGCGATCTGCCTGCGCAATTCATCCCGCAGTCCGCGAAAGGAGAAGCCTTGCTGACGAAGCTGGCGCCGCAGCGACCGTTCGTTCACACCAAGTAGCTTGGCGATGGCCTCAAAGGTCGGAGGGTTCGCGATGTCGCGGAGCAGGACGGTGCGAATCTTCCCTGCGATCCCGATCCGTAACGTCAGGTCTCCGAGCAAGTCGTCGCACAGGGCGACAATGGTCGGATACGTCGTCTTGTTGCCGAGGCCGGCAAGTTGATCCAGCCATTTTGACTGGAAAACAATCTGATTGACCGGCTGGTCGAAACGGACCGGGCATCCGATGTGATTCCGCGGAAGCTCGAAGTCCGACGCCTGCGGGTAGGTGAGCGTGATTTCCGAGGGTGCAAAGGTCGGCCCCATGATGTCGCGCATCAGCGATATGTGGATGCCGATCTGCATCTCGGTGACAAAACGGCAGAGTGCGGAGTCGCCCATCGCATGCAGATTGGGTTCGATGACCCATCTCGCGTCAGCCTTGTCTTCCCTGAAGTCGATCGTTGCCAGGGGCGCAGCGAGTGCGTGGTAGCGCATCGCAAATTCCATCGCCTTGCGGAAGTCGGGACAGCAGAGGAGGGCATAGCCGTACATCCCGTAGGTCGAGACGTGGATCGACGCGCCGATCCGATAGGGCAGGTTACGGTCGGTCGACAGCCGCAGCGCGTTTTGACAGACGGTGATCAACTGCGTCAGCGATATCCGTGCCTGCGGCGAATGGATGTCCTGCAACGGGATGCGCACGTCGCGCAAGATGGCATCGGCGGCGACGCCGTGACTGATCAGCACGTCGAAGACGGCGCCCAGCTTGGTGGTCTCATAGACCCTGTCGCTGACGCCGACGGTCATGATGTCGCCGTGTGAGCCCTGAGGTCTCTTGGGTCGCGTGGTTGGTCGCAATCTGAAGCAGCCTTTCGTTCCGTGGCGGAAAAGGACGCCGTATGTTTGAGCCGGGCCTGCTTCTCCCGGGCGGATTCTGTTCGGCGATGCAACAGAACATAACCGGTTCCCGGCACAACCCAAGGCATATTGGCCGCGTCGTCCTTGCTGCGGAGCAGCAAGGATCGCGTTGAAAAGAAGTCGGATACGACAAAGAGAGCAATTTCGGACAAGACCGATGCTTGTCATGCGAGCAGCCTGTCCGGTTCAGACCGGGGCGATGTCCGTTTCGGACCTTCACAAGGAGCGGGCATCACGCGACGCTTCCGCCGTAAGGTCGCGCGGTGAAATCGTCGCGGCACAGGACGGCAGACTAGGCGATCCGCGCATTCAGAATTGCGGACGCCTGCATCGGTCGGAGGCAATGACAAGTCGAGGGAGGCCGCCATGGTAGGAAGGCTGATTCAGACCGCCAAATCCGCCTATCAATATCCGCTCATCTTCAAGCAATTGTGGCACACGCCGAGCGTCCAGGCGCCGGACCAGGAGATCGTCTACCGCGATCTGAAGCGTTTCACCTATCGTCAAACCAGGGAGCGGATCGGCCGTCTCGCGTCGGCGCTGAGCAAGGCGGGGGTCGAGCCCGGTGAAACCGTCGGCGTGCTCGAATGGGACAGCCATCGCTTCCTCGAAGCCTTTTTCGCGATCCCGATGATGGGCGCCGTGCTGCAGACGGTGAATGTCCGCCTGTCGCCCGAACAGATCGCCTACACGATCGATCACGCCGGCGCCTCGACGCTTCTCGTCAACGACGAATTCGTCGGATTGCTGGAAGGACTGAAGGCGCAATTGCCCAAGGTCAAGCGGCTGATCGTGATGTCGGACCGTCCGACGCCGCAGACCGGCAGCCTGTCCTTCATCGGTGAATATGAAGGCCTGCTCGCCGCGGCCTCGCCCGACTACGACTTCCCGGATTTCGACGAGAACACCCAGGCGACCACCTTTTACACGACCGGGACGACCGGGCTGCCCAAGGGAGTCTACTATAGCCACCGCCAGCTCGTCCTGCACTCGATCGCCGGGCTAGCGCTGTTCGGCATGGCGGGCTCGCAGGGGCGCTTCTCGCGCGACGACGTCTATATGCCGATTACGCCGATGTTCCACGTCCATGCCTGGGGCTTCCCGTGGTCGGCGACGCTGGCTGGCGTCAAGCAGGTCTATCCAGGCCGCTACGAGCCGGCGATGCTGGTCAAGCTGATCAAGAGCGAAGGCGTCACCTTCACCCATGGCGTGCCGACCATCCTGCAGATGCTGCTCAATGCCGCCGCTGCGGCCAAGGTCGATCTCAAGGGCCTCAAGATGGTGATCGGCGGCTCGGCGCTGCCGCAGGCGCTGGCCAAGCAGGCGCTCGCC
>NZ_JACMYP010000034.1 GCF_020889705.1 Bradyrhizobium altum | reverse complement strand
CGGTCAGCCCTCCAAGAGCCGACCACCCATGAATCATTGAAAAATTGATTCGGGAATCCTATAACGCACGGCAAAATCAACAATCTGCCAAAGTAGTGCTCGGCGTCGGAGCTAGGATATTGCGGCGGTCCTGGCTATTACTATCCCGTTATGGCGGTGGGCCGGGCATCGGCGTGAACTTCGGCACACGCGGCTGGCAATCGTCCCGCGGCGCAGCTCGTCACTCTGTGCGGCCTTGGTCATCTTGGGCAAGGCGCTCAGAATCTTCTTCTCGATTAAGTAATCTTCTTCTCGGTTAAGTTGATGTCTTTGAGCGTGTCATGGAAAAGGTCTTGTAGAATCTAAGGTTTGCTCACCGCGTGCCTCCAGATGATAAAATCGAGACGACAAGCCGCGGACTGCCGCGAGTTCCGACGCAAAAGCCTGGCGCGAGCGACGCCGGGCTTTCATAAGTACAGATCTCGTCTCACCAGTAAGGCGAGGCCTGGTAGTAGTCATAGACGCGCCGGTCGTTCTCGCGATTCCAGCTCCAGTCATTGTCGCTGGTGTAGCGCGGCGCTTTGTCCAACTGGTCTCTGGTGATGTTGGTGCGGTATCCGCCGAGATTGGTATCATAGGTTAGGCTCGACCACGGCGTTGGATAGTGATCATCGCCGATGCCGAGGAAGCCGCCATAGCCCAGGACCGCGTAGGCGACCTTGCCCGATACCTTGTCGATCATGACGCGCTCGATGCTGCCAATCTTCTGCTGGTCGGCTCCATAAACGGCGGTGCCTTCAACCTTGTCACTGCCGATAAGATTTCCTGTCTCGCGTTCTGCCATCACTCTCTCCCGGGTACATGGTTAGAACTTGAACGCGGGCATGACGAGCTCGTTCCTAGCGCTGAGAGCGTCGCAGGAGATTATGGCCGCCAGGTATCCAGCACCTCGTCCGCTTCCGCCAGCTCGATCTGGACATCGAAGCGCTGGGCGTAGAGGTGGAGGGAGGCCTCATGCGCAGCATCGGACGAGGAGCACAAACCGTCTTTCACGACGATGACGCGGTAGCCGAAGTCGACGGCGTCGAGCACCGTTGCGAGCACACAGACGTCGGTCTCGGAGCCGGTCACGAGCAGCGTCTCGACATGCTTCTCCAGCAAATAGGCCCGCAACGCTCCGGTTGCGAAGGCTGAATAAACCGGCTTGTCGATGGAATGAGCGGGCGGCGCAAAGCCCTCGAGCTCGGGCACCAGGCGCAACAGATTGAGATCCATCTTGCCGCGTGTCACCGTCGACCATTTCTCATAGTAAGCGCGCCACATGCCAGCTGCATCTCCCGGCACAACGGGCGGAATAAAGCGCGTGAAGATGGTGCGCTCGGGCGCGCGGGCCACGAGCTCCTGAATGACTGGCACGACACGCGGCATCCACGGCGTGGGCCACGGGCCGCCTGCGGCAAAGAGGCGCTGCATGTCGATGCAGAGATGCGCGGCGCGATCACCGAGTGAGGCCTTAAGCCGTCCCATGCCGTACTTCCCGGTGCCATAGAGGAAGACCGTACCAAGCCGTCAGGAGGGAAACGAACACGGAAGTGCCGATCGCGATGGCACTACGGGTGTCCTCGCTGACGACGTAAAACACGACCGCGACGTCGGCGGCGATCCCGAGCGCGAGGGGAAGCTCGGCTGCGATCACGAGCGCGGAGCCGATGCGGAAGAATTGCGGATCATCCTCGCCGTGATAGGCGAGGCGATGCAGCGATGCGGGCGTCATCAGGAGAAGGATCGAGAATGCCACGGACAGAAGCCCGGCCGCATGGACGGCCTGCATCGAGCCGGGTAAGGCTTGGAAGGATTTTGTCAGCGTCGCTACCAATTGAAAGCCGAGCAGCGCCTGCCCGCCCGGGATGATGACGCGTGCTTCGGTCAGAAGCTGTTCAATCTTGGTTTTGAGCGGCGTCTCACTCTCCGGGGGCAGCGGCTTGGCTTTCCGCCGCAAAGCCATTCCCAACCCGAAGTGGAGGCAAAGTCCGACCGCGGCCAGGCCCGTTCCCACGGCCACGCCAACTTCCTGCCCAACAAGGAAATCGAAAATGCGCCAAGGCCCAGCGTCAGCGGCAGGAGGCTCCAGCCAGTCAGGCTTGTCGCGACATGTAGCGCCCGGTGTCGGCTTTGGCCATGGCAGGCGATGCAGTGATACATGGAGGGGGCAATGAGGAGACCAACGCTGCCGCAGAGCAGCACCAGCGCCGCGCATTGAAGCGAATGCCCCGCTGGCGACACATCCTGGAAATGGTCCTGAAACACCCCTTGAAAAGCAAAGCCGAATAGAACCTGCGCGCCCAGGATAAGGAGGCGGGATTCGTCGAGGGCGGTCTTGAACCTTGCATCAAGTTCTTGCGTCATTGCATTTTTGTGAACTTTTGTTGCGCTTGCTGGTTCCAAATAAAAAGGGCGAGGAATGATGCAAGCATTGCACCCGCTTAGACACCTACGGGCGGCCTTCGCTACGTGCACGAGACTCTCCGCGATGCCGGCCATGCGGTAGGGCGCATGCATGGCGGATGGCGCCGGCCAGCTGTCTTTTGACTAGCCGCGCGTCCTTCAGCCGCCCAACGTCCGGGAGCGGTCCGCACCGGTCAACCGGGGACGCCCGCAACGGGGCAGCTGGGGACCCATAATCTTGTCCGCGGCCACGCGAAGAGCCCCCGCACGTTTCATCGCTTCGATCCGGGCTGGTCCCGGTGGTAGCGCCCGCGCCTTGTCGAGCGCGACTATAGCGTGAGCATCAAGTTCAGGCGCTGAGCGCGACTCAAAAGCTTTCTTCACCGGTCAACCGTTCTTGCCTTGCCGCATTGCCTTGAGGAAGCCTCAGCTGTCCGTGGCTCATATTTAGCGGCGACCTGGCGCATTCCACAGCTCATCATCAGCATCGCTTGGGTCAACACGCCGGTCGATCAAGCCAGACAGCACCGATTTGATAGCGCGCGGGGCCTGCCGAGCGCCTACGCGTTGGCATCTCGTTCACAAAACGACAGCATGGTCGAGCGGAAGCCGGCAACGCACGATGGTCCGGCCTTGCTCGCGCAGCAGATGCAGCTCTCCGTCGAGCGCACGCACGCGTTCGTGCATGCCGGTCAGGCCTCTGCCGAACGTCAAGTTCTGCCGCAGACCAATGCCGTCGTCGGATATTTCGATCTCGATCTGACCTCCGTTAACCGTCACCATGACACCCATGGTTGTTGCCTGCGCGTGCCGGAGCACATTGGTCACACCCTCCTGGATCACCCGATAGGTGGTTTGCGAGAGCAGGCCGTCGAGGACGTTCAAACGAGGATCTATGCGGGATGTCACGCCGAGGCCGGGAGCCTGGGACTGGGCATTGCGCAGCACCGCTTGCACGCTGGCGGTCAATCCCAGTTCTGCAACATAGACCGGGCTCAGGCCCTCCAGCACGCGCCGGTTGGCCTGTTGCAGGGCTTCGGTCGCGCTGAGAATTCCGTGCGCCGGTGAGCCGGGATCGGGTGGGCCCTCGGCGTCGGGATCGGACAGTGCCGTAGCGTTGGCGCGGATGGCGAACAGAAGTGGGCCGATCTCGTCATGGAGCTCGCGGGCCAGCTCGCGGCGCTCGTCGTCCTGCACGGCGACGAGTTTGCGCAGCAAGTCTCGATTGTCGCGGCTGAGGCGCTTCAGCGTCGCGGCGAGTTCATTGGCTTCCGCACAGCTTTTGCGGATCTCGGGTGGGCCGGCCAACGGAATCGCAATGTCATAAACGCCGTTTCGCATCCGGGTCAGTCCGGCACCGAGCTGTGCCAGCGGGCAAAGCGCCGTGCCCGTCGTGAAATAGGCGCTGAGTCCTGCGAGTAGCATCAGCGCTGCGCTCGACGCGGCGATGACCAGGAATCCCACCCATTTTTCCAGGACTTCAGCCGAGAGGTCGGGTCTGAAGACGATATCACCGACATGCGCCGTTCGGATTTCGACCGGATGGGTCGAGCCGAGCTCGGGAATCTGCAGCAGAGCGGTAAACCAGGCGGGAACGCCGCCGCGGTACGTGTCCGAGGCGACGCGCTGCCGCTCGGAACCCGACGGCACGAACGCGATGGCGGCAGGCATGCGGAGCGCGCCCGCGAATGCATCGAGCGTTTGCTGCGGATTGTCCGCGGCGGCGAGCGCAGCGTTCAGCGCATCGGCCACGAGCTCGGCAGAGCGCGCGCCTTGGGCGTTCTCATTCTCGAACTGCTCCGGAGAGAAGGTCTGCAACGCAAGGCCGCCGAGCAGCAATCCGCCGATAACCATTGCTGCCATGGGCAGCAACAGCCGTGCACGAAGAGAGAGGCGGTTCCACAGTCTGGGCACATCGGGCTCCGATCGGTGATTCTTCTCTTTCAATCTCTGCGCTAAGTTTCTATTTTGGCGGAGGAGGAAGCGTGCGCGATACAGTCAAATCAACCACGAGAATATTGATCGTCGACGACCATCCCGTGGTGGTGTCGGGCTGCCGGTCCCTTTTTGCCGCAGACAAGACAGTGAAAATCGATGAGGCCGCAGATGCCAAGGCCGGCCACCGAGCTTTCACACAGAAGCGGCCAGACGTGACAGTCATCGATATCAAGCTGCCCGATGTGTCCGGATTCGAGCTGCTGCGCAGGATCCGCAAGGATGATCCAGACGCCCGTATTATCATGTTCAGCATGAATGACGATCCCGCATTCGTTGCGCGGGCTGTGGAGATGGGCGCCCAAGGCTATCTCTCGAAAAGCGACGATCCGCGCCTGTTCGTCAAGGCGGTGCGCAAGGTCGCGGCCGGCGAACGATTCATTTCGCCTCACCTTGCCGAGGCGATGGCCTTCGCCGGCGCCGCGATCAAGGCTAATCCCGCGTCGCAGATGTCGGCGCGGGAGCTGGAAATCCTGCGGCTGCTTGGCCGCGGCGACAAGATCGTTGACGTCGCAGCAGCGCTCGGTATCTCGTACAAGACAGTCGCCAATAGCACGTCCCTGCTCAAGCAAAAGCTCGGTGCGAAGAACCACTCCGACCTTGTGCGGATCGCCGTCGAAATGGGACTCGGCTGACCCTTGCGCGAATTGAACTAGCCGCGACTAGTGACGCGGCCAGTTCTTCACTGCTGGAAGAACCAGGTCGCATTCGTCGAGGCAACGGAAGCGACGAATGTACCCTTCCGGCAATCTCCATCCGGGCCGTAGCGAAGGCTCACCAGCTCGGTAACTGCCAGCCCTGCCAGTCTGGCGCGCGGTAGCTCGCAAATCGCTGACTGCGTTGTGCAAGGCGCCGCCGACTGTCGCGTTGTGCATGCCGGGCAGGTTTTACGCGTCGAGCGGCTTGCTCAGGCGGCTTCGACGGGGTTAGCCGAGGCGCGTCGGCTTGCGCAACCGCTGCAGCCTGCGCTTCGAGCATCGGAGAGAGGGTGGTGATAGGAGTCGGGTCGGCAGGTGAAGCGGTGACGATCGGAGCGTTGGTATCCATCTGTATCGCCTCGGGCCACTTATGCTGCGAGTGAATGCGGATCGTCACGTGGTCGATGTCGTTACGGGCAATGGTGACTGGCGCTGCCGGAAGATACCAATCCGCGAAAAGCAGCAAGCCGAGCAGCATCGCGCTTGTGAACAGAAAATATCGAAACAGAGGCATCAAACCGTCAACACTATGCAGAGCCGCATATCGGCACCGGCGTCCCTCGTGCTCACGGAAGGTAAACCGCTCGTGCGGACCGCAGGCCTGGGTGTTCGCTTGTGGTCCGCCGATCGGGGTCGTGATCAGCATGCCGGCGACATTGCCGAGGTCATTGCGGTCCCGATGAGCCCGCTGCTCAGGCAAACATGTCGCGCTCGGAGCAGCTTAAGCCGACCGTTCCAGTTGCCGCCGTTGACGCCTGCGCTGTCGTCCCTCGCGTCTGCTCGGTCGCTGCGTCGAGCGGGCGAGGCGGGGGGACGGCAGGTGCGTCAGTCTGCTGCGGGCACAGGCGCAGCTGAAACCTCCGGCACGACCGGCAAGGGTGACAGATTCGGCAAGCGTGAGGATCTCGCGGCCGACGTCGGTCGGTTGCCAGCCCGTTTCGTCCCGCAGCACCAGGCGGTTTGCGAACAGGTCAAGGTCCGGCACGCGGGCGGCGAGACACCGCATTCTCTGCGTTCATTCCGGGCCGCTCGAATTCAGGATGGCAAGATCACGCTTGAGCTCGGCGACGCTGGCGCGCCCGCCCGGATAGCTCGACAGCACCCTCGGGATTGCCATCTGCGACGACACGCCACGCCATGCCACCCCACGCATCACCGACATCGTGGAGGGTCGGGCGAATCTTGTAAAGCGATCGAAAGGCTGGAGGCCTGCGCGGGGACGGGAATAGCCTTAGTGCGCCAACTGTTCGGTGCACCGCGCTTGCCCGCCTCTCACCACGACGACGAAGGGGACGGCCCATGCCGCCGCGGCATTGCCTAGCAGCACCATGGTCAAAATGGCTTGCGTGAACATTAAACGGACCTCCGCTGCACAGCGGCCCAAGGCCGTCGCGGCCGCATGGGGACGCCGCGGGGTCGGGGCGGGTCATCATCCTCGTCGTCCAGCCGCCGCAGCGCGCCGAGGATATCGGCCAGTCGAATGGTGTGGCCCATACCGGGAATCTCACGCAAAGCGGGACAGGATTCGACGGTGAACATGTCGGACGCCCATGACGACAGGATGATCCGCTTCTCCGGCACGGAAAGCTCATCGTCCTTCAGCACGTCCTCCGGCGAGGCATAGTGTGCGGCTGGGTGGAAGATGGGGTTGAGATTGCTGGTGTTCGTGTTTGCGTTACTCATCGGTTGCCTCCCTACGCTCCTTTCTTCGGGACGGGTTCGAGTTGGTGCCGGACGGCGGCGGAGCCGCCGCCCGGATGTCGCTACTGCGTGTTGATGGCGATGCGCTTGACGCCCGCCCGCGGATTCTCGGATTTGGGCAGCGACACGGTCAGGATCCCGTTCTTGAACGACGCTTCCGCCTTGTCTTCTTCAACGTCCTCGAGCGGGATCCGCCGCTCGAAGGCGCCGTAGGCGCGCTCGGTGAAGTACCTGCCTTCGTCGCTGCGCTCGGCTTTCTTCTCGCCGCGAATGGGCAGGACACCGCCGGCGATTTCGATCTGGACGTCCTTCTCCGTCATGCCGGGCAGTTCGGCCGTGATGGTCAGTGCTTGATCGGTCTCACTGAGCTCGATCTTGGGCCAGCCGAATTGCCCTTCCATCAGCGGCGACAGACCGGTCCCGCCGAAGCTGCGGAAGGCATCGTCGAACAGGCGGTTCATCTCGCGATGAAGAGTCATGAACGGATCTTGCCGCGCGTCGGCGCAAGTTCCTGATTCCGCGACCAGGGAATGAGATCACGAATTGCCATTGGTTGTTCTCCTTTGTTGGATGGGGCAGGGAGCGCGGCCGCCCTTGCGAGCCGCCGCGTTCCGCCATCGAACCTTGGCTGGCGTCAGGCTGCCTTCTTCTGCTCGATCCGCGAAGGAGAAGCGCCGCCTGCGATCTGGATCCGGCGCGGCTTCATCGCCTCGGGCACATCGCGGACCAGATCGATGATCAGCAGTCCGTCGCGGAGAGAGACCTCTTTCACCTGGACGTAATCGGCCAAGTTGAACACGCGCCGGAACGGACGCGCGGCGATCCCCTGGTAGAGATACTCGCCGGCCGCCTTCTCGGGCTTCCTGCCCTCGATGGTGAGCGCGTTCTGCTCGGCGATCACCGTGATGTCGTCGGCGCCGAATGCGGCGACGGCGAGCGAGATCCGGTAGTGGTCCTCGCCGAAGCGTTCGATGTTGTACGGGGGATAGTGATCCTCGGTCGCCTGGCGCATTGTGCTGTCGACGAGGTTGGCCAGGTGGTCGAAGCCGATGGTGGAGCGCCACAGGGGCGCGAAGTCAAAGGTCGTCCTCATAACCAAGTCCTCCATAGAGCAAGATGGGTACGAAGGAGCGCAGGACAGGGGTTTCAGACGGGGTCCCGAAGACACCGACCCGGCGCCCGCACCGGGCCCGATCTGGCGCCCGGCACACCGCTCTCGCGGTGAAAATTGACTTAGAAAAACCGAAAGTCGTTTCAAGAGGTAGGCCGCAAAAATTTATAGGCATAGCGGCGACGCTCGTCGTCGCCGCTATGCCGCTTTTTCGAAGGAGTCGGATAGGCGCCTTGGCAGCCGATCGCCGGCGAATATTTTTGCGCCGGGAAATCCCCTTTCCCGGTTTCTCAACACCCAAAAGGGCCTTAAGACCGTCAGGAGTGACAACGATGCTCGATGAAGATATCGCCCTTACTCGCGGGCACCGCAACAACGTGCCGTCGATACCGTTTCAAAGAATTGCTCAACGTCGGAGCTGCTTCTTAGACCGGCTGCCTAGACGGTCGACAAGGACGAAAATTGAGCCGATCACGACAGCACCGACTGCTATTGCGTCGGTGATCAAAAGCACTGGTGGTTCGCGCAAGAGCTTTCCCTCGATGAAAATGGCCGCAGTGCACTGCGCACTGCGGCCCGTCCGGGAAAATTGCCTGTCAGTGAAATGAAAATACTTCCAGCCCGGTTGAGATCGAGGCTGCCGCACGGATTTCGATCAGTGGAGTCTACGGATTTCGATGAGTGGAGTCTAAAGTGCTGTTCCAGTAGATAGGACATTGCGCATGTTGCTGGGCGGTGACAGCAAAGTCCGCCATGCGAGGGCGAAGAAGCCCAGGGTCGACAGCAATCCATGCCCCTCAATTCCAAATCCTCGCGCACGCCCCGGAAAAACGGATGCCGTACCCTCCCTGGGCAGATTTGGCGCGGTACTCGATCTCGACCAGAACCTTGGCCCACCCATATCCCCTTATGCGCAATGCGCTGGGGCTGCGTCTTGCGGATCAGGGGCGTCAGGCGCTCGCGGAGGTCATCGGCCGACGAACGTAATGGTCCGGCTTCCATTTGACCGCACAGATGAGCAACTTTGGCCTCAGCGTGCCCCCTCGCGCTGAGGCCGTTTTCTTGTGCTTGGCGCTATTGGAACTTCCAGGCACCTGACCTGTTGGGGCGCGGGTGCTTACCGCCCCGATCTGAGACGGCTCCTGCAATCCTGCCCCCAAGCCCTGCGGGGGCCGTCTCGATACGGGGTCCCAGCGCCTCCCCATAGGAATTTTCGGTCTGCGCAAAACCGTTCGCAGAAGCTGCTCGCGTTGTTGCCTGTTTGCTGGCCCCCTTCAACGCTGTGTTCACTTGTGTACATACGTCAATCGTCGACGGATGTAGTATCCTCCCGTCACCGAGCGACCCTTGGCTTATGTCGGTGATGAGACCGCTGTCACCGCGCTCCCGCCCTCCTCCCATGGAAAGGGCAGCGCATGACCATCAAGCGCCGTCGATTTAAGCAAGCCTCAAGTCTAGAAGAACGCCTCGCTGATCATGCGATGCGCCTCCGCGCGGCGGCCGGGAAGCTTTCGTCCTGTGCCGAGCGGGAAGATTTGCTTCGCAGAGCTCGGCAGGATGAGACCGCGCTTCACGTCAGCGAGTGGCTGCGGTCGCCTGGTCTTAGGCCGCCAGAGTAAGCCTCTTCACTCATGGTATCGGGCGAGCCCTGGTCGGGAGTGGGTGCCTACGTCGCAGAGGTGAATTGGACACTTGTCAAGTGGAGATAACTCGGGAGGGGCCCTCTCGGTCGTCCCTTTTCCAGATACACTTGGGACCGCGTGAAGCGCACGACGGGACGGCTCCGGCGCCCGCCGCTGCCTAACAAGGCGCGCCGGGGCCGTCTCGACTGGCTCCGATAACACAACGCCGCCCGCTTAAAATGCATGCGGGCGGCGTTGGCTCTAGCCCCAGGAAGGAAATGCAAAATCCTGATAACTATGAGGATGCGGACGCAGGCCGAAGGTACATGCTCCGGATCGCTGCAGAGAAGGTAGCTCGTAAGGGCTACGCGAACAGGTCCGTGCCGGCTTGCCTCATCTGCGTGAACGTGCCGTTCTCGTGAACGGGCTCCAGCCAGCATGCGCGATCGCCAGCTTCAGCCCCGGTGTATTTGGCCGGCGTCGCCTTATCCTTCGCAGGAAGGGGTCGTTCAGCTTCGCGATGTAGATCCGGCCGTCCTGCTATGACTCAAACGCTCGTGCATGCTCCATGAGCCTGCGGGCGGCTTTCTCGGGGTCGGAGTAGGGACGATCTGCGGTGAGTTTCATAGGCGAGGAATCACGACTTCCATCCCGCACTGAATGGCACCGCGTGGCCAACCCCGTCATGCCAATTCGGAACGGGGCCCCTGTCCGCGTTCATAGCGGCCAGTGTAGACTTCGATCTCAGCCATTGGCTTGATCTCGCCTTGGGGCATAGCCCAGACATGGGCACCAGATACCGGTTTTGCGAATCTGGATTTGCATATCCATGAAGCCAAAACGACTGGCGGAACGACGCCGATCAAGGGGCGATCCCGTCTTTCTCAGCGCTGCGCAACAGTCGAATATGTTGGATCGGCGGGGATCTGTGCTTCGTATTGCTTAGCTTTTTCAAGTAGCGCGTCGCGAACTGGACCTTCCGGCAAAAGCGCGGCTTGATGGCGTGCCTCTCTCGCGCATTCTGCTAGTTTACTTGCCAGTTCCTCCTTCTCGCGATCCATAGTCGTTCCTCGGAGCAGCCAAGAAAGCCACGCTAGCGCGGTTGGCTCGTGTTTTCTTGCCACGTCGGCGAATGCTCAGAAATCCACTTGGTCGCGTCGTGCTCCGTAACGAAACCCTTGATGACTTCGGTTTCGCCATCGGCCCACAGAATATCGATCCTCCAGCCGGTGCCGGGGTTTTTGCAAGCCATGAAAGCTGGTCGCTGCTCGATCATTGCTTGACTATGCGCCGACGGTGGCGAGCTACAAGCCAGTGATCCTGCCACACTTCGCTTTTTTTGGTGCGCCGAACGACGGCGGTCATTGCTTCTCTGCGGGGAGCCGATGCCGCTGGGCAGCGTTGGAGCCGGGGATCGTGGTGGAGTTTCCGCCGCGGAGCCGCGCCAGTGCAGTCCCCCGGCCAGAGTTTGGTGCCTCTGGCCGCGCCAACCAATTTGCACCCATTGGCGCTTGCGGCTTGAGCTGAGCCGGAGGCCGTTAACCGCTCGCGGTGGAGCAGTTTGGGCAAACGCGCTAGTTGCTAAGAGCAGTTCGAAAGTCCAACCAGCGGCTTCATGTCCGTCCCCAGAGTTTTGTTGGTAGCGCCTAACTGCGCACGAAATCTCGCAAGATCTCGAAGTTTCATCGCGGTCCGGCCCTTGCGGAAGCTTCCGAGCGGTGGCTTTTAGCTTCACCGCCATTTCTTCTAGCGCCTGTAAGGTCGGTCATCGTCATTTCTTCGCCCTAGGCTCATCTGGACCGGTCGGCCGAAACGATGCTCATCACTGCTTCTCTGCGGGGAGTGCTGATGCCACTCGGCCTGCCTATGCGCGCGCCAGGGCTGGGTTAGTATGTGAGAACCAGTAGGCGCTGCACAATCGCGCCGAGGCAAACGAGTACCACCAACAGCTTAAGGAGATTCGCCAACCGGCGATCCGGGGCAAACTTTTCGATTGCCCAAAAACAGATTGCTCCCACCACAACGATGATCAGAATGCCGATTAAGAGTGTAATGATCGACATTGTGCAGGTCTCCTCCGCGCTATTTCTTCGCCTCGAAACAGTTCATTTCCGGTTCCGGTCGCGACGCACCTTCTGGAATTCCTCGGGACCTTTGATGAGCTTGCGCTTGCGGCTGGCTTGATCGTCCGCGCTGGCTGCAGGATCGGTCGCCTTGTCGATTGCAACGCCTGCCAACTCCCGGGCGCGTTGCCTCGGGCCTTCGTGACCCCGCCGGTCGTCGCGCTCAGGCTGGGGCTTGGTCGATATGGTCAACCCGAGTTCGACCAACCGCCGGAGGGCTTCAGACAGAGAAGGCAGATCCGGTTGATATTCAGCCCATCTGACTACGCTCGCGCGCATTTCAGGAGATGCGCGGAACCCCATTAGGGGATCCTTGCCCGTAGCCGGCCGGCCTCGCTTTTTAGGTTGAACTTTTATTGACTTCTTCATGATTTAGGTTGTACCTTAAAAGCGCGCCGAGCGGAAGGTGGGTGCTTCGGTCGCGGCTGTGACCGAGCCACGAAGGAGTGGAATCCAGATCACCCAGGCTAACAGCGTGCATCGCACGCTGCCGTCAAGCACGTCTGCAATCTACGCAGACAATCCCCCCGTTGCCCACTGATCGTCAAAGCGCGCTCGGGCGCCTCGGTAAGCTGCGACAGAAGGCCAGCGCCGAGATCGAAAGGCTGGTCGACTTCCTCGATGCCAGCGACATCGATCCGGACCTTGAGGAGATCGACATGTGCGAGCCGATCGGCGATGAAGAAGCATCCCTCGGTTCGCTCGATCGGGCCGCGAACCAGGACCGCTGGGGCGACGGTGCCCATTCATGGGGGGCCGGCGATGTTGATCGTGAGCTAGACCGGGGCGACGATGAGCCGAGCCTCGGTGCCGTTGAGCTGCACCCATGCTGCCTCGAATCGCCCAACGGCTCTAACCCGACAGGCAACCAAACCCATTGGGCCGCAGGCGGGCTCCGAGATCTCAAGCACGACCCTGCGGAGTCCGGCATCGCCGATCTGGGGGCCTTCTCGAGCAATCGGACCAAGGGATTGGGACCGGGGGGCGTGGCATGAACCAGATAACCCGAGGGATCGGCCTGCAGATGATTGCGGGTGCTGCAGCCGCCTCAGCGCTCAGCGGACTAGCCGGAGCCGCCGAGGCTTCCGCTGATCCAGCACTCGCCGCCATCGCCAACATCGACAAGCCTCGGCGACCACCTGGCTTCCATCTACGCATGCGATTGGGCGGAGGTACAGATGCGTACTACGACGCCCAAGACCACAACGAAGCCTGCTGTCACGCTGCAAGAGATGCCGCGTGGGAGCTGGCGGCAACGATACCCACCACCCTTGCTGGCAGTCGCCGCCGTTCTCCAGTTCACGAACGAGGTGGAGGACGAGGGCGATGAGTGGCCCGACGCCGACGACCATCGGCCGGGAAGGCTGGCACTACCAGCTAAGGCAGACGATGGCCGCTGCGGAGATGAAGTTAGCGACAGCGTGAGGATGGAGAGCCCGCCGGTTCACGCCGACGGGTTTTGCTTTGCGGTATGCTGCGCTAGCGATAGGCTGGCATCATTGCTTTAAGAGGGAGAATGCGACGTGGCGACGGGTACTGTGAAATGGTTCAATCCAGTCAAGGGATTTGGATTCATCCAGCCACAATGGCGGCAAGGATGTATTCGTGCACATCTCGGCGGTGGAGAAAGCCGGTCAAAGCAGCCTCAATGAGGGTGCCAAAGTAGGCTACGAAGAGAGGGAAAACCGGGGCAAGACGTCGGCGGAGAATCTGAGAATGGGCTGACGAACTGTAGCCGGGAGCGAGCCCGCCGGTTTAGGTCCGGCGGGCTTTTTCTCGGCGCTCAGATATCCCAGCCCGCTACCCTTAGCATTTCGTTGCGATCTTCCACGGTCATGCACGCTTTCGTCGAATAATCAAGTGCAACGAGCTTGCCCTTGAGCCGCCCCCAATCGGAGGCCTTGTATTCGAAGGCTCGCCGTCCTCGCCGGGGAAATAGTCAATCGGGGAAGCCATCGGTATCGAGCAGTATTCTATGGTCAACATAAGATAGCGGTTCAGCGGCTGTCATGATCAACAAATTGCTGGCCCCAGTCCGGCTGGTTTGGCTGGGTGAGAAAGTGCTCGATCATGATGACACGCGCTGGGGGCATCATCACAGAGCGGCAGCGCCGTAAAATTGAAATCACGCTCTCGTCGCTCTCATCCATCAGAACGGATTTGATCAAATAAGCATCGCCGCCCTTTGGGATGCTCTTGAATGCATCCCCGCCCATGATCTCGCAGCGATCCGCAACGTTCACGCCTGCGAGCAAGTCTTTTGCCTTGACGACAACATGTGGCAGATCGAATTAGTCCGTGTGGCAATTAATTCCGGTCACCCCGCGAAAAAAGAGGAAGTGCTCCTGTCGCCCTCGAGGAACATTGCCTTCATTCACGTGTTCACGCAGCGCCGCATGGAGCGGCGAGGAGAGACTCATGAAGAAGCTGCTGCTGATGTCCGCGGCCGCCGCGCTCATCTCGACGGGCGCGATGGCTCAGTCGACGGTGGTCACCACCACAGGCGCCGGTCATGCCGCCGTGCAGATCGAGCCGGAATACCGCACCAAGATTCGCACCTACGTGACCGAGCACAAGATCCGCCCGGTCGAGACGCGCGAGAAGATCGTCGTCGGCCAGCCCGTGCCGCGCGATGTCGAGCTCGAGGCGGTGCCCGCTGACTGGGGTCCGTCGCTCACCAAATACCGCTACATCTACTCCGGCGAACGCGTGATGCTGGTCGATCCGTCGACGCGCACCGTGGTCCAAGAGGTGGACTAAGTCCACCGCGGCGGGTCGCGTCGAGGATGCGGCCCGCCTCATGCCGATAACCCCGGCACCCGCCGAAAAACCATCCCTTGCGCAGCGAGCGCCGGTCCATGCCGATCTTCCGATATTTCGCGTTCGTCGGCGGGCTGCTGCTGGCGCTGCTCTTCGCCGCGGACCGCTACCTCCCGACTCCGGTCGAGCGTACCAACGCGACCGACCGACAGGACGACCATCAGGATCCGGTCGGCGAGGAGCCTCCCGGAGAAGATCGTCGTCGACACGCGGCCGCGCGCCGATGCTCCGAGGATGGCGCAGGCTCACCCGATGCCGGGGGAACCGCAGCAATCGGCGCGAGAGGCGATGGCCTCGACGATGCCTGCAGCGCCACCTCCCTACGTTAAGAAAGAGCTGCTTGGGCGCAACCGGGCGGAAGCTCGTCCGCAGGCAAAGCGGGGGGCGAAATCCGCGAGAAGGCCAGCCGAATCCCGGCTGGCATTCGAGCGGCACGATTTCTTCGCCGACGGATGGTGGTGACCTGCAATATCCGACTTCATCACGCAACAAAACGGGCCGCGCTCGTTCCGAACGCGGCCTGACGGGGCCGAGAGGGAGGGCGCCGCCTCACCAGTGGTGACGATGCCAGCGGTGCCGCACGACTGGATAGGCGCCGCCGTAATAGGCATACGCCGGCCGGACAACGCGACGGTACCGGTAGCCATAGGAGACCGGCGCCGTGTAGTAGGTCGTGGCGTAGCCTCCGCCCCAGCGGTAGGGCGCGTCGTACCCATAGTCGTAGGCGTAGGGTCTGCCGTAATAGCCGGCGCCGTAGTAGCCTGGGGCGTAGTCGTAGTAGCCCGGCCCCCAGGCATACGCCGAGGAGGCAAGCCCGCCGATCACCGCGCCGGCGATCAGGCCGCCGGCGATACCCGGTCCCCAGCCACCTCGCCAATGAGCTTCGGCGGGCGACGTCGGCGCGATCGAACTGAGACCGAGAGCACCGACCGTCGCCGTCACCATTGCAATCTTCCTCATCGGATTACTCCTTTCCACGTTTCCTTGCCCGGCCGAACAACGGGAAAAACAGGCAATGGTTGCTAGTCGCCTCGATTCCGAGGGGAATGGATGCTCGTCGCCGCCGGCGTCACTCGAAATTTTCGAGCTTTATTTCGGCCGAAGCCGGGTTCGATCCGCGTGCGGTACGGCGACTATCGGAGCTTGCCGAGCTGGACTTCGAGTGTAGACTTGCCGGGATATTGGGGCGCTTAACACTGTTGATTTCGGCGCCCATGAGATCGCGCTACGATTGTTTTTCCTTTGGGGGGCCCATTCGATCCGGCAACGACCGCGCTTCTGCGCGCCGTCCTCGACGAAGTCTGCGAAGACGTCTCGCGCTATGAGACCGGCGCCCGCACTCACGTGGCGTCCAGGATTCTGGAAGCCGCGACGAATGGCGACACTTCGCGCGACAGGCTGAAGCAGGTCGGCCGCGAGGCCCTTCAGGACGCGCCGACGATGTGGCGGTAGGGGGGAGCGGGGCTGAATTTCCAGGTCACGGCGCTGAAGATCCTGGTGAGCTATCCCGACGGTTTCGCCCTCATGGCGGACCTCAAGCGCGACATGGCCATCCGGGCGACGAGCGGACGTGACTGGGCCGAGCGGACCAAACGCTTGGCCGCGCGCGTGCCGGATCTGGACATCTTCTCGCAAGGACTGGTGGAGGGCCTGAGCGGCGGTTGGCGCATCATTGAGAAGGGCCGCCGACAATTGGAGTTCATGGAAGCCCGGCCTGACGAGCCGGATCCGGCAATCGAACCACCAGTAGCTGAACGGTTGCCGACGCCTCGCCTTCCCTCCTCAGCACGGCTTGGTCGAGTCCAACGCCGGCAGCGCCGCCGAGCTCGCGAGCGCGCGCGGGCGAAAGCTTCCTGATAGACTACCGAGCGCTTCTCCGCCAAAGGTCGAAGCTTCGGGAAAAACTAGAAACTTTCGCCATCGCGCTGAGTTGACAGCGACTGGATGCAGTCGCTCGGAGCGTGAGGATGGTTGACGGAGTCGCAGTGAAAAGAGCGGCAGAGACGGCCTGGACCGTGTATCGGGCGGCGCATCCTGACGTCGACGTTCAGGACAGCCGCCGCTGCCTGCTCGAGCGCTATCTGCACAGGAAACGGGAAGAGCGAGAGAGCGATGCCGAAGAACTCGCCAGCTTCGGGATAGCCTACCTGCACCAGCTTCCCGAAGACGAATGTTGACGGGCATGAAGATGTTCGTCGCGCGCGCGGTTCGCGAGAGCACAAGGCCCAGTTGGACGCTGCTCGCGATTTCATACCTCATTTCCGCGGTCATCGTGATTGTCCTGCGGTTCGTGGTCGGGGCCTAGCCGATGCGGATCGCCCAGCTTGCTCCGTTGGCCGAGAGCGTTCCACCGAAGCTCTATGGCGGCACGGAGCGCGTGATCGCCTGGCTTGTCGACGAACTGGTCGGGCTCGGACACGACGTCACCCTGTTCGCGAGCGGAGATTCGAAGACGAAGGGAAAGCTCCACCCTGTCTGGCCGCGCGCGCTACGCCTGGGGCGGAAGGGTGCGGATCCGAACGCCGCATGCGCGCTGCTGATCGAGGCCATCGCCGAGCGCGCGGGCGACTTCGACGTGATCCACTCCCACGTCGACTGGTTGCCTCTTCCAGTGCTGAGCCGGACCGGCGTGCCGTTCCTGACGACGATGCACGGCCGGCTCGACCTTCCCGGTCTGTCCGACGTGATCGAGGCTTTCGCGAACGCCGCCTTCGTCTCGATTTCCGGCAACCAGCGTCGACCGCTTCCGGACGCAAACTGGATCGCGACGATCCAGCACGGTCTGCCCAAGCATCTGCTACGGCCCTCCTATGAACCGGGCTCGTACCTGGCCTTTCTCGGGCGACTGACGGCGGACAAGGGACCGGAAGCCGCCATGCGCATCGCACGCGCCGCGCGGATGCCGCTGCGGATAGCGGCCAAGATACCTCGCGCGGAGACGGCCTACTTCAAGAAGAAGCTCGAGCCGAATATCGATGGCGGGGAAATCAAACTTGTCGGCGAGGTGGACGAAATCAGGAAGCAGCCGTTCCTCGCCGGGGCTGCCGCCTTGCTGTTTCCGATCGAATGGCCGGAGCCGTTCGGGCTCGTCATGATCGAAGCGATGGCGTGCGGGACGCCTGTGATTGCCTACCGAGCCGGCTCGGTGCCCGAAGTAGTGGAAGACGGCGTTACCGGCTTTATCGTGGATAACGAGGAGCAGGCAATCAGGGCGGTAAACGAACTTGGCCGGCTGGACAGAACAGTGGTCCGCGCCCGGTTCGAGGAGCGCTTCGCCGCGAGCCGGATGGCGAAGGAATACGAATGCCGATATCGCGAGTTGGTCGATCGTGGAGGACGCGAAGGATTCGAGAAGGGGTTAGCCAGTTCTCGCCTCACAGTCGGAACGCCTTCCGAATCTCTTCGTTGAGTTGCCATCAGGAGGCTCGCGTGGCAATCGCGGCCGTTGGGCCGGCATCTGAAAGGAGGCCGACGTTCGAGGAGACAATCGAGCTTTCTTGGCGTTACTCTGCTTGGCACTGCCGTGATCGGCGACTCTGCGTTTGCGCAATCCACTCAACCGGCTGATCGCGCCGCGCCGGCTATCACCGCTCAACCGGCCGATGCGAAGATGGCCGCTCAAGGGCAATTGGTGTGCTTCGAACCTGATGGGCCTGAACGTTAACGACGAGGCCAACGAGAAGCTCGGAGACATCAACGAGCTGCTCGTCGACGAAGAGCGACAGATCAATGCGGTGGTAATCGGCATCGGCGGCTTCGTCGGGCGAGCACGATATCAGGCTGAAGTTCGTCGATGAACCGGTCCGGACCAGCTCGAGCAGCACCTCGACCACCTCGCGCGACACCACCACCGGCGCGGCTTCGACGAACGCGAACGACTTGTCCCAGGTGACGCCGTCATGAGCGGCAACAAGGGGCAATTGAAGGGGCTCCCGCTCAAACACCTGGACTACAATTAGGGCGGTGAAAGTTCACAGAGAAACGGCGCCGCTGGGCCCTTTTTTGCCCCTGCAGTGGGTTCAAGAAAGGCTTGCCCGGATTGCGGGCGAGCCATTTTGGGAACTACTGTTCGCTTAGTGCATATGAACTATCCAATAGCCGACGCCGCCAACAACGAGCACGGCGGGAACGGCCCATAAAATCAGTACCGGCATCTTCTTCTCCAATTGCTGTCAGAACGTTTTCGCGAGGCCGGCTAGGCCCTGCGATAGCCGTTTACTGTTCGGTGCAGACCTTGGTGGTCTTCACGGCGGACTCGGCTTCCGTCTTGGTCTTGTAGACGCCGTCGCCCACGACCGTCGTGGTGGTGGTCGTCGGCTTGGTGTCGACGACGGTGCACTTCTTGGTAGTCGCGTCGCGAACGATGTAGAACTCGGCGGCGTTGGCGGCCTGGGTGCCGAGGGCGAAGGCGGCGAGAGCGCCGCAGACGATCAACTTCTTCATGGTGTCTTCTCCAATGGCTTCTAAGTAGCCACTGCCAACGAGAAGGCTCGCAGGAAGTTCCGTTTGTTCCCGATCACTGGGGCGGCGCGCCTCCGCAATGCGGGAATGATTCCCCTGCTGGCTGGAAGAATTTTCGGCTGCGCCGCTTCAGACGATTTACCGAAACTTCCCGATCAGGAACCCGACGCTTTGTCCGGTGTTGTTCGGCGACCAATTAGGAGGATTTCAGATGAACAAGCGTTTATTGTTAGCTACGACCGCCGCAGTCGCGCTCGCGACTTCAGCTCTCGCGCAATCTTCTCCAAGCACGTCGAATCCGTCGGCTACGCAGCGTCAGCAGGATTCCACATCGACGACGCCGTCGACACCGTCGTCCAACTCCTCTTCGGGATCCGCGGAGACCAATCCTTCGGCGAATTCGGCCCAGATGCAGCCTCCGTCATCGACCGGTCAGAGCGCTGCAGGCCAAACCTCTAACTCCGGTACGGGCACCACCACCACGCAGGCGCCCACGTCGAACAACTCTACCAACCAGGCGCAGACCAGCCAGCCCTCAAACCAGACCAATCCGCCTTCGAACCAGGCGCAGACCAATCCGCCTGCGAATAATCAGACGCAGAGCGCGAACCCACCGGCTTCGGGCACCAATCAGGCGCAGTCCCCGACGGGTAGCAATTCGACCACCACGGCCCAGCAGCCGAACAGCCAGCAGAACACGGCCGATCGTTCGTCGAACATGAACGTGAATGCGTCTGTAAACATCAACGATCAGCAGCGGACCCGGATCAGCACGTCGATTTCGCACCTGAATGTGCAGCCGCTCAACAACGTGAATTTCTCGTTGTCGGTCGGCACAGCCGTGCCGCACGATGTACGTCTGCAGCCGCTGCCTGCTGAGGTCGTCGAGATCGTGCCGCAGTACCGGGGCTACAGCTTCGTCCTGGTGAAGGACGAGATCGTGATCGTGGAGCCCTCCAGCTACAAGATCGTCGCGGTCCTGCCGCACTCGGGCCGCTCCACGGCGGCGGCGCCGGCGCGCAGCGAACAGCGGAAGACGACCTTCAGCGACAGCGACCGGGAGGTGATCCGCAAGCACGCCAAGGCGCGCCCGGTCGAGCGCGAGCGTCGCACCACCGGCAGCACGGTTCGTACTGAGATCCGCTCCGGAGAGCGCGTGCCGGAAGGCGTGGAGATCGAAGCGTTCCCCGAAGAGGTTTATCGGGATGCTCCGACCCTTCGCGAGTACCGGTATATCAACCGGGACAGCCGCACTTACATCGTCGAACCCCACGAGCGCCGCGTCATCGAAGAGATCGACTGATCTCGAGCCATAGGAGAACGACCATGAAGACCATCGTTCTAGGAGCTCTCGCTGCGGCCCTGATGGCGTCGTCCGCGAGTGCCGCCCCTCTTGCACCTGCGGCCATCGCGTCGGCTGATGCTGCGGGCATTGAGCAGGTCCGGCTCGTCTGCAACGAGTACGGCCGCTGCTACCAGACCCGTGCCCCCCGCTACGTCGAACGCTATTACGGCAGAGACGACGGCTACGAGGTCCGCCGGAGCTATGGCTACTATGGCGGGCCGGGCTACTACGAACGCGGCTACGGCTATTCCGGCGGTGGCCCCAGCATTTTCAGCTTCGGCACCCGGAGCTGGTGAACCAGGAAAGGGCCGCTCCCTGAGCGGCCCTTTCGTCAGTCGATTACGTCTCCGCGGTGAGGGATGTCTGCTGTTGCGAAACTCCTGGGACAGAAGGAGCAACCGCTGGCGCGGCTCGAAGCCGATCCTGGCTCGAACGAGTGTGCGGAAATCCAGGCGCTCCTCGCCAAGGTCGAGACTGGCCTGAAGCAGGATTCCGCCGCTGCAGGCGAAGACCAATAGCCTGGGGGGCAAAGGATTCGGAGGGAGCTTCGTCGAAGCCTCCGGCTCGCGGCGCTTCCCAGGCTTGGCGGAAAAGGACCCAACTCGGGGGCCGGGGCCATGAGCTGGGGCCGGTACGGGGTTCGTCCCTTGGGGCAGGGATGCAATGCTCCTTCGGCAGATTGGTGCTACCCCGCCCGCAGCGGGTGATAACAATTGGCCATCGACCGGATACATACTTCAAAACTCACCTCTTGGGCCTGAGGAGATCGCGCAGCTTTCGAGGGCCTATGAACAGGCTCTGCGGTCGATTGGTTAGTGGATCGCAACGACCCCCTGACCGAACTGATCGCCAAAAAGATCATCGAGATCTGGTCAGGCCGGCCTCAAGGACCGCCGATCAAGGAAGATTTCGCTGGCACCTGCCGCGTCGCCAGCAGGACCCGCCTGCGGCGAATGCCGCGGCTGGCAATCTGCACGTCGACCATCGCGTCGCGGGGAAGCGTCACCTCCTGGACCGTTTGCTCTCCTTGACCGCGCGCATGACCTCTCCGAAATGAACGATTTCACTCCAACAGTTGGGAAACTCCGACCCCCGACTTGCTCCTTGACGCGGAGCGGCGGCTCTCGCCGATGAGGGCCGACTTCGCGGCTGATGAGCAAATCGCGGAGCTGCAGCCAGGAACGTGCCCCCGATGGGAACGACCGCCTCCGGATCGAATTGATCTCGCGGAAACCGAGCAAGGAGAAAGCTCATGAAATGGATCTTCACGGCGGCATGCGTGGCCGCGATGGCGCTGGCTTTCGCCTCCGGCGCGGACGCGAAGGGTTGCATCAAGGGTGCCATCGTCGGCGGCGTCGCCGGCCACATGGCAGGGCATGGCAAACTCGGCGCTGCCGCCGGCTGCGCGATCGGCCATCACGAGGCGAACAAGAAGGACCCGAACAATTCCAATGCTCAGGCGCCGTCGGGCCAGAAGTGACCTTCCCGCTGCGGGCGCTTCGAGGTGAGGCGGCCTTGCGCCGAAGCCCGTCGGATCCCGACGATCGAAACCGAGACCCCGGTCGTCGGGTCTACATGAGTACTGCAGGAGGCGGGATGAAGCTGGTATCGGCGCTCGTTCTTGGGCTTGTCGCCTCGACCTCCGCCGTCTCGGCGCAACCGGTGAGATGGACCAGCTATTCCATCCCGCAGACAGGTACCTCTGTCGATTTCCCGGCATCGATCTTTACCGAAGAAGCGGGCCGGCCGAACGGTTACGGACAGCGATTTCGGACGGCGGACGGCCGAGCCGACCTTACGATACAGGCCGTAGCCAACGTCTCGAACGATTCACCCGCTGCATTTCTCGCAAAGAAGCATCCGCCCGCGCACATTCAGTACAAGCGCACGACGCCTCGGTTTTTCGCGGTGTCCAGTGATAAGGGCGAGAAGGTTTGGTACAACCGATGCAACTTCTCGAATGGATGGATTCACTGCGTCCTGATTAACTACCCGGCGAGCGAAGAGCGCGAGTGGGACGACATCGTAACGCGCATCAGTCTTTCGCTGAGGGGCAGATAAGTCGGGTGCGGGATGGCTTCGCGCCTGCAGGCGAGAGCGCGCCAGGGCGAGTGGCTCCGGAACGCCGAGGTTCCGGAGAGGCCGCCGCCTTTGGCTATCCTCGCGAGCGCTAGTTCTGAATAGCGGGTCGTGAGACCTTTGGCTATCTGCGACAGGCGCCGTAGTTCAACGGCGGGCGACGGCCCCTGCGGTTCAATGGGGCAGCACGATTATCGTTCCTGCGACCCGCCCCGGTCGCCGCTGAGACCATCGCTCCGAGGATGTGCCAGCAGGTGGGCTCGCAACGAGGGTTGACGTGATGCGAAACGGCGCCGACATCTATCGGAAATATAGCCTGCCTATCGTGCGGGAAATCGGCGGACGGCTGCGTTCGATCATCAAGGAAGAGCCGGAATTGTCTGCCGCCCTGCGTCTGCAATTGGAGCAGCTCCGGAAATCCGAAACCTCCTGACTCGGTCCCCGAGGACGCGCCGATCTATGCCTTACGCGGTAGCCGCCGCCCGCCCAACGTCGGTGATGCGATACTCGATATCTCCGGATGGAAGCGGTTCGGTTTCCACCAGACCCAGCTCCACGAGCCGCGCCACGATTTCATGGTCGAACGTCGGCGGGCTAGCCCAGGATTCGCCGAGGAGCTTCCTCAGAAAATCGCGCTCCAGATCGGTCAGTTCCATCCTCGAACTCCGCTCGGACTTCCAGCATTCATTGCGGCGCGTCATCCGATCCGGCCGCTCGATCCCTGGGATCAACATTTCACCGCGGACTCTGCCGGGAACGGAGGCATCTTGGCCCCGTTTATTTCCGAAGACAACAGGAGGTCAACATGGCCACGATGGAAGATCGGGAGACGTTCAGCCTGATCGGCAGCGACAAGGTGGAGGGCACGAACGTGTACGCGGCCGACGGGGAAAAGGTCGGCTACATCGAGCGCGTGATGATTGACAAGGTCGGTGGCAAGGTTTCGTACGCGGTGCTCAGCTTCGGCGGCCTGCTCGGCATCGGCGACGGTCACTATCCGCTGCCGTGGCTGAATACGACACTAACCGCGGCGGCTACGTCACTGGCATCGCCCAGGATCAGCTCCGCGGCGCCCCCAAATACGCTGACGAGAGCAGTTGGAATTGGAGCGACCTGGCGACCACGCGCTCCGCGAACGCCTATTACGGTGTGCCGGTGGCTTGAGGCAGCACGACATTTTGGCGCCTGGCTGCCCGACGGCAAAGCTCGCTCTTCTGTCGACCACGGGCCAACCTACCGCCGCACCCGGCTCGATCGCTGAGGAGACTTGAAAGTGAGTGATGCCGTTCGTGTTCTAGTCGTGGAGGATGAAGCTCTCATCGCCAGCTTCGTGGAGGACGCTTTGTCCGACGGCGGTTTCGAGGCCTGCTCGGTCCATTCGGGGGAGGCGGCCCTCTCCACGTTTTGCGATGGCCGCGAGGGATGTCGGGTCCTGCTGACGGACATCAACCTGGGTGGTGGTATAAGTGGCTGGGAACTCGCGCAGCAGATCAGGGAAATTTCGCCTGGCTTTCCCGTGGTCTACATGACGAGCGCCAGCGCGCCTGAGTGGAAATCGCGGGGCGTCGACGGTAGCGTCCTGATCCAGAAGCCCTTTGCCCCGGCGCAATTGGCTGCCGCCGTCTCGCAGCTACTCGATACCGGGGCCTCACCGGCTTGAACCGGGATCGTTGTAAGTTTCCGATCCTTCGATCGAGCCCGCAAGGGTGGCAGCGGACCGTCGCTTGCTCGCGCTATCCTTTTGCGTTGCGGCCCGCGGTCATGAACTCACTCAAGTATTCCTTTCCGGACGACCGTCCGGCCAAGGAATCGAATTGTCGGTTTCGGATAATGGCGTCGGCCTCGGCGGCGATGGCGATCCCGCGGGGCTTTGATCGCGCATCATCGTGTTCCTGACGCAGCAGCTCGAGGGCAAGCTGACCTAAGAACGCCTGGAGGTGGGCTTCGCGTCAGACTGCGCGCGTGCCCACACCTTTGTTTGATGGAGAGCGACTGCGATGTCCGCTTCCCATCGCCGGGATGAAAAGTGGATCCACCCCAATTCCGCCCCTGGGCACCATTTATTCATTCTCCCCCTTCTACCGGGCTGCACTAATACGCGTGGAACAGGCTCTCGGGCGGCCGCTGCCGAACCCTGGCCCGAACCGCCGGCGTCTGTGATGGAAACCAGGGGCGGCGGCTTCGGCCGCCGCACCCCCTTCGTTGGTGAGAGATAACTGTGAAGTGCTGATCATCGCGAAGCGCTTCTGCCTAGGCCAGCGCTAGCGTCGACTACGCCCCAGAAGTGCTCCGATCAGAAAGGCCGTGGCTAACATCTCAAGCGGAGCTTCACGGGTTGCCGCGCTGAGACGATCGATCCACGTCGGGCGCTCGGTCGCTGGGAATCCTCTGAGAAAACTCACGCAGCGTTTCTCTGACGCCTACTTCTGTCTCTTCGATTGACATTGTCTTGCCCCCAGACGCTGAGAACGCTGAGCGGATCGCTTAGGTCGCGGAGGCCGGTGGTTTCGCAAGTATCCGCCATAACGGGCGGCGAGCCCGCGTTCAATTCGCATGAACGATTGCAGCGATTAATTAAGGAGAGCCTGCTGCTCGGGTCCGGCCTTTGCGTGATAAAGAAAGTCCGAAATCTCTATCCTCGTAAAGGCGCCGCCCGAAGGTAGATTGGCCTCGTGCAGCACAAATAGGCGTCCGTCATCCTCGCTACAGAGTGTCCATGGATCCCCGTTAGAGCTATGGTAAAGTTCGCGTTGACCGGGTTGTGCAAGTGGACCGTGGCGCGCTCGACAACAAGCGCGCCGTTGGAGTTTATGCAATCAGAATGGGACGCCGTAGTATTCGTTCACCGATCGACCGACCGTCGGATCATTCCAATTCCAACCGGCCTCGTCACGATATTTCGGCGCGCCCTGAAGCTGGCTCTCGGTGATGCCAGTGACATAGCCTCCAAGATTGGTGTCATACTTCAGGGATTGCCACGGGAGAGGGTAGTGGTCGTCGCCGATGCCGAGAAATCCGCCGACGCTAAGAACCGCATACGACACTTTCCCGCTCATCTTGTCGATCATCAGCCGTTCGATGCTGCCGATCTTCTGGCTATCGGCTCCATAGACTGCAGTGCCTTCGACTTTGTCGCTGCCGATCAGGTTGCCGGCCTCGTTCGCTTCCAATGCCATGATAAATTCTCCAAAAACAACTGTTTCGGAAGGCAATCATCGCAATCGTCAAACGTTCCTATCGGGAGGCGCTTCAGTCTGTCACACGGCCAGCGCTCAACAGCCAACCGTGAACAACTTGCCATTTGTCTTCGACAGAGCCGAAATCGATTAAGTCCGAATTCGATGATTGAAGCTCTAAGAAAAATTTGAAGGCGTCACGTCCCGTTGGGCTTGTTAGTCCTGGCTGCGCCCCAATCCAACGGTCCCACGCCGTGAGGATCGCTATTCTTGCATCCGTCGTGGTCATGACTGGGAGCTTCCAAGCGCAGTACCGACTGAAGCCGGGGCCGCGCAACTTTAAGGGCGCTGAGGTGTTTCTCGCCGGCAACGATATTTTTGGAGCTTTGCCGACGAGCAACAAACCGACGTTCGAGGGGCCTTCAAGTTCCTAAGCCCTGCGCTGACTTCAAGGTGCTTGGAACGGTCGCCCTTTCGGCAAGTTTCGTACCGACTGAGCCGATCGTGCTCATCTGATGGGCATCGACCGATGGTACTGCACCGCAACGACGACGATCGCTGCCGGCCTGGCTTTGGCTATCACCTGAAGGTCCACTCATTTCGAGCGGTCACCATCATACTCGCGTGGGTGTTAATCTTCGCCGCGTTCTACGAAAAGCCCGAATTGCTAACCGGCGCCCAGCGCGCCCTTCAACGTGGGATCGAGGCCGTTGGCGATGCTATCCCTGCTCCGTGGGGGCCGCGGATCGAGTTTGTCTTTCGGGAAATCGGCGGTCTCATCTGGCTCCAAATCGCGCTGCTCATCTTCGCGCTGCGCTTAGCCCTTTCTGTCTTCGCGTTCACCGCGCGGATCATCTTCCGCAGTGACCGAAGGCCGTAAGGGGGCCCCATTCGGCCGGAAACTCGGCACGGCATCTGCATGCCGTCGGAGACCATGTTTTCCAAAGTAGGATCGATCCCATGGAACTTACGATTTTACCTGCTACGGCCTTCAAGTCACCGGCGATCAGCCTTTCGGGCGTCGTCGACTACAATATGTACACCGCGTTTCGAACGCAGTTCGACAACGCGGCCGATAAAGACCTCATCGTTATCGAACTGTCGACATTAGGCGGCGATCCGGAGGTCGCCCGAATGATGGGAGAGGATGTGCGATTCGCGAGCGAGACGGAGCCGCAGAGGCGCTTCGTGTTCCTAGGTAAGGCCGTGATCTACTCCGCGGGCGTGACACTCATGAGCTTCTTCGCTCGGCCGAACCGATACCTCACGCGCGGCACGCGGCTGATGATCCACGAACGCAAGCTATCTAAGAGCCTTGTGATCGATGGCCCTCTGACGACCTGCATTGCCGTCGTAAAGGCGACGCTCAACGAAATCGAATGCTCGATTGCAATACAGAATGAGGGCTTTCAACATCTCATCTTGGGATCGAACGTGACGCTCGATGAGGTTTTGCAGAAGGCGCCTTCAAATTGGTATGTCGAAGCACAGGAGGCAAAGGCGAGGGGGCTGGTTGAGGCGGTCCTTTAATTCTGTCGACGCGCGCGCAACGCGACGGGCAAAAGCACCTCAATCACATCGTCGCCCACCGGGACCGGGACTGAGCCGCTATTACCGCCGCCCCCCTTATAGGAGCCCGACACCAAACGATGTTACTCGCGGATCGTGGATACGACGCGGATCCGCCAACCTCATATGGGGGTGGGATCGTGTTCCTTGCCGGTCATGTAGCCCCCAAGCTTGCTCTATTCAGAAAGCTGGATTTTGCGGCCTTTCAGTTCAGGCTCTTACTGCAGTCGATACCAGTCAGCCGATCCGCCTCGATCGATTACGTCCCGGCAGTCGTCGACCCGTTCGTGGCTTCGCGTAGGGCCGACATGACTTCTTCCGTCGCGGTCTGCTGGATCATGTGGCCGTTTCCCGCGATCCGGTGAAAACTGCTGTGCGGGATGTCAGAATGCAGCCTGGCCGACTGCGCCTCAATATCGACGAGCTTGTCCTGCTCGCCTGCGATGATCACAACCGGCATCTTGAGATCGCCGTAGTGCCCGCGCTCCATCAGCGCGTCCGGGACCATCAGCGTGGCTTCCGCCGCGGCAGCCCTCAGTTGGGATGGCCGCAGCGCCAATTCTTTCGGAAAGCCACTGAATTTTTCGGGCACGCGTCGCGGTTCGAACATCTTTGTCATCATCTTTGGCCACGCGAGCCGCGCGACCAAAGGCGAAAAGGTATGGCTAAGAATGTCGCCGACCAGGGGCAGCGAGGCCGGGAGAGATGTGAACGTGTCGGACCGGACGGAAGGGTAGTAGTATCCGGACGCGAGAACCAGTCCGCGGACAAAGGACGGATATTGGAGGGCCATGGCGACGGCGACCGATGCGCCCCATGAGTGACCCAGAACGATTGCGCTGGAAACACCAATCTTTCGCAGCGCGAGTTTCAATAGCTTCGCTTGAGCGTCAGGTGTCCATACGACGTTGCGCGGGCGCTCACTGTGTCCAAACCCTGGGCGGTCGAATGCGATGACGCGGTATTGCTTGGCCGCTAGGTCGATGAGTCCGCTGCACTCGAAATCCTGAACCATGCTCCCGTTGCCATGCAGAAGGACAATTGGATCGCCATCGCCGCGCTCCACGTAATGCAGCCGGACGCCATTCACTTCGACGAGGCGTCCCTTGGGTGGATTTGTCGCTTCAGCCTCTTTTCCAAGGTACAGGTTGACTGCTGCTATTGCCGCCATGGAAGCGACGATGATGGACGCGGTAGTGATCAGGGAGCCGCTGTCGGGCGCGGCGGAATGAGCTCGGCGCGCGCGGGCCGCTTGGACAGAATTCATCGGGCGCTTTCTGGATTGCCTGCAATCCGGACGACGCCCGAATGTTGCGGCGCAGGATGAACATGCGGTAGCCGAAGTCGTTCCACCAGTCGCCCTATTTTCAGGCCATCATTGTCGGAACAAAAGTTTATGTCTTGGACCATTCCTCCTCGCGTGGTATCCGCCCCCTCGTGCCCGAGCAGCTTCAACTAGTTGAGCCCGGGTTCGCCGGGGGCTGGTCAACATCATCAACGCCACCTCGCGACCTGAGGCGCGCGCTGCGTCTCATTCAGGTTCGTCACGCCAAAGTCGGCTAGCTGGCCCGCCGTCGTCGCTACCATACCGTAGACGAACAATACGACGACGGCGCCGATGAGCCCGGCACCTTCTCCGGGCTGGTACCAGCCAAGCGCCTGGACAAGATAGGTCGCCACGAACGCCCCTACGATTCCCAGGATCGTGGTTAGAATGAACCCCGATCGCTCGTTGTCGCCGGGCATGATGAACTTCGCTATCACGCCCGCGGCGAAGTCCAATTGATGCGCATGTCTCTTCTCCAGCAATGCGATGGTTCTATCCCGTCGCCGGAGGCGGAAGGCGTCCGTTGTGCAAACCGCTCAGGGATCCTTGGCGCCCCGCCGGCTGACCGGAGGTCGGCTACGGAACATGTCCGCCAGCTTGTCCCGACTTTGGTAACCGGCGATCTCAAGCAATCTTAGCAGCGCGGTCATAGCCGGCATTCCGCGGCGCCTATTCGGTTCCTGAATTCGAGGATGGATAATCGTGTGCAAAAAAGCGACCCGCCTAGGCGGGCCGCCGATATTTTACCGCACTGCCGAGCCGTAGAGCTCGCGCTCCCTGCGTACTTCGTCCGCGCCATAGGGCTGCGCCGAGGGATCGTAACTCTTCCACCCTGCCTTCTGCCAGGCCGCGCTGCGGTCGCGCAGGTTGACGGCGGCCTGGTTCAGGATCGTTTCGTACCGCGCACGATCAGCATCCGGGACGCGCGCCGATACCAGCGTGCCTCCACGCCTCACGCCTTCGGCGTAGAGCGGAGCTTCCTCATTGGAGACGCCAGCCTGCGTCAATGCACCGACGACGCCGCCCGCAGCACCGCCGGCAACGGCACCCAGCGCGGTCGACGCGAGCCACCCGGCCGCGACCACCGGACCCAAGCCGGGGATCGCCAACAGGCCGAGGCCTGCGAGCAAGCCGGCGGCGCCGCCGAGGCCCGCGCCGACGCCCGCTCCCGTAGCCGCACCTTCGGCACGATCGTCGACCCCATCGCGGTCACGATCGACCTTATTGTCGGTGCTGTACCAGTTGTCGGAGTTGTTAGCGACGATGCTCAAATCCGTATGCGGTACACCGGCCGCCTCCAGGCTCGTCACCGCGCGTTGCGCGTCGGAGTAGTTGTCGTATAGACGTGAAATCGTAACGGTCATAATAAATCCTTCTCTAGCTTCGCTGTTGAGCGCTCGGTTACTTGGTGGCGTTCACGTTGCCTTGGAAGTCCAAGCTGACATCGGTCGAGACGCCGCCCTTGCTGGCCTTCCCGCGCCACACGCCGTTGTCGTCCTTCTTCAAGGACGTGACCTGCGTGTAGCCCGCTTCCTCGATCTTCGATTTGGCCTGGCCCTCGGTGAAGCTGTTGGCGCCTGATACCGGCTTGTTGGAATTGTTCTGGCCAGAGCTGTTGACCGCGTTGTTGTTCGGCCGATCGGTTGCCGGCGGATTTTGCGCAAACGACGGACTTGCCAAAAGCGACGCAGCCGTCAGCAAAAGAAAAAACTTCTTATTCATTATCGTCCTCCAGAGGTGGACCGACACAACATGTCCCGACCTAAGAGGTTCCTAGGGGCCAATTGGTGAGAAGCGTTTCTGTCATTACGGAGCGGCGCGGGCTTCGTGCTCTGCCGAAGGCGTGCCGCTAACAGGCGTTGCGGCGCGAAGTAGGAAGGCGATGCGGATGGCAGAGGAGGGGAGTCGCGCGCGTCTGCGTGATGTCATTTGAGGTTGCAGATCGTGCAGCCGAGAACGACGCCAGCGACGACGGCGCTGACCATGTTCGAGCCAGCGAGGACCAAGTCTCTTTGGATGATGCAGTAACGTGCAGATCGTGGAGACCGTGGCACGCGACACCAACGATCACGCGGATGATAGTTTGGCGGCGACTGCCTGGGGCGCCAACGAAAATATTCTCCTGGGTTTGGCTGTCGTCGCCGGCGGCTGGGTGCCACTCGAAGAGGAGCGGAGCAGTTGCCGCGAGCCGGCAATCGAGCGCTGGCATGACTCCCTGGTCCGCTCCGCGCTCGACATGCCGTCGCCGTTGCCGCGCTCGGCGCGCTGGGGATGCTCGCCCTTCGCCGAGTGTTCCGGCTGCTGGTCGAACACAGCGTCGCCGGCGCGCATCGCGAGCGCTTCACTGGCATGGCTGTGCGTCTCGGTGACGGCGTGGTTCGCCAGGCGCAAGCTGCGTACTGCTCATAGGCCGGAACGCAACCGCGGCCCCGCGATGTCGCGGACCCGCGGAAGTCATCGCGGAAGACGTCAAGCCGCAGTGGAAGCTGTGGCGTTGACGCCCTTCCGTAGCGCCACGGTGTTCAGCTTGGTATTCGCCGCCTTCTCTTCGTTAAGGTTCGTAGTCAGGAAGCGCACGATCTCGTCGTGGCCGAGCTCTTCGGCCCAGGCGATCAGCGTCCCATAGCGGCACATCTCATAGTGCTCGACCGCCTGCGCGTTGGCCACGATGGCGGCGTCCAGAACCGCCTTGTCCTCGATCTCTGCTGCGGTTTCGTCGGCCTCCTTTATGATACCATCGATGGCCGGGCACTTCGTGCCGCTCGGCTCCTTGCCTAGCTTGGCGAACACCTTCTCGAGCCGCTCGACCTGCTTGTTGGTTTCCTCGAGATGATTCTTCAGGCCCGTGACCAGATCGCGATTGGTTGCCTTCTCGATCATCTTCGGCAGCGATTTAAGGATTTGCTGCTCGGCGTAGTAGATGTCCTGAAGACCATGGATCAGAAGGTCGTCCATGGTTTTGATGTCTTTGGTAAAGAAGCCCATAATTGATCTCCTCTCGCAATGAAAGCAATGGAACGTTGATCCGCTCTTCGCGGTTCCTATGCGCATCGAAGGTATCCGTCTTGTCGCCCATCGATGCCTCTCTGCAAGAGGATGGACGAGAGGCACGAGACGCGGGATATAGGCATAGGTGCGAAACGCAAGGGCGGAGGCGGTAGTCTGCGCCGTATCCGATATCGCCGAGATAGCGCTCGGCTGTGAGCCTTATGCGATAACCGCTTCGGAGCCCGCACGCCGGCGCGATCAGTCAAAGGTGCTTTGCTCTTCAGGCCGAAAAATCCACTCTCGCCAAACCGTCAACAATACGGCCATGACGACGGGTCCTAAAAACAAGCCGAGTAGGCCGAAGGCGGCCAGCCCGCCGAAAATTCCGAGAAACGCAAAGAGGAAAGGGAGCCGCGCCGCGCCCCCGACCAGAGTGGGCCAAATATAGTGATCTCCCGCGAGCATGACGGTCGCGCCCCAGAAAATGACGCCGGCGGCTGCGACCCCGCTGCCACCGCCGGACAAAAGCGTCGCGGCGGCGGCCGTGAACACTGCCCAGGCACCGAATGGGAGCATCGCAAAAGCCGTGGTTATGATGGTGAACATCACGGCATTTGGTACGCCTGCAGCAACGTATCCGACGCCGATCAACAAGCCTTCGCCGATGGCGACGATCACGGTGCCGTTTACAGTCCCTCGGATCGAATCCACGATCTTCTGCGCTACGCCCTCGCCGGGATGCCCCAGGATGCGATCGCACGTCTCGATGGTGCGGTTAGCGACCGAGCGGCCGTTGCTGAGGAGCACAAACAAGGCAAATAAAGAGAAGAAGAGCATGAACAGGCGCCGTATGAGCTGACCGCCGAACGTGTTGAATAGACCGGACGCATCGTCCGCATTGATGGTCTTGAGCCAGGCAGTCGCGGCTTTGGGATCCGACAGATTATCGCGCCACCATAGCTGCAGGATCTCAGCTACGACCGGCAGGCGAGCGATCCAGTCGGGCACTTCGATTCCACTCTCCCTGGCTTTCTTCAGCCAATTCGCGATGTCACCGCTTTGCTCAGCCACTCGGTAGATGGCAAGCGCCATGGGCGTAAACAGGATGAGCGCGACGATCGCCGTGAAGGCGACAGCTGCCAGCCTTGTTGGGCCCGACGTGAGCCGTGCGGCGAACATGATTAGAGAGGCCACAAGGTGATGGCGAGAATGGTCGCCCAGATCAAAGGTGGCAGGAATCCCCCGGCGGTCCACAACGAGAGCGCTACCACCGCCACCGCAAAGACCACGCGGGCATTCCTACGCGCGCTTGAACCAAACGGGAGCGGCTTTTGCTGCACCGGGTTGCGAGATGCTTCGCGATCCGATGCTGTCGGTGTACCGGGCTTGGCTATCCGCTTGCTAACCGTGTTGGGGCGACCCACTCGCTACCTCGCTTGGCGTTCCGGCGCTCGTCGATTCTACCGGGGTCGCAAATCCGACGCCGTAAAGTAGGCCCGGCTCGTCAGAAACACCCGAGACTTGATCGAGGTTCCATCCGAAGGACGGATGGGGTGAGGCTTCGGAATAACTCTAAGGTCACTTCCGCCTATCGGAGACATCGATCCCGTCCGCCGGTGCCGCTGAGGCCGCTTCCCTTAGAGGTTGCCGACAAGTGAAGCCTTGATCCGCGAGCGCCAGCCGAGGCCATGTCAAATTCTGCCTGTAACTTCCGCACTTCCTCACTCAAGGCCGCTTCGGCAGATTCCTCCAAAGCCTTCTGCCGGATACCGCCAAGTTGCCAACTCGGGCTGTAACCCTTTACGCGGATCAGCTTAAGGCCGGTTATCCAGACCGCTTCTCAAGTTCGGCGGCGAGCTCATGCTGATACAGACATCCGGCGTGTTCTCCAGGCGCATCGCACTTGATCGGCTCACAATCCGGGCAGATGCTTTTGATCTTCTTCGCCAGGGCGCAAATCGGCCGGATCCCGCGAATCCTTCCCAGGTCTCACCGTATCAATTTGCTGCGTGGGTGCGGTTTTACTTGTGTAGTCCATGCCGTTTACCCGTCGCGTAATTGGCTGTAGCAACAATGGTCCAGCCATGAGGATGAACGCGATGCTCACTTGCAGTTTTTGCAAATCTTCCCCACCATCTTGTCGGTGTTGCTGTTCTCTTGATCGATCTTAGCGTCACTCGCAGCCCTCCCGATCCCGCCGGCAGGCGCGGTCTGCGCAGTTGCTGCAGAGCCCGAGGAAGTAGTGTTGCCTGCGGCATTGGTGCCGGGCGTCAGGGCGTTGCTTCCGGTGTCGGTCCTTTGCCCCCGTTCCTGATTGACCTGGGCTGAGCCGTTTCAGGGGCATTGCCGAAAGCCGTGTTGCCAGGAGCGACAGCGGTGCCAGCAGGATTTGCTGCTTCTGACCCGCAGTGCCGACACTGCTTGTAGTCGAAGGCGAAGATGCCCCGTACCGCTGCACCGGACGAGGCTGCGCCGCCGGCTCCTCCACCCGCGGATCCACCGCCGCTGCCACCACCACCGCCTTGAGCGAAAGCGGCGCAGGGTAGGATAATCGCCAAAGCCAAGGCAAAACGAGAGAGCTTCACGTCGCGACTTCTCAGCGACCAAGCGGGCTCTCGAGGTTTCGTTCCTAGGAGTTATGCGTACTAGGCGTTGAGGACGCCGAATCGCCGCCGGTAAGCCTCGATGGCCCGGTTCGAGAGCAGCAACCTGCTACGTTCACCCTTCCGGACCATTTGTTGGATTTTGCAGGACAGAAATCGGCTGGCTTCGGCAGCGTCGCCGAGGTCGCCCGAGCGCTCGAGGAATTCCCAGGCGATTTGGACTGAATGCTCAACAAGATGAGAAAGTGGGGTGTCGGCCATAGTGAGCCGAACGTTTGCTCCTCCCCGGGGTTCCTAGGCCCCCTCGGAGGACGCCGGGCGTCGCCGAGATAGGGCATCCATTAGCCGGCGGCCGACTCCGATCTCTGATCGCCGTCCACGAGAGCAATGTGAGCGGCGTAATAGCTTGTCTTCGCCACCACGACCCGCCAGCTGCGGACCTCCAGGGAACATGGTCTGAACCCCGTAGTTGCTCTTCGGTCGATTCCGCACGCGGAGAGGGAGATCAGATCTTTCCACGGGCGTGTGTTGCAACGGTACCACCATGACCCGCGAGTACGGGGCGGTAAGAAATCAAGGGTCGTTCGCAAATGGCACCCCTAACGCGGGTCGAACGGACGCCAGAGGACCGCCGGGAACGTAGACGTCTGCGACGCGAAAAGCAGCGCGAGGACAATATCAAGCGTGCCGCAAAGATGCATGCTGCTCGTTTCAAGACGAAGACTGAACGTGCAGAGAATCCGCCGCGGCACAGACAGTTTGTCCACGTTGGATGCTCCGGCTGGCGTTACTGGAAATGGCGGAACTCGTTTTATGCCGGTGTGCAGCAGGCCGAGTGGTTCAATCACTATTTGAAGCATTTTGACACGGTCGAAATCAATGCATCTTTCTACTCGTGGCCGACAGTCGCCGGTATTCAATCCTGGCGGCGTCAGCCCGGGAAGAAGAAGTTCGTCTACACAGTCAAAGTCTCCGAACTCATAACGCATGTGAAGCGGTTCAAGGGGACAAAGACGCTCATCCGGGATTTTGGAATGATCGCCGATATTCTAGGTGATCGGATGGGCTGCTTTCTGTTTCAAATGCCGCCGAGCTATCGTTACACCAGGAACCGGCTCAAGGACATTGTCAGCCAGCTTGATCCCGGACGTCGCAACGTCGTGGAGTTTCGGCATGCGAGTTGGTGGAATGAAGAGGTCTATGAAGCTTTTCGTACCGCCGGGATTATCTTCTGCTCCTGCAGCGGGCCACGCTTGCCGGACGAACTCGTTCGGACGAGCGATGAACTCTACATCCGCTTGCACGGCCCAAAGCGATGGTATCGTCACGATTATTCCAGGAGCGAGCTGGCGATCTGGGCCAAAAGGATCAAAGCGAGCGGAGCGAAGCAGGCCTGGGTCTATTTCAACAATGACAACGACGCGCACGCTCCCAAGAACGCGACAACCTTCAGGCGCATGCTGACCGCCGTGCTCAAGGTCTGACGCGCGGAATTGGAACTCTGCCGGTCATGGAAACGTTCTGACGTGTTTGGAGAGCCTCATGACCAGCAAATCGCTCTGGATGGATACTGACGTCGCACCTGATGCGGGCGTGATCGATGGCGTGCACGAGTGCGACGTCGCCGTGATCGGCTCCGGGATTGCCGGGATATCGACGGCATATGAGCTTTGCCAGCGCGGCAAGTCCGTCATTGTCATCGACCGCGGCCGCATTTGCGGTGGCATGACGTCGCGGACGTCGGCTCACCTTGCTCCCTTGTGCGATGACCTCGTCGGCGAAATGACGAAGATCAGGGGCCACGAAGCAACTAAGCTCTTCTGCGACAGTCAGGCCGCTGCCATCGACCGTATCGAGGAAATCCAGAAGAGAGAGAAGATCGACTGCGACTTTCGGAGGCTTGACGGCTATCTTTTTCAGGGCCGCGAGATGCCGTCCGATACGTTCGACCAGGAAATGGATGCGGTCCGCGAGGTTGGCGCCCCCGTCCACCGGCTGATGGGCGTGCCCCTCAAAGGGTGCGAGGACCGTCACGCTTTGCGCTATCCTCGGCAGGCGACGTTTCATCCCCTCAAATATCTTGCCGGGGTGGCAAAGGCCTGCAGTAAGAAGGGCGCAATCTTTTTCCGGGACAGTCCGGTAGATGAAGTAACTGAGGACAATGGCGTCGTTACCGTCAAAGCGGCGCGCGGCGCTATTCGCGCCAAACATGCAGTTGTCGCAACGAACTCTTCGATCTCGGACCGCTTTGCAATCCATACCAAGACGGCTCCCTACCGGACTTATGTCATCACCTTCGAGATCAAGCACGGCGCGCTGCCTGACGCTCTCTACTGGGACACTGAAGATCCCTACCATTATGTCCGCCTGCATCTCGGCCCCGCCAATACCGACTATGTACTGATCGGAGGTGAAGATCACAAAAGCGGTGAGGCAGATGATGCTGGTGAACGTTTTGACAGACTGGAAGCCTGGGCCCGCAGCCTGATCGCCGGCCTCGGCAAAGAAACGCACCGCTGGTCCGGGCAGGTGCTCGATACAATCGATTATGCCGGCTTCATCGGACGGGAATCTGGCGGCAAGAACATCTACGTCGCGATGGGCGATTCCGGGCAAGGGCTGACGCACGGTGTCGCCGGCGCGATGCTGAATACGAGCCTTGTCTTGGGCGAGGATCACCCCTGGAAGGACATCTACGAGCCGGGCCGGATTCCTCTCAAGGCCGCGAAGAACTTTGTGACTGAGAACATCACCGCACTTAAAAGCTTTGCAGAGTATGTTGCGCCTGGCGAGGTCAGTTCACTTGACGATCTGAAGTCCGGCAAAGGCGCGATTGTGCGGCGTGGACTAGAAAAACTTGCCGCCTTTAGAGACGAGGCAGGGGCCCTGCACCTGAGGTCGGCGAGCTGCACTCATGTGGGGTGTCACCTGCATTGGAACAGCTTTGAGACGTGTTGGGACTGCCCCTGTCATGGATCAATTTTCGATGTCGACGGACAGCCAATCAACGCTCCTGCCATCGGGCCTCTTGCTCGTGTCGAAGACTAAGCGGCGTGAAAAAGGGCCGCATCACCATCGAGGCCATGGAGGCCCGTTCGGTCGACACCCTTCCGATAGGCGAGGAATGGCTGTACGAACCGAAATGGGATGGCTTCCGTTGCCTTCTGGTGCGGAAGGGCGCGCAAGTCGACCTCCATTCGAAATCCGGACAGATCCTCAGCCGGTACTTTCCCGAAGTTATAGCCGGCGCGCTAACAATCCGCGAGAAGAGCTTTGTCCTCGACGGCGAAATCGTTGTTACGACAGGTGGTCAGTTCTCATTCGATGACCTGTTGCAGCGCATTCACCCCGCTGCAAGCCGCGTGAAGAAATTGGCGACGGAGACCTCGGCCTTCTTCCTCGCGTTCGATCTATTGATGAATGGCGGAAGCGATCTGGCCAGTGAGCCTCTCGCAAAGCGGCGACCACTTCTGGAGGATTTCGCCGGCCGTTTTTTCTCGAAGGCAAACCTATTTCGCCTTTCGCCCGCCAGCACGAAGTTGAGCGATGCCCAACGCTGGCTCGCGTCGGCGGGTGGTGGAAGCGATGGCGTCATTGCAAAGCGCCTCGACCTTCCTTACCAAGCCTGCAATCGAGAGGGTATGCAGAAGATAAAGCGTTACCAAACTGCAGACTATGTCATCGGCGGCTTTCGCTACGGTGAACACCGTCGGGCGGGCCGGCAGTTCGTCGGGTCGATTCTTCTCGGGCTCTACGATGACGACGGGTTGCTGCACCACATCGGATTTTCGTCAGGGATCAAAGCAAAGGACAAGCCGACTTTGACCGATAAGCTCGAAGCCATCAAGCAAGCTCAGAGCTTTACCGGAAATGCCCCGGGCGGTCCCAGTCGCTGGTCGACGAAGCGATCGTCAGAATGGCAACCGATCAAGCCGAAATATGTGGTCGAAGTGTCCTACGATCATTTCACGGGCGGCCGCTTCCGTCACGGGACTTCGATCATCAGGTGGCGCTCGGACAAAAAGCCTTCTCAATGCACATTCGAACAGGTGAGGCAGAAAGTCGATCGCGCTCTCTTATCCGAGCTCGGGATCGCTGGACGTCTGTCTCGGTAGAGGGTTGCGAGCGGGAAATCGGCGTGCCCTTGGTCCGGAATGAGTGGGCGCTAACGTTGACATGATGCGGTCTGTGGCGGCTCCCGATCCGGCTTGTTAGCATTGTCGCTGAACATTTTTGGATCGTGAGCACCACGGCGGTCCGTCCATTGGCACAGTTCATCAGGGCGATCTCGCCCTGTTGCGCGTGGCGAATGGCATGCGCCATTGCACGTAAACGCGGGGCACTGCCATTCCAGAACTCGTCGTCGGCCATTTTAACGGCGCCGGCGTAATGGATAGTCATCATGCTCAGAATTCGGCAGGAGAGACCTCGCGCAACTGATCGATCTGTGCGTCATCGAGCAGCCCCGGCATAGCTGCCCGTTCCCGGGCGGAACAGACCTGTATCGGCGAGTCGAACCAGCTCAGCCAATAGTGGTCAAACAATCGCTTTTCGCCGCTTTGGCTCGCCGCCATGAGTTTTGCAAGTGCTCGCAGATGCGGATCCATAGCTCTCGCCGCAATCAACGCCAGCTGGATACCCTGTTCATGGTGCGTCGACATATGTCGGACGAAGGTTTGATCGCGATCAGCCTCGCGACCAAACCATGGAACTTCACGATCATAGACTGAGAAGAGTGCAAGCGTGCTCAAGGCGACGAGTCCTGTGGCGGCCCCGGCGGCCCAGACTCGAAGAAATCTTTCTGCTTTCAACGCCGCGCGGGGAGACTGGCGCAGCCAAGCGTAGAAAGGATACATCGAGGCCGACGTAAAATGGACCAAGGGATGCATGAGCCGGGTATCGACCTTACCAAAGCGCCTCCAACCGATGCTCGCGACTCTTACGGATAAGCCGTTCGATGATCAGCCTGGGTCTTCGAGAACAAATATGATGGCTTCCGCATGGTTGCGGAAATGAGGAGCGGCAAAGGTTTCGCTCTACGGTCGCAACAGCCGTGACCGGAAGTCATTGGGAACGAGTTTCTTCGAGGAAGCGGAGACGCAGGGCCTTGAGGGGATCATGGCCAAGCGTGCCGATAGCCGCTACACGTCGGGGGCGTACGTTCGACTGGCTGAAGATCAAAACCGCCAAACGCCAGGAGGTTGTCATCGCGGGCCTTACCGCGCCAAGACGGACCAGGCCGTTTCTCGGCGCTCTCGCGCTGGCCGTGCGGGAAGGCGGCGATTGGCGCTACATCGGCCATGTCGGCACCGGATTCACGCACAAGACTCTGGAAGAGCTCCACGGCAAGCTCATCAAGCTGAAAACGCCAAGATCGCCATTCTCCGCAAAAGTGAAGGACGAAGCCGTAACGACCCGGGTCAAGCCACGCTGGTCGCTCAAGTGAAGTTTGCGGAATGAACGAACGTCGGGGGCTTCGCCAGCCCGCGTATCTCGGGCTTCGAACCGACAAGCGTGCACGGGACGTTGTTTGTGAGCGTGCCCGAACGCGCAAAGCATAGCAGCCTGCTTTTCGTACGGGCGCGTGACTGGGCCTCGCCTCAATGCTCAATTTTGCAGCTCGTCAAAGGCGGCTTAAGGATACTTTCGCGGTCGCCCTCGCCGAGCAAAGGTACCGCGGGCATCGGCCGCCTTTCGTAAGAGCCCGGCCTTCTTCAAAGCCTCTGCTTTGGCCGATCCGTTCGTCATCGCGCGAGCCGCTTCCAGCCTCGCTCGCTTCGGCATCCAGGTCCCGCTCGTCGTCCGCCATGGTCACGTCGGATGGTCCACGCTGACCCTCTCTCCTTGGGAATTACGCGCGATCGACCGCAAAGGTCCTAGTTCGCGGCAGATCGCTCAGCGGCGCTGTCCTTTTCAACTCTCGACATGCTGCAAGGAATGCCCATTAGGAACGATTCCAATCATCCGCTCGTTCGAGATGATCTTTCCTCTCAGGTCGAGTGCCTTCCATGTATCACCACGTCAAGAAGCTGATGTTCACCGTTCGCGTCGATGAGCCGGATCCCCGGTTCGGCAATATGCTTCTCGAACAGTTTGGAGGCGCCAACGGCGAACTCGCCGCCGCCATGCAGTATTCCATTCAGGGGCTGAATTGTGAGGATCCGGATCGCAAAGACCTTCTGATGGATATCGGCACGGAAGAGCTGAGCCATCTCGAGGTCGTCGGAACACTGGCTCGCTTGCACCTCAAGCCCTCCAAGTTCGACCGTGAGGCCGCTGAGGCCGATCCCTTGATCGCGATCGCCGGGGGCGGCGGCGTGAATCTGTTCAATTCACAAGGTAACGCCTGGACGGCCGACTATCTGAAGATCACGGGCGAGTTAGACGTCGACCTGAGGAGCAACATCGCCGCGGAAGCCCGGGCCAAGATCGTCTACGAGCGTCTGATCAATTTCTGCGACGATGCCGGCACAAAGGATGCGTTGCAGTTCCTGATGACCCGCGAGATTACCCACATGAAGGCTTTCGGGCTGGCACTTGAAAGCATGGGTAAGCCTTCCCTCAGTATCGGGCGCATCGCACCGACACCCGGCCTTGTCAACCAGTTCTTCAACGATTCCACCGGCTCGGGTGATCACGGTGAGATCGATACACGCGGTCCGTGGAATGAGGGCGGCGACTGGGTCTTTACGGAATCGCCGGCCATCCAGGGCGGGGATGGCGGTCCGGCGAGCGCGATCGTCACCGAAAGCTCGCCGCCCACGGACGAGTCCGGGCTTGGCGAACTGCTCATCGACGAACTGCGGGACATCCTGCACGCCGAGAAGCAGTTGACCAAGGCGCTTCCCAAGATGGCGGAAGCGGCGCGCTTCGACCAGTTGCGCGAGCTTTTTGAGTTGCACCTCACGGAGACCGAGAGCCAGATCGAACGCATCAACCAATGTTTCGAGTTGCTGGGCAAGACAGGCCGCGCCAAGCCCTGCAAGGGCATGATGGGTTTGGTAGAGGAAGGTCAGGATATCATCGCCGAGGGCGAGAAGAAGGAGGACGCTGCCGCCGATCTGGCCCTGATCGGCGCGGCCCAACGCGTCGAACATTACGAGATTTCTGGTTACACCACGGCTCGCAATCTCGCGCAGCAGCTCCGGCACGGCGCGATCGTCAGTTTGCTGTCCAAGTCTTTGGCCGAGGAAGAGAACGCTGACCAGCTGTTGAATCAGGTCGCTCGCTCGCTGATGTCGGTTGCCAAGATGCCGGTTGCGTTAGAGCAGGCCGACCCGGGGAAATAGCTGTCAGATCGGCAGAGAGTTTGGCTGGGAACCATGGGATCAGGCGAACATTACCCAAATTATGAAAGGCCATCGTCATGCGCCGTTCAAAGTTACAACCCGTTCGCAACAAGCTCGGCCTGTCGGATCGCACGCGGGTCCGGATACTCAAGAAACGGCTCCGCGTCACGGAGCGGAGCTGGTGAGATCGTAGGCAGGATTGGCAATTCGATAGCCGCCATCAGCAAGGAGTAAACGACCCGGAAGGCCTGTCTCATTCCGAAGGTCGCTGAGCTTCCCGCAGCAGCGGTCATCGCCTCCGTAGCCACCGACGACTCGACCCAGATCGGGACTAGTGAACAAGCCCCGTAGCGGTCTTCGTTTCAAGGGGGCTCATGGATTTATCGACGACCGCTAGAGAGAAGCTCGTTCTCGCAGCGTTCAGCCCGCGACGCTCCCGGATCACAGAGGGCAAGCCCTTTCCGCTTGGAGCGACCTGGGATGGACTTGGGGTCAACTTCGCACTGTTTTCGGCGCATGCCAGCAAAGTCTGACTGTTTGACGACGCTGGCGAAACCGAACTCGAAGAGAAAGACGATCCCGCCATGGTCGCCCGCCAAGGCTATGACGCCATGATGAAAGGCGAGGGCGATGTCGTCACCGGCCCCAAGAACGAGATCCAATCCGCGGTGGCAAACGTGACGCCTGCGGAGACGCTCGCGAAGCAACATCGCTAAATGGCGGAACCCGGCTCCGCCAGGTAAATCGGGAAGAAATTGTCATGCTTATGAAGTCAATGCTGGTCGGCGCGCTGCGGGCAGTTAGCCTACCGTCGCGTTTGCCGGTCCTTGCAGCACCGCCAATCGAGACACCGGATCAGGACCGGTCACGACCGGAAAGGCGAGCGAGACCACGGGCGCTGCCTTGCCTCCAGCAAAGGAGCACCCGCCGACGTCGGCATGAACAAGGCCAGCGAACATACCGCGACGTCGTCGCAAGACGCCCAGCGTCAGATGCAGGGCCAGAGCCGACGGCAGCTGAACAGTCGGAGGCGGCCGGTGCGGGCGGCAAGGATATAGGTCGGAAGAGTTCCCAAGTGGAGCGCGAGAGGTTGGCAGTAACAGTTGCTAGTCGTGCTCTGAAAAAAGGCTGGGCCTGCCCAGGCTCTTATATCCTCATAGCGCGGGGAGAGGATCGTTAGAGTTCCGCAGGGGTTGTCTATCCTGCCAGGGCGGCGAGGCGCTCGTTGATGGATGAAGCCGTTAAAAAGCCGAAGCAACTAAACGGGAAACGCCCCGCGCGCGAATACGTCCGCGTGCGCGGTGCCCGTGAGCACAATCTTAAAAACGTGGACGTGGACATCCCGCGTGACGCGCTGGTCGTCTTCACCGGCGTGTCAGGCTCAGGGAAGTCGTCTCTGGCGTTCGGCACGCTCTATGCTGAGGCTCAGCGCCGCTATCTGGAATCTGTCTCGCCTTATGCCCGACGGCTGTTTCACCAGATGGCCGTGCCGGAGGTCGACGAGATCGAAGGCTTGCCGCCGGCCGTCGCGCTTCAGCAGCAGAGGGGATCGCCAACGACGCGATCGAGCGTCGGCAGCGTTACGACACTGTCGAATCTTCTTCGCATGCTCTATTCACGCGCGGGCGATTATCCGCGATCACAGAAGCTGCTGTACGCCGAAGCCTTCTCGCCCAACTCGGCCGAGGGCGCCTGTCCGCGGTGCCACGGACTCGGGCGCATCTATGACGTCACCGAGCACACCATGGTGCCGGACGATAAGTTGACTATCCGGGAGCGAGCGATCGCGGCGTGGCCCACCGCATGGCACGGCCAGAACCTGCGCGACATCCTGACGACGCTCGGTTACGACATCGACAGGCCGTGGCGCGAGTTGCCAAAGAAGGCGCGCAATTGGATCCTGTTCACGGACGAGCAGCCGACCGTCCCTGTCTACGCGGGATTCGATGCAAAGGAAGTGCGCAGGGCGCTGAAGCGCAAGGAAGAGCCGAGCTATCAAGGCACGTTTACTGGCGCCAGGCGCTACGTGATGGAGACCTTCGCCAACACGACTAGCGCGATGATGAAGAAGCGAGTTGCTCAGTTCATGTTGAGCACCGAATGTCCCGCATGCAACGGCAAGCGGCTGAAGCCGGAGGCACTGTCGGTCAAATTCGCTGGTATGGATATCGCCGACATCGCTCGGGTCCCGTTGCAACGGCTGACTGAGCTGATGCGACCCTACTGCGTGAATGCCGGCGCTGGTCGCGAGGCGCATCCGGAAAAGGCCGTGGTCGTGCAGCGGATCGCGGAGGATCTGGTCGGGCGGCTTGGCGTGCTGCTCGATCTCGGGCTCGGTTACCTCACGCTCGAGCGCAGCACGCCAACTCTGTCGCCGGGTGAACTCCAGCGCCTGCGGCTTGCAACGCAGGTCCGGTCCAATCTTTTCGGTGTTGTTTACGTGCTCGATGAGCCGTCGGCCGGGCTTCACCCGGCAGACACCGAGGCTCTTCTCCGTGCGCTCGACCGGCTCAAGGTGGCGGGCAATTCACTGTTCGTGGTCGAGCACGAGCTGGACGTCATTCGCCACGCCGACTGGGTCGTCGATGTCGGGCCGGAGGCCGGAACGCATGGTGGCGAGATTCTCTACAGCGGTCCCCTCGATGGCCTAAGCAAGGTCGAGAGATCCCGCACCCGAGAATATCTGTTCGGATCGCGCACGCCGCCGACGCGAAGAGAACGATGCCCTCAGGGCTGGCTTCGTCTGCGCGACGTCACCCGCAACAACTTGCGAAACCTTGACGTCGATTTGCCCCTCGGTGTGCTGGCGAGCGTGACCGGCGTCTCGGGGTCTGGCAAATCAAGCCTGGTCAGCCAATTTTTGGTCGAGGCGCTGGTCCAGCACTTCGGTCATTCGCCTTCGCCGGAGGAGCCCGACGAAGAAGATCTCGAGCGCGCAACGGTCGGAACTATGGGGGGAGAAATCGCCGAAGGACTCGAACGTCTGAAGCGACTGGTCGTGGTCGACCAGAAGCCGATTGGCAGAACGCCCCGATCGAACCTGGCGACTTACACCGGACTATTTGACCATGTCCGGAAACTCTTTGCGGCAACCAAGGAGGCGCGCCGGCATCGCTATGACGCCGGCCGCTTCTCGTTCAATCTGCCCAAGGGCCGATGTCCGACGTGTCAAGGCGAGGGCTTCGTATGCGTCGAGCTTCTCTTCCTGCCGAGCGTCTATGCGCCGTGCCCGGATTGCCATGGCGCGCGCTACAATGGTGAGACGCTGGCCGTCAAGTTGAACGGCAAATCGATCGCCGATGTTCTCGCAATGACCGTCGAGACCGCTCACGCGTTCTTCGCCGAGGATCCGGTCATCGCGCGCTCACTGGACGTCTTACGCCAGGTCGGACTTGGATACATACGACTCGGTCAACCTGCCACAGAGCTGTCCGGCGGCGAGGCACAACGCGTCAAGCTCGCCACCGAGCTGCAGCGCACCCAGCGATCCCAAACAATTTACGTCCTCGATGAACCGACGACGGGTCTGCATCCGTCCGACGTCGAAAGACTGATCGTTCAGCTGGACGGACTTGTCGCTTCCGGCAACTCCGTGATCGTTGTCGAGCATGACATGGCGGTCGTCGCCGCAAGCGACTGGGTGATCGATATTGGCCCGGGCGCGGGTGAAGACGGAGGACGTATCGTCGCGGCAGGAACACCTGTGCAGGTCGCGGGTCAATCGCTCGGCCGCACGGCGCACTATCTCGAACGGGTTCTGGCCCAAGATCGACGGGCGAGGCTTGCTCAGCCTTAGAATGCTCGAAGAGAAACTCAAGTAAGCCACTATCGCGAGCTGAAGCGACGGGCGGCCAGCCGGCCGCAATCGCTGAAGGTCGAAGGCTCCGACGAGCTGTTCGTCAACGGCAAGATCGATCTGGCCGATCGGGTCATGGCGATCGCCGGCGCGGTGGTTGGCGGCCCCAGCTCAATCGCCATAGCATCTCTCGCAAAGTCTGCGCGTCCGCCGGCGCCGCAGTTTTCTGGTCGTTGTCGAAATAGACATACACGTCATAGCCTCGCCGCTTCCAGGACTTGAGGCGCTCGGCCCACTGGGCGAGCTCCGCCTGTGAGTAATGGCCGTGATTGCGTCCGCTTGGGCCATGTCCACGGACATAGACGAAGTCCGCCGTGCGTTTCCATGACTCCGGCGCATCGTGATGGTCCGACAGGCAGAGTGAGATGCTCTCGTAGGAGAGCATTCTGAAAATGCTCGGCTGATACCAGCTCAGGTGACGAAATTCGGAACTGTAGCGGCGTTTCCTGGACAAGAGCTTGAAGAACGAGCCGAGCCGCTCGGGTCCGCCTCGAACTGAGGCGGAAGCTGAAACAGAATCGGCCCCGTCTTGCCGCGCAACAGCGAAATGCGGTTCTCCAGCAGTTCGAGGCTGTTTTCGGAGCGATCTGAAAGGCGCTTCCAGTGCGTGATGACCTTGGACGCCCTCCAGGCAAAGACAAAATCGCGGCCAGTCTGCTCCCGCCACGCCGTCACGGCCTCCGGCGTCGGCGTGCGATAAAACACCCCGTTCAGCTCGGGGGTGTCGAACTGATCGGCATAGTAGCTGAGCTGGTCTTTGATCCAGACCCCCGGGGGGAAAGGCCTCGCCAGGAGGCTAGTGCCAGCCCGAGGCAGCCGCGCTGCCTGGGCGCACGACTTCAATAGCGATCGTTCGATCGCCGCGACGTTCCAGGCATTACCCGGGGCAAGCTTCGTCGTGAATGGCGCGGCGATGGCGTCGGAATCCGCGCTTGTCACTGGTGCGGCCGAGATGAAGTGGTCGAACGGCTGGTCTGCGATGGCGACGTTCGAAGGCGAGTTCTCCAATGTAACGCGCTCCTATGCCGGCAAAGGTGTTCTGCGTTACGTGTGGTGAGCAGGAATAGTCACGTATCCCGGTTAGGCTCATGCCTCCGAAATAGTTTGTCTGCGTCGCGTTGCTGCTAAGGAAACAGCAGGACCATGACGGCCTCCGGGCTTTGCTCAGGCTGCACGGATAGCATCCGCTATTGCGTTCGCCAGATCTCCTGGAGTTTCAAAGCCAACCCCACCGAGAAGTTCCACATCTACTGGTGTGCCTCTCAGGCGGTCTGACAGATTGGCAGAACGCGATAACACGTAAACATGAATGCCGCCGGCAACGTTCATGCGAACGGCAATTGCCAGATCAATATTGGATTGTCGGCGTTGCCTAAGAATCCATTGTGAACGTCCAGATTTTGTCTTGTGGAATCGGAGCATGTAGATCTGAACTTTAAATTTGTCATTCACGACGTATGCTCTGGCGTTGAAGTCGAAGCGTGTTGTCAAGTTCAAGCGACGCATCGCCGCGACAATCGAAGGCAGAACGCCTTGGCGTTTCAATGAAGTCTCTCGCTTGGCGGATCCATTCGAAAATTTGTTTTTTGGATGGTATCCGATCAACTCGTAAGCCTTGACCAGGCTCCCGAAGCGCTTTTGATAGCTTTGAGTTTTCGGCGTCGACGCTGCGTTGTTGATCAGCGTGCTATTCAGGCGGCCGTTTAGTGTTAAAAGGCGGCTAAGATTTTCAAGCATGCACTCGTCAGACTTGCGCCTGGTGAGATCGGCGAATCTCCGTTGTGCTGCGTGAAACAGATGCTCGTCGATGACCGCCTCAAACGCGTTGACTGATCGTATCCACGTCTCTGGCGGGTTCTTCACCCCCTTGCTTTTCAGCTTGAATGACGTGCGATTATAGACGTTGGTGCCGATGTACTTTTCATTTGAAAGCATGCTTGAGATTGTGTTGCGGTTCCATGGTCGCCCGAACTCGTTGACGTGCCCCTCTTGATTCAGTTCATTGGCTATTTGAATTTCATTCTTTTCGTCGAATGCGAAGGATCTGAACATGCGCCGGACCAGGGCGACTTCATCAGCCGGCCCCGGAACAAGGATAACGCGATCGGATTGAATGAATTTTCGTTCTCCGTGAGCCAAGGTGGTTCTTGGAGAGCCGCTAGCGTCAATCAAAGTCCGCCTCAAACCATATCCAGGGGGGGCTCCTTGCCAATAGCCGCGGCGTCCTAGAGTGCAGTGTCCAGCGAAGACTTTGGAGGAAAGGCGCCTGCTGTAGCCCGCGGCGTCAACTCTCTGAAGACACTTGAGCAAAGTCGATGCAAGGCTGCCATCGTTCTCAAAATCTTCGGCGCAATAGATGACCGGAATGCCTGACCCCTTGCAGAGATATTCATAGTGCGCGCTTTCATCGGCGTCCTGGAAGCGGCCCCAACGACTAACGTCGTAAACCAGGATGACTCCGAAGTCGGCTTGCTTAGTCTGGACGTCGTTTAGCAGAGACTTCAGGCCTGGTCGGCCGTTCAAATCTAGGCCGCTACGCGCTTCGTCGGAATATTTCCGAACGATTTCGATGCCGTGAGCAGCAGCGTATGCTGCAATCGCTTCCGCCTGATTTAGCGTTGAGTAGTCCTGCTCGTCCGTAGACATGCGGACGTACTGCGCCGCTCGCCGAGCTCTTTCGGAGTTGGGCAAATGGTCCCATCGCTCGATTAAATCGCTGACCATCGGATGGGCCCTCGCCGGGCCGCTGACAACTTAGCAGAGGCGGCAGGCCTGGCCAAGGCTAGATGGAGGCCGCAGCCTTATCTTCCTTGTCCGGGCCCCGCATGACGATTTTGAGCGCGTCATCAGGAAGTGGCCGCTGAAGCGCTTTGGCCTCATCCCACGGCGCGTGCATCCAGACATCGCGCTCTTCATCGGTCGTCAGGATGACCGGCATGGCTTTCGGGTGAATTGGCTCGACGATCGCATTTGGCGCAGTTGTCAGGAAGCCATAGACTAGGTGAGGCCCGGGGATCGGCCTGGACTTCGTCCCGCGGTCACCCTTGAACTCGGTCCAGATCCCGGCGAAGGCTGTCAGCGGTCGATCATCGTTCAACGCGAACCAAACGACGTCTTTCTTCTTGGTCTCCGGGTTCGGCTCCGGCGCGTATTCGGCAAAGCTGTTAAACGGGACCAGACAACGGCTTTCCGGCTTCAGCCAAGCGCGCCAGTGCGGTGAGGAGGTGTTGCGGATGTTGGTCACGGGCGGGCCGCCTGTTCGCGGCGGCGGGGCATGCCCCAGCGCATCAGCACCATCTCGCGTTCATCACCAGTGTTGCGTATAACCGGAGCCGGATAATCAGGGAAGTCACTCGGCATGGGAGCGAGGTTGCCGATATACCGATTGACCACCCGAAACAAGTTGAGGATCGCCGCTTGATTGGTCGTGATGCTGTAGAGATTA
>NZ_JACMYP010000033.1 GCF_020889705.1 Bradyrhizobium altum | reverse complement strand
AGGCCTGCGCGGCCGCGGCGCGCGGCCAGCTGGTCCGCTCGAACATCGGCAGCAGCCGTTCCGGGATGAAGCGGGTGCGCGAGGCGTACATGTGGCGGTCACCCTTTGCGGCCTGGCCATGGACGAAAAAGCGCTGCGGCACCAGCAGATGCAGATCGTCCTTGGCGCGGGTCATGGCGACATAGAGCAGGCGGCGCTCCTCCTCGAGTTCAGCCGACGTGCCGGCGCCGAGATCGGAGGGCATGCAGCCGTCGACGACGTTGAGCACATAGACGGACTTCCATTCCTGCCCCTTGGCGGAATGGATGGTCGACAGGATCAAATAATCCTCGTCGAGCAGCGGCACGCCGGCCTGGTCGCTGGTCGCGTCGGGCGGATCGAGCGTGAGCTCGGTGAGGAAGCGTTCGCGCGACGGATAGCCGGCGGCGATCTGCTCGAGCTGAATGAGGTCGGCGCGGCGGACCTCGCTGTCCTCGTGGATCCGATCGAGATGCGGCTCGTACCAGAGGCGCGCGCGTTCGATGTCGACGGGCCATTCCGAGTAGCGAAGGTTCTCGATCGCCTCGACGAACAGCCGCCAGTCGGCGCCGGCGCGGGACGGGGCAGGCACCGCCACGAGTGCTGCGATCGGATCGGCGGCTTCTGCCATGCGGTCGAGCACGCGCTGCGCCGAGGCCGGCCCGACGCCGGGCAACAGATGCAGGATGCGAAAGCCGGCGACCCGGTCGCGCGGATTGGCGGTGAAGCGCAGCAGCGCCAGCATGTCCTTGACGTGCGCGGCGTCGAGGAATTTGAGGCCGCCGAACTTCACGAAGGGAATGTTGCGGCGGGTCAGCTCGACCTCCAGCGGACCGCTGTGCGAGGAGGTGCGGAACAGCACCGCCTGATGCTTCAACAGCGCGCCTTCCTCACGGTTGGCCAGCACCTGCTCGACGATGTAACGGGCTTGATCGGCTTCGTCGCGGATCGTGACCAGCAGCGGCTTGCGGGTCGAGGTTCGGTCGGTCCACAGGTTCTTGGTGAAGCGTTCCTTGGCGAGCGAGATGACGCCATTGGCGGCCGCCAGGATCGGCTGCGTCGAGCGATAGTTACGGTCGAGCGTGACGATCTCGGCGGCCGGGCTGAACTGCGCCGGGAAGTCGAGGATGTTGCGCACGGTCGCGGCGCGGAACGAGTAGATCGACTGCGCGTCGTCGCCGACGACGGTGAGCCCGTGTCCCGCCGGCTTGAGCGCGAGCAGGATGGAGGACTGCAGGCGGTTGGTGTCCTGATATTCGTCGACCATCACATGGTCGAAGCGGCCGCCGATCTCCTCGGCCAGGGCCGTATCCGTCACCATTTGCGCCCAGCACAGCAACAGGTCGTCGTAATCGAGCACGTTCTGCCGCTGCTTGGCTTCGACATAGGCCGCGAACAATTGCTTCAACTCGCTGGCCCAGCCGGAGCACCACGGGAAGAACTGGCCGAGCACAGCCTCGATCGGCATCTCCGCGTTGACGCAGCGCGAATAGATCGCAAGGCATGTGCCTTTGGTGGGAAACCGGCTTTCGGTGCGGGAGAAACCGAGATCGTGGCGGACCAGGTTCATCAGGTCGGCGGAGTCCTCGCGGTCATGGATCGTGAAGGCCGGGTCGAGGGCGATGCGTTCGGCGAATTCCCGGAGCAGCCGCGCGCCTATGCCGTGGAACGTGCCTGCCCAATTCAGCGCATCGGTCATGATCGAGGCGCGATCGCCGAGCACGCGCCGCGCGATGCGTTCGACGCGGCCGGCCATCTCGGCGGCTGCGCGTCGCGAAAAGGTCATCAACAGGATGCGCCGCGGATCGGCGCCCGCGACGATCAGATGCGCGACGCGATGGGCGAGCGTATTGGTCTTGCCGGAGCCCGCGCCCGCGATCACCAGCAGCGGGGCGCCCACGATGCCATCCTTGCCGACCCCGTGCTCGACGGCGCGGCGCTGCTCGGAATTGAGCGCATCGAGATAGGCTGTGTTGGCAACATCAGGCACGAATCACCCCTACGAAACGCTAACAGACATTGCGATTCCGTGGAGCCGGCGCACCTCAATGGGAGCAGAGAAATTAGATTGACATTAACGCGCCGCGGAGCACAACCGCGCCATGGCTGACGTTTCCAAATCCGACACGCCGCTGAAGGCGACATTCAGAGTGCGGCTGAACGGCGAGACGGTGACGCTCGCGACCGTCGGTCAGGCCTACCGCTTCATCAGCAATCTCAGCGCCGTCGAATGGATGGAGTTCCGCTCGCTGCATGACGACGCGCTGGTCGCGCTGGAGCGCGCGGCCGGTAACGCCATGCTGACGGTGCAGGCAACCTCGGCGCTGCGGATGCTGTTCGTCCGCGCCAAATTGCTTTGAAAAGAAATGGGCCGCCTTGGCCCTCCGCGGCGGCCCGAGAGTGCGGCCGAAGCGCATTGCGCACCCGGTCGTCGCGTGTACCGCCGTTACCTTGTTTGCGGCCATAACGAACGGGCCTTACGAAAGGCGCGCCGATTCGGCTGTAGCTCCAACACCACAATCAGTGGCCGACGTCGTCGACGAGGCGGTCGTACACAAGGGCAGAGCGCAGGTTCATCGTTGCGATCCTCAGATAGCTGGGTTCGCGCATCGCGTTGTTGAACATCATGATCGCCGTCTTCCAGTACCCGCGCTCGCGCTGATCAATGTTCAGCGCCGACAGGTAGTCCGCCGCGTCGCCAACGGTCGCGAGTGTTCGCCCGTCTTTCAGCGTGATCGGGAACGCAAGCGGCGACCGCTTCTCCAGCTCCAGCACGAAAGGCTCCCCCAAAAGGCAAACAGCAATAACAGAACAGACCTAGCTGCCCCGCTATATCAAAGCCTTAAGGGAGTGTCCGGGTCGTCGGGTTGGGCGGTTCAGAAGGAATCCGCCAGTGCGATCTCCGCCCGGAGGGCATCGATGCGCCGTTCGGCTTCCTCCGACGTCAGGTCGCGTGCGTACTGGTTCGGCTGATAGGCCTCCTCGGCCAGGGTCCGCAACCGCAGCGCCTGGGCTCGCGACATCAGCCCGCCCAGCCGCTCCGCAACCCCGCCAAATCTCACCGCTGCCATGCTCATCGCTCACCTCGCTTGCCGGATCGTGACTTGACAATATGTTCTATTTTTGTTCTAACAAGCTATGGACAATAAGATCAACGAAATTCGTCGTAAGATCAGCACTTTGCGAGCTGAGATGACCCTGGTCGAGGCGTCGATCCGGGATCAGGTCAACCGCGATCTGGATTGCAGCGAAGCGTCATACCGGCTGATGGCAATGCGCGCCGAAGTGACCGAGCTCATAGGCCGGTGGAAGGCCGCCGGCGGCGGCGAGCGCCTCCCCACGGTGCGGGAGCGGCTAAGCCGAAGCTTTGCGGATCGTGCCGTTGCGACCGGCAAGCCGGCTCCCGACAGATCGGACAAAGGCAGGCTCAGGCTGGGCCAGAGCAACGCGAGGGTTTGATCGGCCCGCCCGAGCGGGAGGGCGCGTCACACACCGGCTCGAGTCCGAATCTGGTTTCGAGGCGGGAACCCTGGCCGCGGGTGGGCATTTTCTTGTGGTGAGAGCCAACACCATAGCGTCGCCCAGCGCCATGATCGCCGATCCGACCGCGCCCCCGCGGACATCGATGAATGACGATCGCAGCCCGTTGCTGACGCTGATCTCCTGCATCAGCTGCATCAGGACGATGAGGCTTGAGAGCAGCTCTCCGGGCAGCGAGGGCAGGGACGTCCTTCAATATCGCTGCGAACAATGCAGCCGCATCGAACGGGTACAATTGGTGCGGCGGACCTGGCCAGCGGACCGTTAGCCCTCCATTTGAAAATTATGACCGCGCTCTCGCCTTCCTGGGCAGATCTTCATCTGCCGGGAGATCGTCCGACACGCTTACGGAGCGTTGCCCCGTCAGCTTCGAGAGTTCGCGGCTGAGGTCTTGAATGCGGTACGGCTTGCGCAGGACCGGAAAGTCGGACCGCACGTCGCGCGCACTCTCGCTGTAGCCTGTCGTCAGCAGGATCGGCAGCTCGGGCTTCCTGTCCCGGATCGTGCGCGCCAGCTTCAGCCCATCCATCTTGCCGGGCATCACGATGTCGCTGAACACCACGTCGACGCCGTCGGTCTCGATTTCCGATAAGGCAGCCTCTGCGTTCGAAGCCCAGCGCACGGTGTAGCCGAGCTGTTCGAGCAGGCCCGTGCTCGCATCGGCGACCGCCGGATTGTCCTCGATCAGCAGGACCGTTGCGGAGCCGCGCACGCTGTCGCCCGCGGTCGTACCCGTTGCGGCCTCGGTGCCGCGCGGGAGGTAGATGCTGACGGTGGTGCCCTTGCCAAGCGTGCTTGCAATCTCGATCCGGCCGTCCGCCTGGTGGGCGAAGCCGTGGACCTGGGACAGTCCGAGGCCGGTCCCTTTGCCGACCGGCTTGGTGGTGAAGAACGGGTCGAAGACCTTGCTCAGCACATCCTGGGGGATGCCTTCGCCGGTATCGGCTACGCTGACGGCCACCTCGGTGGTTGCGGGTACGTTTCGGGCCGAGACCGTCAGCGTGCCGCCACTAGCCATCGCGTCCCGCCCATTGACGACAAGGTTGATCAGCGCGGTCTCGAATTCGTTCGGGTCGACGAAGATCGGCCAGAGATCCGGCTGGATCTCCAAGTTCAGCTTGATCGCGCCGCCGAGCGCGCTGCTCAGCACCTCGCGCACCGCGGTGATCCTGTCGGCGACATCGATGGTCTGCGGGTTGACGCTCTGGCGGCGCGCGAAGGTGAGCAGCTGGCTGGTCAGGGACGCGGCGCGCTCGGATGCGGTTTCGATCGCGCTCAGGGCAAGCTGGCCGCGCTCGCTCGTCACCTCGCGCTTGATCCGGTGCAGGTTGCCCGAAATGATCATCAGCAGGTTGTTGAAGTCGTGCGCGACGCCGCCGGTCAATTGGCCCAGCGCATCCATCTTCTGCGATTCCGCCAGCTGTCGCTGCACCAGTTCGAGCTTCTGCTGCGCCTCACGCCGCTCGGAAATGTCCCGCGTGATCTTGGCAAAGCCGACCAGACTGCCGTCGCCGTCGCGGATCGGATCGATCACGACGCTGGCCCAGAAGAACGAGCCGTCCTTGCGGACCCGCCAGCCATCCTCCTCGTAGTGCCCGGTCTCCTCCGCGATCTTGAGCGCGCGGGCGGGCTTGCCCGCGGCTTGGTCGGCCGGCGTGTAGAACCGCGCGAAGCTCTGGCCGATGATTTCGCTTGGCGAATAGCCCTTGATGCGCTCGCCGCCGGCGTTCCAGTTGGCGACGATGCCGGCCGGCGTCAGCATGTACAGCGCGTAGTCGGTGACGTTGCTCACCAGCAGGCGGAACTGGCTTTCGCTGGCGTCGAGATCCGCGCGCGCCTGTTGGCGCTCGGTCACGTCGCGGGTGACCATCGCGTAGCCGATCAGCTTGCGCTTCTCGTAGATCGGATCGATGACGACAGAGGCGTAGAATTGCGAGCCATCCTTGCGGATGTACCAGCCCTCGGCCACGGCGTGCTTTTCCTTCCGCGCCATCCGCAGCGCCATCGCGGGAAGGCCCGATGCTCGATCCTCCTCAGGGTAGAAGACCGAGAAGTGCTTGCCGAGGATCGTCTTGGCCGGATAGCCGGTGATGCGCTCGGCGCCCTTATTCCAGTTGATCACCCGTCCATCGGGGGCGAGCGTGCAGATCGCATAGTCAATTGCCCCTCCGGCCAACAGGTGGAAGCTGCGTTCGCTTTCGAGAATGCCCCGCTTGAGCTGGTCTGACTTTTTAACCATCACCAATCCTGCCAACGCCGGGAACGTTCCGGGGAGGCCAATGTTCCAATGCGATCAAATGCGCCGATCAGGCCCAAGCAATATGAACGGCTTACGCTACTGCGCAAAAAGTTCCAATGCGCATGGGAACTTTTGGTTCCATCGACGATTAAGCCCCTCGGTTTGCGTCACAAATCGCGGTTTTGGCGTTTTCCCGCTTGAATAGATCAAGGGCAGTCATTCTTATGGTCACACTGGCTTCTCCGAGTCCCTGGATTCGTGGCCAGCGCGTAGGGGAAATTACATGACCGATCTCGGTTCGCCGCCTCGTCCCCGTGCTGATACACGCCGCGCCCAATCATCGAACGGAAGCCTCGATTCCTCGCACGATCTGCTGCAATCGCTGCAGGCGATGCGCGGCGGCGACTTCTCCGTTCGCATGCGTGGCGACTATCTCGGTATCGACGGCAAGATCGCCGACGCCTTCAACGAAATCGCAGCCGCCAATGAGCGCATGGCGCAGCAATTGGCGCGCGTCGGGCAGGTCGTCGGCCGTGAGGGGCAGACCCGCCAGCGCGTCAATTTCGGCCTCGCCAGTGGCGCCTGGGCCGACATGGAGAGTTCGGTCAACACCCTGATCGACGATTTGCTGTGGCCGACCCGCGAAGTCACCCGCGCGGTCGCCGCGGTGGCGCAGGGCGACCTGCTGCAGACCGTGCAGCTCGACGTCGAGGGGCGGCCGCTGCGCGGCGAATTCCTGCAGTCGGCAAACATCGTCAACACGATGATCAAGCAGCTCTCGGTGTTCACCTCCGAGGTCACCCGCGTGGCGCGCGAAGTCGGCACCGAGGGCAAGCTCGGCGGCCAGGCCCAGGTGCCGGAAGTGACCGGCGTCTGGAAGGACCTGACCGAGAGCGTCAACTCGATGGCCAACAATTTGACCGGCCAGGTCCGCAACATCGCCGAGGTGACGATTGCGGTCGCCAACGGCGACTTGTCGAAGAAGATCACGGTCGACGTCCGTGGCGAGATCCTGCAGCTGAAGGAGGCCATCAATACGATGGTCGATCAGCTGCGTTCATTCGCCTCCGAAGTGACGCGCGTGGCGCGCGAGGTCGGCACCGACGGCAAGCTCGGCGGCCAGGCGATCGTCCCCGGTGTTGCCGGCACCTGGAAGGACCTGACCGACTCGGTGAACGCGATGTGCGGCAACCTGACCGCTCAGGTCCGCAACATCGCCAACGTCACCACGGCGGTGGCGCGCGGCGACCTGTCGCGCAAGATCACGGTCGACGTCAGCGGCGAGATCCTCGAGCTGAAGGACACTATCAACACGATGGTGGACCAGCTCAATTCATTCGCCTCGGAAGTGACGCGCGTGGCGCGTGAGGTCGGCACCGAAGGCAAGCTCGGCGGCCAGGCCCAGGTGCCCGGCGTCGCCGGCACCTGGAAGGACCTGACCGACAACGTCAACTTCATGGCGTCGAACCTGACCGCCCAGGTCCGCAACATCGCCGACGTCGCGACCGCGATCGCCGGCGGCGACCTCTCGAAGAAGATCACGGTGAACGTGTCGGGCGAGATCCTTCAGCTGAAGGAAACGCTGAACACGATGGTCGACCAGCTCAACGCGTTTGCGTCGGAAGTGACGCGCGTGGCGCGCGAGGTCGGCACCGAAGGCAAGCTCGGTGGCCAGGCCAACGTGCTCGGCGTCGCAGGCACGTGGAAGGATCTCACCGACAACGTCAACTTCATGGCGTCGAACCTGACCGCGCAGGTCCGCAATATCGCGGGCGTCACCACCGCGGTCGCCAATGGCGACCTGTCGAAGAAGATCACGGTCGACGTGCGCGGTGAAATCCTCGAGCTGAAGGACACCATCAACACGATGGTCGACCAGCTGAACGCCTTCGCCGGCGAGGTGACGCGCGTGGCGCGCGAGGTCGGCACTGAAGGCAAGCTCGGCGGCCAGGCCGAGGTGCGCGGCGTCGCCGGCACCTGGAAGGATTTGACCGACAGCGTCAACTCGATGGCCTCGAACCTGACGGCGCAAGTCCGCAATATCGCCGAGGTCGCGACCGCGGTGGCGAAGGGCGACCTGTCGAAGAAGATCACGGTGAACGTGTCGGGCGAAATCCTTCAGCTGAAGGAAACACTCAACACGATGGTTGACCAGCTCAACGCCTTCGCCGGCGAGGTGACGCGCGTGGCGCGCGAGGTCGGCACCGACGGCAAGCTCGGCGGCCAGGCCGAGGTGCCCGGCGTCGCCGGCACCTGGAAGGATCTGACCGACAGCGTCAACTCGATGGCCGGCAATCTGACGGCGCAGGTTCGTAACATCGCCGAGGTTGCGACCGCGATCGCCGGCGGCGACCTGTCGCGCAAGATCACGGTCGACGTCCGCGGCGAGATCCTCCAGCTGAAGGAAACGCTGAACACGATGGTCGACCAGCTCAACCGCTTCGCGGGCGAGGTGACGCGCGTGGCGCGCGAGGTCGGCACCGACGGCAGCCTCGGCGGCCAGGCCAACGTGCCCGGCGTCGCCGGCACCTGGAAGGACCTGACCGACAGCGTCAACTCGATGGCCGGCAACCTCACGGCGCAGGTCCGCAACATCGCCGAAGTGACGACCGCCGTGGCGCGCGGCGACCTGTCGCGCAAGATCACGGTCGACGTGAAGGGCGAAATCCTCGAGCTGAAGAACACCATCAACACGATGGTCGACCAGCTCAACGGCTTCGCCGGCGAAGTGACGCGCGTGGCGCGCGAGGTCGGCACCGAAGGCAAGCTCGGCGGTCAGGCCGAAGTGCCCGGCGTCGCCGGCACCTGGAAAGATTTGACCGACAACGTCAACTTCATGGCGTCGAATCTCACGGCGCAGGTCCGCAACATCGCCGAGGTCGCGACCGCGATCGCCGGCGGCGATCTATCGAAGAAGATCACGGTGGACGTCCGCGGCGAGATCCTGCTGCTCAAGGACACCCTGAACACGATGGTCGAGCAGCTGCGCTCGTTCGCCGCCGAAGTGACGCGCGTGGCGCGCGAGGTCGGCACCGAGGGACGGCTGGGCGGCCAGGCCGTGGTGCCCGGCGTCGGCGGCACCTGGAAGGACCTCACCGACAACGTCAACCTCCTGGCCGCGAACCTGACCACGCAGGTCCGCAACATCGCGGAAGTGACGACGGCGGTGGCGCGCGGCGACCTGTCGCGCAAGATCACGGTCGACGTGAAGGGCGAAATCCTCGAGCTGAAGAACACCATCAACACGATGGTGGACCAGCTCAACGCTTTCGCCGGCGAGGTGACGCGCGTCGCGCGCGAAGTCGGCACCGAGGGCAAGCTGGGCGGCCAGGCCGAGGTGCGCGGCGTTGCCGGCACCTGGAAGGACCTCACCGATACCGTCAACGTCATGGCGGCGAACCTGACCGAGCAGGTGCGCGGCATCGTCAAGGTGGTGACCGCGGTCGCCAATGGCGACCTGAAGCAGAACCTGACGGTGAAGTCGAAGGGCGAGGTGGCAGCCCTCGCCGACACCATCAACAACATGACCGAGACGCTTGCGACCTTCGCCGAACAGGTCACCAGCGTGGCGCGCGAGGTCGGCGTCGAGGGCCGGCTCGGCGGTCAGGCCAACGTGCCCGGCACCGAAGGCACCTGGAAGGACTTGACCGGCAACGTCAACCTGCTCGCAGCCAACCTGACCTCCCAGGTGCGCGCGATCGCGGAAGTGGCGACCGCCGTGACCAAGGGCGACCTGACGCGCTCGATCCAGGTCGACGTGCGCGGCGAAGTCGCGGAGCTCAAGGACAACATCAACACGATGATCGGCAACCTCCGTCTCACCACGGAGCGCAACACCGAGCAGGACTGGCTGAAGACCAATCTGGCGCGCTTCACCAACATGCTGCAGGGCCAGCGTGATCTTGCGACCGTCGGCCGCCTGCTGCTGACCGAGCTTGCGCCGCTGATCAACGCGCATATGGGCGTGATCTACCAGGTCGACAATCCCGAGAATGCGCAGCTGCGCTTGCTGTCGGCCTATGCCAGCGACAGCAGCAATCCGCATCCGCAAATCGTCCAGTTCGGCGAGGGACTGATCGGTCAGTGCGCACTCGACAAGCGTCAGCGCCTCGTCTCGGATATCCCGGGCGATGCGGTACCGATCAATTCGGCGCTGATGCGGATCATGCCGAAGAATCTCGTCGTGTTCCCAGTGCTGTTCGAGAACCAGGTCAAGGCGGTGATCGAGCTGTCCTCGATCTCGTCATTCACGACATCGCAGATCACCTTCCTCGAACAGCTGACCGACAGCATCGGCATCGTGCTCAACAGCATCGAGGCGACGATGCAGACCGAGGCGCTGCTCAAGCAGTCGCAGCAGCTCGCCGGCGAACTGCAGACCCAGCAGAAGGAGTTGCAGCAGACCAACGACCAGCTCGAGCAGAAGGCCCAGCAGCTCGCCGAACGCAATGTCGACGTCGAGCGCAAGAACCAGGAAATCGAGCAGGCCCGCCGCGCGCTGGAAGAGAAGGCGACCGAGCTGTCGCTGACCTCGAAGTACAAGTCCGAATTCCTCGCCAACATGTCGCACGAGCTGCGCACGCCGCTGAACTCGATCCTGATCCTGGGCCAGCAGCTCACCGAGAATCCGGACGGCAATCTGACCGGCAAGCAGGTCGAGTTCGCTCGTACCATTCATGGCGCCGGCACCGACCTGCTGAACCTGATCAGCGACATCCTCGATCTGTCCAAGATCGAGTCCGGCACGGTGACGGTCGATGCCGAGGAGATCCTCACCTCGAGCCTGCTCGAGACCGTCGGGCGGCCGTTCCGGCACGAGGCGGAGAACCGGCATCTCTCCTTCAGCATCGATGTCGACGCCAACCTTGCGCGCAGCATGGTGACCGACTCCAAGCGGCTGCAGCAGGTGCTGAAGAATCTGCTGTCGAACGCGTTCAAGTTCACCGCGGACGGCGGCGTCAGCCTGACCGTGTCGGCCGCACTCGGCGGCTGGAGCGCCGAGCATCCGATCCTGAACGCCGCACCGGCCGTGGTCGCATTCGAAGTGTCGGATACCGGAATCGGCATTCCCCAGGACAAGCAGAAGCTGATCTTCGAGGCGTTCCAGCAGGCCGACGCCGGTACCAGCCGCAAATATGGCGGCACCGGCCTTGGCCTTGCCATCAGCCGCGAGCTGGCGGGCCTGCTCGGCGGCGAGATCCATCTGCGGAGCGCACCGGGCAAGGGCTCGACCTTTGTGCTCTATCTGCCGCTGAAATATGCCGGACCCTCGGTGGGGTTGCGCCCGCAGGCGCTGGCGATGCCGCACACGGCGGCGCCGGCGCTGCAATTGTCAGGCGCACAGGAGCGTGTGATCGAGCAGCTGGCGGACGACCGGCTCGATCTCGAGCCCGGCGACACGATCCTCTTGATCGTCGAGGACGACCCGCATTACGCGCGGGTGCTGATCGATCTGGCGCGCGACAAGGGCTTCAAGGTGCTGGTCGCAAGCCGGGGCGCCGAGGCGCTGGATCTCGCCAAGCAGTTCCAGCCGAGCGCGGTTTCGCTCGACGTCTTCCTGCCCGACATGCTCGGTTGGACCGTGCTGAGCCAGCTCAAGCACAATCCGCTGACCCGTCACATTCCGGTCCAGATCATTACGCTCGACGAGGATCGGCAACACGCGCTGGCACGCGGCGCCTTCTCCTTCGTCAACAAGCCGACCACGACCGAGGGCGTCAGCGCGGCGCTGTCGCAAATCAAGGAATACGCCAGGCCGCGTCGCAAGCGTCTGCTAATTGTGGAGGACAATGCGGCGGAGCAGCTCAGCATCACCGAGTTGCTCGGCCACGAGGATATCGAGATCGTGACCAGCGGAACCGGGGCAGGGGCGCTCTCAACGTTGCGCGAGCATCCGTGCGACTGTGTCGTGCTCGATCTGCGCCTGCCCGATATGAGCGGCTTCGAGGTGCTGGATCAGATCCGCAAGGACGACACGCTCTCCAATATTCCCGTTGTCGTGTTTACCGGCCGGGAACTTTCGGCCGAAGAGGACGCGGAACTGCACACGATGGCGCGCAGCATCGTCGTCAAGGGTGTGGAGTCGCCGGAACGCCTGCTCGACGAAACGTCACTGTTCCTGCACCGTGTGATCACGGAATTGCCTGTCGAAAAACAGAGGATGCTGGAGAAGCTCAATAGTTCCGATGAGGATCTTATTGGCAAGACCGCGCTCCTGGTCGACGACGACGCCCGCAACATCTTCGCGCTGTCGAGCGTGCTGGAGCGGCGAGGTATGAAGGTGTTGACTGCGACAACCGGTCACGAGGCGATCTCGCTGGTCGAGTCCAATCCGAAGATCGCGATCGTGCTGATGGACATCATGATGCCGCAGATGGACGGTTACCAGACCATCGGCGCCATCCGGCAAAATCCCGCCTTTGCGCGGCTGCCGATCATCGCGCTGACCGCGAAGGCGATGAAAGGTGACCGGGAGAAATGCCTGGAAGCAGGCGCATCCGATTATCTGGCGAAACCCGTGAACACCGAGCAACTGCTGCTGGCGATCCGCATGTGGCTGCACCGCTGATCGGCGATCGAACATGATGGACCATGAAAAGGTAAACATCCTTCTGGTCGATGACCAGCCGGCCAAGCTGCTGGCCTATGAGGTCATCCTGAAGGAGCTCGGCGAGACGCTGGTGGCCGCTTCGTCGGGCCGCGAGGCGCTGGAGTTCCTGCTCAAGAATGAAGTCGCGGTCATTCTGGTTGACGTCTGCATGCCCGAGCTCGACGGCTTCGAGCTCGCCGCGATGATCCGCGAGCATCCGCGCTTTCAAAAGACCGCGATGATCTTCATCTCGGCAATCCAGGTCAGCGACATCGACCGGCTGCGCGGCTACGAGATGGGCGCGGTCGATTACGTGCCGGTACCGGTTGTGCCGGAAGTGTTGCGCGCAAAGATTCGCGTGTTCGCCGAGCTCTACCGCAAGACGCGGCAACTCGAACGCCTCAATGCCGAGCTCGAGGACCGGGTGCGCGCGCGCACCGCCGAGCTCGAGCAATCGACCACCCGGCTGGTCGAGAGCGAGGCGCGCCGCAGCATGGCGATTGCCGCGGGCAAGATGGGCTCGTGGGACTGGGATTGGGTCAACGGCGACTGGATGTGGGACGAGGGGCAATACAAGATCTTCGGCGTCGATCCGAAATCCTTCGCACTGACCTCCGACAATATCCAACGGCTGTTTCATCCCGACGATGTCGAACAACTCCGCCAGGGCTGGACCGGCTTCGGCAACGGCCACACATCCTATGAGGCCGAATTCCGCGTCGTGCGGCCGGACGGCGAGATCCGCTGGTGCGTCGGCACGGCCGCGGCGACCAGCGACAGGAGCGGCAGGGTGGTGCGGGTCAGCGGCGTCACCGTCGACATCACCGATCGCAAGAAGGCCGAGGAACGGCAGAGCCTGTTGACCCGCGAGGTCGACCATCGCGCCAAGAACGCGCTCGCGCTGGCGCAGTCGATCGTGCGCCTGACGCGCGCGCAGAATGTGACTGCCTATGTGCGGGCGGTCGAGGGCCGCATCACGGCGCTGGCGCGCGTTCACACCGTGCTGTCGCTGTCGAGCTGGCAAGGCGCCGAAATCCGGCGGCTGGTGACCGAGGAGATCGCGCCTTATTCCGAGGCCGGGCAGATCCGGATCGCCGGCGGAGAGGTGCAGTTGCAGCCGGCGACCGCACAGACGCTGGCACTGGCGCTGCACGAGCTCGTCACCAACTCTGCCAAATATGGCAGCCTGTCGGTATTGCCGGGCCGGCTCGCGATCACCTGGGAAGTGGCGGACGACACGCTGATCCTGGCCTGGGTGGAATCCGGCGGGCCTCCGGTGACCAAGCCGAAGCAGAAAGGCTTCGGCACACGAAGTGTCATCGCCAGCATCGAGACCCAGCTCGGCGGACGGGCCGATTTCGATTGGCGCGCCGAGGGCCTGATCTGCCGGCTCACGGTTCCCCTCAAGCCGCTTGTTGGAGACACGCCGGCGTTCCGCGAACCGTCGGTAGCCGAGCGCAAGCCCATGGTCCGTTCCAGGGCCGTGTAGTGCATCCTGTGGAGCGCTCGCCTGTTGATGTGACGGCGCTTCCCAACGGCCATTGATACAGACGACATTGTAAACGCATCCTGCGCGCGAACTGCGCTATGAGCTGCGCGTCTGACAGGGACCTCGCGCGAGGAGCAAATGCGTAAGACAAATCTTGTCGGCGTGAGTATTTCCGTCGTCATCCTCGCAGCGACCGGCATCGCGCGCTCGGGCGCTGAACCTGTACTGAAGGGCGCGGAGGCCTTCGGCGACTGGCAGCGCGACAGACCGGGCACGGTGCGTCTGATCACGCCGCAGGACTTGCCCAAGCCGGGCGCAACGGCTTCCAGCAGCAATTCATCCCGCGTCGTGTCGCGCCCCGTATCAGCGGCGCCGCAGGTGCCGGCGGGCTTCAAGGTCGAGCTGTTTGCGAGCGGGCTGAGCGGTCCGCGGATTATCCGGACCGCGCCCAACGGCGATGTCTTCGTCGTGGAAACCAGCTCCGGCCGCATCCGCGTCCTGCGCAGCGCCGACGGCGCCACCAAGCCGGCGACCAATGAGGTCTACGCAGCCGGACTGAACCGGCCGTTCGGCATCGCGTTCTTTCCAAACGGCGACAATCCGCAATGGCTCTACGTCGCCAACACCGACAGCGTCGTGCGCTTTGCCTACCGCAACGGCGATCTCAGGGCGTCGGGAAGGCCTGAGAGCATCGTCGCAAACCTTCCTCACGGCTACGGCCATTCCACGCGTGACATCGTGTTCACATCAGACGACAAGCGCATGCTGGTGTCGGTCGGCTCCGCCGGCAACGCGGGCGAGGGCCTTGGCCGGCCGCCGGAAGGTATCGAAAGCTGGAGCCGCGATCACGCGCTTGGCGCGGCCTGGGGATCGGAAACCGACCGTGCGGCTGTGCTGGCCTTCGATCCCGACGGCAAGAACCAGAAACTGTTCGCCACCGGTATCCGCAACTGCGTCGGACTTGCGATCCAGCCTGGAAGCGGCACGCCCTGGTGTTCGACCAACGAGCGCGACGGCCGCGGCGACAACCTCGTGCCCGACTATGTGACGCGTATCCGCGAGGGCGCGTTCTACGGCTGGCCCTGGTACTATATTGGCGCCAACGAAGACCCTGCGCATGCGGGCGCGCGGCCCGATCTCAAGGACAAGGTGACTACTCCCGACGTGCTGTTGCAGGCGCACTCGGCCTCACTCGGCCTGACCTTCTACACCGGCAGCAGCTTTCCGGCCGAATATCGCGGCGATGCGTTTGCAGCCGAACACGGCTCGTGGAATCGCGCGAAGCGCACCGGCTACAAGGTCATTCGCATCAGGTTGAAGGACGGGATGCCGACCGGCGAGTACGAGGATTTCGTCACCGGCTTTGTCATCGGCGACAATGAGGTCTGGGGCCGTCCGGTGGGTGTCACCGTGGCGCGGGACGGCGCGCTGCTGGTCTCCGAAGACGGCAACGGCACGATCTGGCGCGTCAGCCACGACTAGCCGCTCGGTCGACGGCCGCTACCCCAGTCCGTCCTTGAGGCCGTATTCCTCATAGATGGTCAGGGGATCGGTATCGGGAAACAACCGGCACTTGGCTTGTGCAAGATGCAGCGTGACGGCTCCGGCCTCACATCTCGCGGTCAGGAGCTTCCGGACGTCCTCCATATGCGCGCGCGGCTGATGCTTCGACGGCAACTGTTCGAGCGCGACCAGCGCGGTGGCCAGAGCTTCCGTGACCACCCAATCGTCGTGTCCGGTAATTCCCTTTCGCGGCATCACCACACCCTCCGTCGCACCGGCTGCGACATTGTAGCGCGAGATGGGTGGGGGCTGTCATCAGCCAACATGGGCAGGGCGGCCAGGAACCGGTTGGCGCGCCTGCCACGATGCGCCGCAGGGAACCAGCGTGGCGGCGCGCGCAGGCAATGCTTAGAACGACCGTTGCGTCCCTTGATCACCCAATCAGCCCGCCCGATGTTCGAACCCTATCTCTCGGCCGGGAGCCTCGTCCCCGACGGCCCCCGATCGTGACGCCCGCCGCGCGGTTGCTGCCGGTGCGGCGACACGGCGAACCGGCAATGCTCAAGCTCTCGAACGAACCGGACGAACGGCTCGGCGCCATCGTCATGGAGTGGTGGGATGGCGAAGGTGCGGCGCGCGTCCTTGCCCGTGACGGCGAGGCGCTCCTGCTCGAGAGGGCGATGGGCCCGGCTTCGCTCGGCGACATGGCGCGAACCGGCCGGGACGATGAGGCCTGCAGGATTCTCTGTGCAACGGCCGATCGGCTTCACGGCCGGCGATCGAAGCCGCGGCCGGACTTGACGCCACTGAAAGACTGGTTTCGCGAGCTGTGGCCGGCAGCGAGGGCGCACGGCGGCATCCTGAACCGATCGGCTGACATCGCCGAAGCGCTGCTCGGCGATCAGCGCGAGATCGTGGTGCTGCACGGCGATCTGCACCATGACAATGTGCTCGACTTCGGCGCGCGCGGCTGGCTTGCGATCGATGCCAAGCATCTCGTCGGTGAGCGCGGCTTCGATTTCGCCAACATCTTCACCAATCCGGATCTTGCCGATCCGGCACGGCCGGTTGCGACCGAACCCGGACGTTTTGCGCGGCGTCTCGACATCGTCGTGGAAGCAGCAAAGCTGGATCGCCGTCGCTTGCTGTCATGGATCGTCGCCTGGACCGGCTTGTCGGCAGCGTGGTTCCTCGGCGATGACGATCCGCTCGCCGAAATCGACCTGCAGATTGCAAACCTTGCCGCGGCCGAACTCGACCGGACGGCGTAGGGTGCGCAGCGACTACGCCGCGGCGGCGCTGGCTCCGCTCAGCGACACACTCAAGATCCGCCATTTCGATATGTCGAAGAAGTAGGCGGCCTTGATACGCGCGGACGCGGGATCCGGCGCCTGAATCGCCGTGTGGAATTTCCGCTCCCCGTCGCTCAGCGAAATCCGGAATGTCTGCATTGGTCGAACCTCCACGCGCGGATGCTGCGGCAAGGAGGGTTAAGATCCAGTTGCTGACAGCGGTCCCGCATGGCGCACGCGCGTCTCACGCGCTGCCGTTCTCATGTGAAGCGCGCGGCAGCCGCACCATGGTGTCTTCTGCACCAACGACGCGTCCGTCCTGCGCTCTCAGCTCGAGGCGGCGCACCGGCAGTCCATTCTTTCGATCAACCAGCAGCACATGCGCTTCGTCGGGCTCGAAGAAGAAATCCTCACCCCACTGCCGGAGCGCGACAAGGAGTGGAAAGAGCCCGCGTCCCTTTTCGGTCAGCACATATTCCTGATACGGGCTGCCGTCCGCAGCAGGCACGGTCTCCATGATTCCGTGCGCCAGCAGATTACGGAGCCGGGCGGAGAGGATGTTCTTGGCAAGCCCAAGGCTCTTCTGAAATTCGCCGAACCGGCGCAGCCCGTCGAATGCATCGCGGACGATCAACAGCGACCACCAGTCTCCGATCGCATCCAGCGGCCGGGCCACGCCGCACATCGACTCCCTGTGGCTCACTCGCTTCGCCATTGTGGTCCGCCTGACGCTCCTCAATCCATATTCTGATCGGTTCGCGGCCCGAAAGACCGCCCCGTCGGGATCTCGATATATCGGTTGCAAAGTAAAACCACAAGCGATAGACGGTGGTTTCAATCTAAAACCATCCGAGGCCAAGCCATGATCCAGCCCGACGCCACCTTCGACGGCACCTTTCCGTTCACGCCGCATTTCAGCGCGGCTCCAGGTTTCCGGATGCATTATGTCGACGAAGGCCCGCGAGACGGCGAGGTGGTGCTCTGCCTTCATGGCGAACCGACCTGGGGCTATCTGTTTCGCCGTCTGGTGCCGGCCCTCAGCGCGACGCACCGCGTGGTCGTTCCGGATCACATGGGGTTCGGCAAGAGCGCAACCCCGGCGCAGCGCAGCTATTGGCTGCAGGACCATGTCGACAATCTCGAAGCGCTGGTCCTTGCGCTCGATCTCACCGACATCACGCTCATGATGCATGACTTCGGCGGCCCCGTCGGCATGGGGTTGGCGGCCAGGCATCCTGATCGCATCCGCCGCATCATCTCGGCCAACGGGCCGACGCCGTTCGGGCAGAGCGATCTGTTCGAGCGCGTCACCGCCAATGCGCTGGCCTCGCCCTGGTTTCAATGGATCGCAAAGGCCGAGGCGAACGGGGAGCTCGAGCCGGTGCTCGGCCAACTCGGCTTCAACATCCTGAGCACGCTCAAGCTCAACGGCTTCGAGAACAACGCCGTCATCACCGACGCCTGGCTCGCCGCCTACGGCGCCCCCTTCGCACGTCCGGCCGACTGCCTCGGTGCGATCGGATGGGCCAGGGGCTTTGCGACCGGTGCGCACAGGTTCGACGCGCCGGATCCCACCGCCGACCGGGCGATCCGCAGCAAGCCGGCGCTCGCCATCTGGGGCGAGGCGGATCGCACGCTGGGCGCAGAGCATTTCCTGCCGCTGTTTTCCGCGATCTTCCCGGCGGCACCGGTCAGGCGTCTTGCCGGCGTCGGGCATTACTGTCTTGAGGATGCCCCGGAGGAAATCGGCGGCCTGATCGCGGAGTTCATCCGGCAGACCTGACTGCGTGCCCGATCGCATGCGTGGGGGCAGGGCAGCAATGGCGCTGGTTAGGCGGCAGAGGGTTCGGACGTTGATCGGGTCATGCCTGCTCGCAGCAAACGAGCAGGACGCTCACGTCGCCATATCTCAACCAGTGTAGGTTCAGCTCGCGCCCGCGATAATGACGAGGTTGTTGATGACAGGCGTTGAGCAAAACGCCACCACAAGAGCGATCCTGGAAAGGCTTTGGCTGCGCCAAAGCAACCCGATGACGAGGAACGTCAAACCCAATTTCGGGATCAGCCACCAAGCGCCGAACCAGGTCTGGGCCATCTCCATGAACGGGTTCGCCTCGCCGAACCCGAGCTCCAAGATCCTGTTGGTGGTCGCGAGGTCGGCGCATCCAAGGAGCAGCACGGAGAGCAGCAGCAGTGCCTTGACCCAGTTCATTTCAGCCTCTTGGTGCCGAGCGCCAGCCTAGCAATGATCCTATTATTTGAGCTGATTCGTTAATTGTCTGTTCCGGCGGGAGATTTCAACCGCGGCACCAAGATGTGCTCCCAGCCAGTCAGCATACCGCTGCTCCGGTTACCCCCCTTGCATTTGCTCTAAACGACACCAACGACCCTGATCGTCACTGGCCCGGCTCTCGCAAATCGTCTCCTTGCATAGCCGATCAGCGGGGACTCGATCGTGCGCCAGGTGATCTCCGCCAAGAGGCAGACAACCGGAAGTGCAAGGCAACCGGCAAGCGAACGGCCGAAGTCAAAGAACACATCGTAGACGAGCATATGGAATAGATAGAGCGAATAGCATCTGCGTCCCGGCCATATGAACGGACGGAGCAGTTCTGTCCGTTCCATGTTGGCGCCCAGCCACACCATTGCGCAGCATGCCAATGCTGCGATGGAGAGAAAGCCGAAGGGTTCACCGTTGCGGCATACGCCACATCGCAAAGCGGCGGCACGCAGTGATTTGGCGGAAGGGGTGTCCTGTCAACCGTGCTGAAACAACTTAGCTTTCTGAAATCTGGTCGAAGGAAGCTGCGGTTTCGCCCACGGCGCGGAGACGCGTGTCGATCAGGAGCCCAACGTGTTCTTGTAGAGCTTTCCGTCTTTGATAATGACCTTAAAGTTCTTATCAGGATCGGCGATCAGGCCGATGTTTTCCAGCGGGTTTCCGTCGACCAAAATAATATCCGCAAGCGCGCCCGCTTCGATGACGCCCAGCTTTCCGCGATAGGGACTGCGCTTTCCGGAGAGCGCCAGCAACTCGGCATTAGTGCCGGTCGCCATGGCGAGCGCCTCCGACGGAGTGTACAGCGCGTCAGAGAGGCGAGGATAGCTCCTTGTTGCTTCGCTAGAGCCTGCGAGAACAGAACGTCGGTACCCCACGCCGTCTTGAGCTTATATTTCTTGGCTAGCTCATAGGTTCGGGCGATGCCAGGCCAGACCTCGTCTGCCTTCTCCCGCTGAACGGTGCCCACCGGAAAGCCTTGCCTCAGGGCTTCCGGAAGCGGTTGCGTGCTGAGCAAGATTCCTTTTTCCGACATCAGTTTCGCCGTCGCATCGTCCATCAAGAAACCGTGTTCGATGCATTTGACGCCGGCGGCGATCGACAGCTGGATCGCTGCGGGGGTGAAGGCATGCACAGTGACGTAGGTGCCCCAGTTGTCCGCCGCCTCAACCGCGGCGCGCAGCTCGGCTTTTGTGAAGGTCGAGACATCGATCGGGCTGAAGGGCGACGATACCCCTCCGCCGGCGGTCAGTTTGATTTGGGACGCGCCTTGCATGAGCTGCTCGCGGACGCGGACCCGTACCGCGTCCGGGCTGTCGGCGACCACGCTGCCACCGATCTGCTCCATGCGGCTCAGCATGCCGCCGATCGTTCGGGGCAGCTCAGACAGTTGGCGGAAGTCGCCGTGGCCACTGGTAACCGTGATGATGGCGCCGGAAGGATAGATGCGAGGTCCCGGCACCAGCCCCCCGTCGATGGCGGCCTTCAGCCCGAACACCGGCCAGCCGACATCTCGCACGGTCGTGAATCCGCGCATAAGGGTATCTGTCGCTTCTGCTGCGGCCGCGATGTTGTTGTAGCCGACGTCGCCGAAAATGGACTCCGCCGGACTTGGCCGGATCAGCATTGAATGCCAATGCGCATCGATCAAGCCGGGTATCAGAGTTCGGCCCTCACGCTCGATGACCGTCCCCCCGTCATGGGCGGCCATGGGGGCCATAGCGATGCCGTCGATGAGGTTACCCTTGATCATGACGTTGGAGGGCGGAGACAGCGGGCCGCCCTTGCCGTCGAAGATCCGAACATTCTTTATGAGAATCGAATTTGCCGGCGTGTCTTGCGCTCGCGCGCCGGCGGAAAAGAAAAGTGACGCCGTCAAAAACGCGCCAATCATTATGGTTCTGATGTTCACTTTAGGCGACCTTGGCGGCCGGCTGCCGTGCGAAGGCGAGCCAACCGATGCCATGCGAGAGGAGGTCGACGCCGAGCAGCATCCCGAGCACCCAAAGTCCGGTGGCCGGGAATCCTGTCAGGACGACGAGGCCCGCCATGATGCCGAAGAGCCCGGAGATTAGCATCAGCCAGCGTGCCTGTTTCCAGAGGCTGACTCCGACCAGAACGCGGACGATTCCAGAGATCAGCAGCAGAAGGCCGAGGACGTAGGTGAGGATGAGCGCGCTGGTAAGCGGCTGCGTGACCAGCACGACGCCGAAGGTGAGGTAAATCGCGCCGAGCACTAGCTGCCACACAAGGCCTCCCCAGCCTTTAGTCCAGAAGGCATGGATGATTTCGAAGCCACCCGCGAAGATGGCCATCCAGCCAATGAAGATGGTACTGATCACCGCGAAGAAGACGACGTCGCCGAGCACCATGAAGCCAGCAATAATCATGGCGATCCCGAGCAGGAGGCAGACCCAGAACGGAGGGGCCTGCAGTCGGGTCATCCGCATGGCGGAGCTGTCGTATGCAGTCATGTCGCCCTCGTCTTGCTCGAATTGCTCTGGTCCTCGACTTCGTCACTCGGGATCTCTCCCGGCCGGAAGTCCGGCAGCCTGCCGGCCGGGATGATAGCCAGGAGCGCCAGACCCGCCATCAGCAGAAGTCCGATCTTGAGGGCGCGCAGCCGCGCCTCGCTGTTGACGCGGACGGCTTCGGCGACCTGAGCGGGGGAGGCACTCGTGCTGGCGAGAACGGTCTGCAGCCGCTCGTTGCTGACGAAGTTGATGTTGTCGAGGTCGACCTGCGCTTGAAGCTCGGGCGTCAGCTTGGGGCTCGCCGCGATGCCTGCGAGCGCGATGACGCTCAGGACCCCGACCATCAGCGCGCCGGCGACCGCTGTGCCGACCGCGGCGGCCAAATTGTTGGCGGTTCCGCGCAGTGACCCGACGTCGCCCGCAACTCCCTTGGGAGATGCGGTGACCAGCACGTTGAACAACAGCGTGACGAGGGCGCCCTGGCCGATGCCGAAAAGGACGAGGCCGAGCAACACGGCGAACTCGCTCCAGTCGTTTCTCACGACGAAGGCGAGCCAGAGCAGGGCGGCCGTGCAGAGGGTGAAGCCGTATCGCCCAATCTGGCGGGGCGTCAGCCTCTCATAGAAGCGCACAACCAGCATGGCGGCGAAGAATACCGTTAAGTTGAAAGGCATCATGGCGACTGCCGTCGCGATGGGGCTGCGACCTTGCACGATCTGTATGTAGAGCGGGACCGAAAAGTTGAGCGCCGCCTCGAGTGCGACGACCGCGAACATGGCGTACACGGCCGCACGCTCCTCCGGAGAGTCGATGACCTGAAGCGGAAGCAGCGGCGTCCTGCCGGCCCGTTCGCGCCTATGAGTCCACAGAAAGAACGCCTGTCCGAGGACGATGCCGATTATGATCAAGATGGTGCCGGCGACGCTCCGAGAACGCTGAAAGGCGCATTCGCAGTGGCCACCGCCAGGCCCCATCCGTTTAGATTGTTGAAGCCGAATCTGATGCAGATGATGGCGCCGGCGGCGAGCAGCACGCCGACAGCATCGATGGTGACCTCAGGACGGCCCTGGTCGAGCTTGAGGCGAAAGCTGAGCATGAAAACTATGGCGGACACCGCGATGAGGATGCCGAAGACCGGCCGCCAGCCAATGTAAGTGCCTAAGATGCCGCCGATGATGAAGGCGAGCACGCCCGCGGCGGCGCGAGCCGACCCGAGCGCGCCAAGCGCCGTCGCCTGCTGCCGGCCCCGTAAGGCGGTTCCATTTGTCTCGTCACGGAAGGTAGACCCATTGGCTCTCCTTCTCTTACTCGGCCGCCGGCACCGCCGCCGACCGGCAAGCATTTGGAAACACATTCGCGCTGAGACGACCACATTTGGTTGCACTGAGACGACCACATCTGGTCGTCCTGGGCCCTCTGGTCTGGGCCGGGAGTACATCCCCAAGTAAACATAGTGACAACGACACAACCTGTCAGGGTTTGCAGCACGTATGTTGATCTGGAACAGTTTGTGGCAAAATGCGCCGCACAATGGAGGACGTCCGCGTGCTACTCGATCCCCGCCGTGGCGATTTTGAGGACAATGCCGCTAGTCCCGAACAGCGTTCGTTGCTGGCAATCGTAGGCAGCCTTCTCGTCGAGATAAGTCCTGCGAAACTGCTATTCGCCTGGACGGTTTCGCTTCTGCTTCCGGGCGTTCTGCTCGGGCTCGCGCCGTTGGTAGCGTCCGCCTGGATTTCAAGCCTTTCCCAACATGCTCTTGATCTGACCGAGATGGGTGCCGCACTCGCGCTGGTTGCGATCGCAGCGTTGGGATGGTTTGGAGGACGGCCGCTGATTCAAATCGCGGAAACGAATTTCTGGTCACTGAACGCTCTCGCAGTCCAACCGAGTTACGCTTTCGCGCGCGAGGCGTTAGGCCATCTGGCGGAGCGGATCCGGCGCACCGACGTAACTCCTGCCGCTCGCATGCGGCTGCGTCGCAATTGCTCGGTCGGCGCCGGCATACTTGTCTCCGCAGGCGCGACGCTGATCGCGGTCCTTGCCTGGCCGGCTTCGCAATGGACTGCCGGCTTGAATGACTTTGCCCTGGTCCATCATCTTGTGGTGCCGACGTCTGCGAACGCCGTGGTGCTGATGTCGGGTTATCTTGCAGTTGCATCGCTGGCCTGGAGCATTGCCGACGCCAGCATGGATCAGCCGGTCGACCTCGCCACGTTCGGTACCGCGCCGTCCGAAGGCAGCCTCTGGCGCGTTGCGCACTTGTCTGATCTCCACGTGGTCGGTGAGCGATACGGCTTCCGCATCGAAAGCGGGACGGTCGGTCCGAGTGGAAATGGACGTTTCAATCGCGTCCTCGCACGCCTTGCCGAAATTCACACCACCGACCCGCTTGACCATGTGCTGATTACTGGCGATATGACGGATGCTGGCCGCCCCAGCGAATGGGCCGAATTTCTTGATGCGTTGTCATGTCATCCTGAGCTTGCTGCGCGCATCGTTATGCTTCCGGGGAACCACGACGTGAACGTCGTGGATCGTGCAAATCCCGCGCGCCTCGACCTACCATTCAGCCCCGGCAAGCGGTTGCGGCAGATGCGTACGCTGTCGGCAATCGCGGCTGTCCAGGGCGATCGTGTGTGTGTCATCGACAATTCCGGCAAACCATCCGCGACGTTGAACCAGGCACTGGCGCCCCACCGAGATCGGATAACGCAATTCGCGCAGCACGGTGGCATCCGCCGCGCAGCGGCGCTCCGTGGTCTTTTCGACGATCAATTTCCGATGATCCTGCCGCCAGATCAAAACGGCGGCCTCGGGATCGCCATTCTGAACTCAAATGCTGAAACTCATTTCTCCTTCACCAACGCCCTGGGATTGGTGTCCGAGGCACAAACGCGCCGACTGGACGCTGCGATCCATCATTTTCCAACCGCGCACTGGATCATCGCACTGCACCATCACTTGATGGAATATCCCATGCCGGTGAAGACGTTTGCCGAGCGCATTGGAACGGCCTTGATCAACGGCAGCTGGTTTGTACGCAGGTTGCAGGCCTTTGCCGACCGCTCGATTGTGATGCACGGTCATCGCCATATTGACTGGATCGGTACGTGTGGAGCGTCGAAGATTGTCTCGGCTCCGTCGCCGGTGATGGGTGCCGACGCCGCGTATTTTTTATATCCACCAAATGACTGTGGGGCCGGACCGAAGGCTCTGCCTCATGGAGCCCGAGCGGGTGGGTATTCCCAAAAGCTAAAGTGCTGCCGGTTTAGCTTCGTCCAATCCGCCGAAGAGATCGGCAATCCAGCGGGCCGAGGGACACTCGGCACAGAAGGTCAGGATGGCCAGCGTGATCGGCACGCCAATGAAGGTCCCGAACAGGCCCCAAAGGAAACTCCAGAAGAAGATCGCAAACAGCACCACAAACGGCGAGATCGACAACGTTGAGCCAGCCACCCGTGGCTCCACATAGCTGCCGACCACGAATTGGATAACGTTGAGACAGGCGAAGACACCAAATACCGCGGGCCACCTCTCGAACTGCGTCATTGACAACAGGGTGGGGAATAGAGTCGCGATGAAAGGGCCGATAAAGGGAATGTAGTTGAGGACAAAAGCGATCACGCCCCATTCGAATGCGAATGGCAGTCCAGTCGCGGCAGCGAAGAGGCCAACCAACAGACCTGTCACCGCGCTCATCTGCGTCCGTACCAGCATAAATTTGCGGAACTTGGCAGCTGTCGCTTTGCTGCCTTCGAGCAGCACGCGCGCAGCATTGTGATTCTCCAAGCGCCGGATGCGTCGACCAGCGTCCTCAATCTCGAGAAGCCCCAGCACAACATAGACCAGCGCTATCAGCCAGAAACTCAAGGTCGTATTTACGCGGCCCGTGACATATTGCGTGGTGCGCAACAACCAGCCGACATTGAAATGCTCCGCCCAAAGGCCGGCTAATGAGACGCCATGGACGTCCAGCCACGTCACCGCGGCGGCGTAGAATGCCTGATACCGGTCTGCATCGACAATCAGGTAGCGCCCGACGCGGCCGAAACCCCACGCTGCAAGCGAGGCAAACGCGACGCAGGTTGCAACAGTAACAATCACGGTAACGGCGAGCGCGAGGAGTTTCGGCAGCCACAACTGAATCCGCTCCTGAACGGGCCAGACAATCGCAATGATGAACAGGGCAGCCGCGAGCGGGGCGAGCACATTGCGTGCCTGAGCCACCGCCGCGATGACCAGCACCGCGGCGATGATGCCGGTCGAGATTTTCAACCCCGCGCCCATGTTTTCTGTGCCGACCCTCGAATACAGAGAATACCGATTAGTCCCCGAATGCGACAAGATAGGACCTTCGTAGAGCGACGCTACGTCATAATTGGCAGCCCACCGCAAATGGGCGATGTTCCGACACACGCGCAGTCGTGGAGCAAGATTGCTAAGCGTGTGCAAATGAACCATGGAGAGATCCTCGATAGCAAGTTTCAACGATCCGACAATTGGCACCAGCGGCGAACGAGAGCGATTGTAGCCAGCAGATATGTCCGCTTGCCGCTAGCCGAACCAGATGGACTCGCGGCGAGCCAGAAGGAAGTCAATCAGCTGGGGATTGCAGCGGTACTGGGTTTCTCTCGCGATGCGTCCTGCGACCAACGCTCGGACGTGTTGAAGCCTGCGACGCGGATAACCGTAGATTCCAACCGTAACTTTGCAGGCAACTGCCTTGGAACGTAACAAAATCAATACGGTGCAGAGGATGGACGTTCTTCCAGTAACGATAGGACCAGCTCTTGGCCGTTGGGCCCGTGACGATCAAGTAGAGCCCGTCGCCCTCAGCATACTTGCCAGGCTGTGTTTCACGTTCGACGTCGAGCGGCTTAAGTTTTCCAACCACGTGTTCCTCCGATCAAAACCATCCTCCGAACCTACGGTCCCAAGCTACGGTTTGCGCTTCGATTGTGAGGAACGACGACGAACTAAGGAATACAGTCTGCCGACGAAATCGCTGATTTTACTGGGGATTCCGAACAGCGGAGAACAACGGAGAACAGTGTACTGGCGGAAGGGGTGTCAACCGAGGATCGTTGTTTTTACGCGAGAATTTCGAGTTTTGGGGGTTCAACCCACGTTCTATCCCACGGCCGCTCGGGGATCAGAAGTGGCCTTGTTGGTCGCGGGCTGCTACATAGCCCAACCCATTATTTTCCAAGGCCGAATCGCCCATGAAGTGTCCTCACTGCGGCATCGATTTTCACGACGTTTGGCAACTAACCTGGCTCTCGCGTGACAGCCAAGCCCTGTCGGATAGCGAAGGCACTTGGATTTCTCGAAATGCAGTGTGTTCGCGGTGCGCAAGGCCTACGATCGAACTCGGCCAAGCCAGCAGAAGCCCTGACGATGTAGTGTGGAGGCAAGTGCACCCGATCGGTGCCAAACGGGGACCGGTACCGGCAGAAGTTCCCGCGAGCATCGCACAAGATTACATCGAGGCGTGCAATGTGCTCCCGATCAGCGCCAAGGCATCGGCCGCGCTTTCTCGGCGCTGTTTGCAACATATGCTGCGCGCCCACGGCTACACGGCAAAAGACCTGGCCAGGGAAATCGATCTGCTTTTGAATGAAAGCGACCCGCTCAAGGCGCTTCCACTGAGGCTCCGGGAGACGATTGACGCGATCCGGAACTTCGGCAACTTTGCCGCTCATCCCAACCAAGACAAAGCGACGCTGGAAATCATCGATGTCGAGCCGCACGAGGCGGAATGGTGTCTCGAAACGATCGAAGAGTTGTTTGAGCACTTCTATGTCGGGCCGGCCGTTGCGGCGGCCAAAAAGGCGGCGCTGAACGCCAAGTTGGCGTCAGGTGGGAAACCGGCGGCGAAGTAAACGGCGGCTTGCCGGCATCACTCGCCAGCCGAAGGTTCTGGAAGCGACAAGACGACGTCACCTTCCGGAAGCTTCAGGCCCTCGTGGCGACTTCGCGCCTTGGTGACGATTTTTAGAATTGCCTTCGTCTCGTCGATTGCCGGCTTGGCGTCCTTTGTGAACTGCCCAATCGAAAAACCGAGTTCACTGGCGAACGCGAAAAACCTGTCCGTGCGCGTTCCATTCCGATTCACCTCTGACGTCAATGCGGCGAGGCGACTGAAGAGATTGTTCTTCTTTCTGTCATCGAGCCCAGACGCCTCGACGAGAGTGCGGATTTTCTCGATATGCGCGAGGATTGCAGTTTTCTCATCGGGTTCAAGTACCGCATAACCAATCGTTTTTGCCGTTGCCGCGTCGAGAACCTCTTTGCCTTTCGCCTTCATCACCGCGCGATGGTTGAGCATGATTTGGTTGGCGTAAGCTTCGTATTGGAGCCGAGGAATCGCCCGAGTTTTTCGACTGATCTCGTCGGGCGTATCCGAACCGCTGTAGCCGCCTGCACCTAAGCGCTCCGGTGGTTTCCAGTTATTGGTTTCATAAAATGCTTCGAGATACCCACAGGCCGCGCTGTAATCAGCTTCGCTCGGCTTTCCCTTCCCGATGTCTTTTTCAATCCGCTGCAAAAGCTCATAGCTCGCGAAAAGTGGATCAGTCGGCAAATCGATAAATATCTTCTCCGGATCAATCGTCATTGACGCACAAGCCCCCCCGAACGGTCACAGGTTGTAATCGCCCGAAATTTCTAGCTGACCCTTTCACCAACGGCAAACGAGCCCGAAAGGCGCCGCGCGTTGAATGACAACGTTCGGCGTTGTAAATCAACACTAAGTACCTGATATTGCTAATATAAGCCAGATGTGATCTGTAGGTTTCCACGGGAATCATCCCGAGCATCACAGGTACCCCAATGACCATCCAAGAACGCGACGCCTTCACCGCCCGTTGGCTTATGGCGCTCAAAATCTCCCAAGCCGATGGCGACACCAGGCGCGTCCGGATCATTATTGACGCGCTCGCCAAGGCGCACGGCATCCCGGCGAACTACCCGCTCCGTTGACAATCGAAGCGAGGCTCGACAACATGTGAGCGTGGGGCGGCTGCGCTAACAATCGCCCCTGTCGTCAAGTTAGCGGCGCTTTCGGAGGGTCAGGCGAAGCCATCGCTTGACCCTTTTCCTTTGGCGGACGCCCTTGCACTCCACCACCGGTTGTGGATATTTCGAAGGTGGGGAGGGGCAGCAAAATGCGAAATTTGGAAATCGTAATCCTATGCGTCGCAGCAATCGGCTTGGGCGCCTGCGACGTGACGTCAGGCAACAGTTTCGTAGGCCCGTCGGGCGCCACGGTGAACACCGCGAAGTGCAGCCAGTCTTCGGACGCCTGCTTTAAGAAAGCCGCGGCGACGTGCGGCGGCTCCTATCAAGTCATCAACAGCGAGAGCCATGCGGGCGGAGCTTTCGCGGATGCGGTAGAAGGCCCCATCACCTGGTACGTCATGACCTACCAGTGTGGACCGTCCGACGGTAGAATGCCGACGTTCGCATTCCGCGGAGGACCGACGGTGAACGCGAACGTCAACATTCACCAGCAATAGCGTGATCGCCAGCCTAGTATCCGCCATACGGGGCAGCATCCTGATAGATCGGGCGATTGAACGCCGATCGGTCGTTCTCCGCCGCCCACAAGCGGCGGCGCATCCTGTACGCAACTGCGCGGGGATCGTCGTCAGGCGCCAACGTTGCGGCCAGGCTCACCGCGCTATCGTCGGATTTGGTGAGCGGACTTCCGCGCTCGTCGCACAGAAACACAGTGTCATGCTCGACGTAGTACCAAGCGTCCGCCGTCTCGCCGAGATCGCCAGGCGCACCGGTCGGCTGCTTGACGACGCAGACGAAGCCTTTCACTTCGGGCTTAACCCGCCGCGGCTTGGGCGGCGGCGGAGCATGGGGTTCGGCTTCGCCGCTGAGCCCGAAGGCGGTTTCTAACCAATTCGCCGGATCAGCGCCGACCAAAATCGACGCCATAGATGACGTTATTTTCAATCTCCGCGTCGGCATCGCGGTACTCTTGCTCGCGATGTGCGGCCTTGACGATCTCCAACGCCTCATCGAACCCGACGCCCGTGCCGGCGACGATGTGCGACGCTTGCTCGATGTGGTCCAAGAGCCCGCGCGTCATTTCAGTTCTCCCGTTGCGATCAAATATTGTCTGCACTGGCACGATCCGCCGCGCGCGGTGATCATGTTTCGAATTGCTTGAAGCGGGACGCCCGGACTCTGCTTCGCTGCGTCGGCGGTCATCTGGTCAATGACTGCGTCGATCTCGGCGCGCAACGCCGCGATACGTTCCGCAAGACTGGACTGCTGTGCTGGTGGTGCTCGGAGTGCGGGCATAGAATACCTTTCTGTTATCGATTGATCTTGCGGAGCCGATGATGCGTGTCGAGCAATGCGCGCTCGAAGGTCAGGCGCTCGGCCGCGGCCCGCAAATCCGCATGCTCGTCCTTCCTGAGATTCTTGAGATGCTGAATTCGTGATTCGAAATCGTGCAGCGCAAACTTGTCGGCCACTTCTCCGGCGGAAAGTTCTTTGCCGAAGCGAAGTCGTGCTTCGGTCTGCATCTCATCGATAAAATCGTTCGCCATTGGTGGTTACCTTCCTTTGCTGCGTTTGGCCGCGAGAAGTGCAGCCGCATCTTTGAGTGATCCCGATCTGCTGAGCTTGGCGCTGAGGGCCTGCAAATTGGTGTCGCCACGAGCCGCGCCGCCGGGCGCAGCGGTGCCAGGTCGCTGTACGGGCGGAAGCGGAGCGGGTGCGGGAACGGGCTTCGGCGTTTCCATGAGCAAGTCATAGCGCGCTGCTTTGACCAACAAGGCTTCGGCCGTTGCACGCGGGAATGTGGATTGATTGCTCACCGCAGTGAGGAACTGCTGAACGTCAGCGCCGCTCGCGTTGAGCATCTTGGGAATGTGCGCTTCGATCCTGGCCATTTCCTTTGCGGGAATGCCCTTGGTCATCTCGGCGAATCGAGCGTTTTCCTTCGCGGCGTATGCCCTGAATTCGACCTGCTCGCGCGCTGTCTTCTCTGCCTTGATCTGCTGATTTGCAGCTTCAACGCGACCAAGCGCTTGCAACTTGCTGATGGCCGAGTGAGCACGTCCCGGCGGCATGCTCTGAATCGCGTTAACCCACTCCGTGGTGGGAAGATTCTCAAATTCGGGAAAGTCGCCGAAAAGCGATGCAACCGCGAAATTCGTGGCCTGCGCCACCGCCGCTTCATGCTGCGTGCGCTGCGTCTCGGCGGCCGTCACACGCTCCGCAATCGCGTCGCGAACCTTCGGACTGGCCAGGGCGCGATCAACGTCAATTTCGGTCTCGATCTGCGGCTGTTGCGCCTCGGCCGGCTTCTCACCGCGCAGCTTGTCGATTTCCGCTTGCTGCGCTTGCGTGTCGTCGAGTTCCGCTTGTGCCCTGTCGGCGCCGCGCGCCTCGGCAAGCATCTCGGCAGCCTGGTCGGTGGTCAGCGTGACGTTCGGCGGCAAACCGGTGGTGTGCGTGATAATGGCCGACTCGGGACCGCTCAACTCCCGCAAGCGCTGTGCGGCTTCGTCCTTGGTCAGATCGTCTTGCGGCTCCGCTTTGGTCTCATCCTTGAACGGCACAAGGCCGGCGTCGCGTTCAAGGCCTTCGCGACCAAAAGCGGGCTCGGTGGTCACAGGGGCGAGTTCGGTGGTGTCGGTCATGGCTGCCTCACAAAAATGGGTGTTGGGGGTTTCGGTTGATTGGCGTTTGTGGTCACGGCTGCCGCCCCGACGCCGCTGCGCGCCAGCGTTTGCAAGAATTGCAGTTGACCAATGGTCCGCGTAACCATTGCGTTGAGCGCGGGACCGCTGATCGTCGCGCCGTTCTGCAACAGGATGTCAGCGATGGCTTTCCGGACGGCCGGCGTATTGCCGGTCAAGCCGCGGACTCCAGCATGCAGCATCGATCCGATAGCCGCGCTCCAATGGCCGGATGCAACGTGCATGACCGTTGTCGGATTGATGCCAAGGGCCTCGTGATCGGCGAGATTGTCGGCAGTCCGGGAGCCGCCGAGCGCCTGATTGCGGGTGGTGAACATCGTCTGTTCGCGAGCAATCCGACGCTGCATGAGGTCGTTGCCCGGCGCCATGGCCGCGGCTTCGTCGGTGAAGGCGTCATTGATGAGCGGCCGCGCCTTGTTCGCGCCAACCGCCGCACCTTGTGCCTGCGAAATCAGCGGGTCGGCGTAGCCGGTTCTGAAAGCCTGCTGACCGCGTGGTGAAAGAGCATTGAATTCCGGAATCGTATCCTCGGTTCGCCCGCGAAGCGCCGCAGTACGGCCGGCGTCGATCGCCTCGATGTTCCGGGTTGCGCCGGCAAAGTCGCGATTGGCCTGACGATAGCCGGACGACGCATTTTCCAGGGCTGCATCAAGATCACGCACCGCAGCACCGATGAGCCGCGCACGGTTACCATATCCGCTCTGCCGGGCGTTCTGCGCAGTGTCGGCCATGTCGCTGCGAATGCGCTGCACGGCCTCAAAGTCGTCTGGATTGACACGGGCAATCCGCTCGCGGAACGGGCGCAATATGCTCTCGACGCTGTCGTTCGGAGCATTCAGGGTTTGACCCGGTCCCGTTCCGATCGTCCGGTCAAGGTTGTTGAGGGTCGGCACCACGTCCACACGACCAGCGTCATTCCGCACCGCGCCATATGCTTCGTCTGCGATGGCGCCGCGTTCCGCCGTCATGGCGTCACGCAGGGCTTCCGGCGTCATTCGGCTGCCGAAACCTTCGGAGACCGCATTGGCTACCCGGCGACCTTGACCGGCCTGGCGTTGCTCCAATGCGTTCACGACGTCGGTTCTGCCTTCGCCTGGTGCGCGCGCGACCGACGACAGCATGCGCTGACCAGGGTTCCCGATCGCGTCGGCAAGAGTGAACTGTGGCTGACCTTCGGCGGCTGCCGTAGTGACGTCGCCAGCAATGTCGGCCGCCGGCCGGCCGCTCTCGCTGATGGCGCGCGCGACCTGGCGTTCCCCAGATGCCCGCGGATTGATCCGCGCCATGATACTGGAAATGAACGGGCTCACCGCGGCTTCCGCCGCCGGCATCGCGCCGCCGAGCACGCCGCCGACCAATGCGCCTTTCACCGGGTCTTCACCGCGCACCGCGGCATCAGTCCCGCCGAGCAAGGCGTTAGAGGTGGCACCCATGCCGGTACGAGCCGCAAAGGTGCCTGTGGCTCCGAACAAGCCCGGCGCGACACTGACGACCGGCGCCATAGATGCCACGCCGCCGGCCAGCTTCGCGCCGGTATCGATGACCGGATGCTGCGCCGCGAACTTGGCGTCGGTGCCTTCCTGGTCACGGAGCGAGTGCGCGTAACGCTCGCCGAACGTGGCCTCCGGCAATTGATCTTTCTCGTCAAAGAACCTGTTCAGGGCGGGCGCGAGCGCGGCATTCGTCGCGGCATCGGCCTTGTTGAGCAATCCGCCGACGATCGGAACGCCGGTGGCGAAGGATCTTCCGAGATTGTTAATCGAAACCGGATCAGCCTTCGGCGCCAGGTTCGCGGCGATGTGGTCGACGGTCGATTGCTGATCTTCCGGCGAGAGCTTCAAAAAACTGTCGTCGACCGTGACGCGCTGACCGTTGATGTCGAGAGTCGCCATTACTGCACCACCGACCATTTGATGCCGGTTGGCGCGGTCCCGGATGCGCCCGCGGCGCTGCCGGCTTTCAGCCACGCGTCGATTCGCTTTAGAACCGCCTGACCTTCGGGCTTGATGAGCGGACCAGCCTTGTCGGCGGCAATCTGACCCATGCCGGCAACGCGCTTTTCTTCGAGTGCATCAAGCGAACCGTGAAGCAACTCGGAAAGCTTCGCGATCTGTGCGCGCTGTTGTGCCGGGCTCATGTTCGGCGATAGGTTCTCTTCCCAGGCATGAATTTCGGCGTCGCTCATATTGGCGCCCTTGAACACCTTGGACATCTCTTCCGCAACCGCGTGCGCGTTGGTGCGGAATGCGCCAGGCTCGCCGCCGCCCGTGGCTTCGTTGAACTTGTTGCCGGCCCAATTCAGCGCGGGATAGTTGCCGTTGTGGAGCGCGTCAGCGGAGTCGAGCAGCGCATTCACATGGTGCAAAGTCTGGTTGGCGGAGCGCACCATCTCGCTCGATTTGCCCGCAGAAAAATCCTTCACGCCGGCAACGCGGCCGCTCCAATTCGTTTCATCAAAGGTCGGATCGTAGACCTGTGCGGCCGTCATCAAGTTCTGCCAATACGGCTTGCTCCGAGCGTAGCTGCTCGGCGGCGCCTGGCGCCCTTCGACCATCGCTTTCACTCTGCCGGCCACATCGGGCGGCAGCGTTGCGAGATATTCCGCACCGGTCTTCGACATATCGCCGAGTCCGCCGCTGTTCGTGGCACCGGGCGCGGCTGCGAGCGGCGTCATGGCGCCGGTCGCCTTGTTCATCCTGGCGAATGTCTTGTTTCCAAGTCCGTCCTGGCCAGTTTGCACGATGCTAAAGCTGTCGTTCTGCTCGGGCGTGTAAGCGCGGGTCACCTTGCCGTTACGATCGGCGACGTATCCCTGACCTAGCGGGGTCAACGTCTGCGGACCGAACTTCTGCGCGATAAGCGTTTTGCCGGCTTCTGGATTCAGAACGGCCGCCTGCGCCTGTTGTGGCGACATACCCGCATTGACCAGGGCTTGTGCCTGTTGCAGCAACAAGCGCTGCTGAACCGACTTCGCATCGTCCGGAGTTCCGGTGACCGCGCCATAGATCGAGCCACCTTGCGCGATGCTGTGCAGGGCGGCAGCGGCCTTGAGCAGCGGGTTTACGGGAGGCGCAGTCGGCGACGGTGCGTTGTCCACGGGCGCCGGAATGGCCGGCTGTGCGGCGATCGTCTCGCCCGTGTGCGGATCATGCTGCGGATAGTCAGGGAGAAAGCCGCTGCCGATGCGCGGCATGGAATAGTCGCCGATGGCCATCGGGGCATTCTGTGGCTGCGGCGCAGGCGTAGCGGCCGGCGGCATCGCCGCGTTGGCGTTCATCGGTGATGCGGGGAAACCCGCACCCGTGTTTGTCGGAGCCGCCGCGATCGACTGCAAAATGCGATCGATTAAGCCGCCTTGCGAAGGGGCGTAAGTGTTTGGATCGTAGGCGTCAAAAAGTCCCATCAGAGCAAACTCAACAGTCCGAGAATTCCGCTACCTGCACCGGCGGCAGCTTGTCCCAATCCGGCAGCCGCCGACGTTCCACCAGCGCCGGACGAGAATAGGCCGCCGAGTTGCGTGATGTCCGACAACAGAGATGGGTTGTAGGTGGTGTCCTGCGTGCCGGTGCCCGAGCGCGTCATGTTGAGGCCGGCAAGCGGGATACCAAGCTGCGCGAGCACTCCAAGATTCTGCGACGGAATGCTCTTAGCGAGTTCCTGCGCAGCGATGACGCTTTGCGGACCCCAATTGTTGGCCGTGAGCGCATCATTCGCAGCCGAAATGCCCGCCTGCGAATTGGCCACGCCCTGTTGATTCATCCCGGTGATCGCGTTCGCCGTGGTGTTGCCGGCACCGAACAGCGTATTCGCGGCCGCCATGCGGTTCGCGGTGTCGGTGTTCGCCTGGTTCAGGATGATCGGCGCTTCGCCCTGCGCGATGCCGCGCGCGAGCGTCTGCGTGTTCATGCCCGAGCCCGCGCGACCCGCTGCGGCAAACTGCCCGTTCACCTGGTTGGTGACGTCATCCTTGACCTGTTGCAGGGCTGCCTGAACCGGCGCGCTGGTGATGGTCGAATAGTTCGGGTCGACGTAGGGCGCCAAGGTGCCGTTCAGCGTCGACAGGTTCTGTCGCAGGCCAGGGACTTCCGCCGTGGCGTTGCCGCCGTTCAACAGCGTGGTTGCCGCGTTGCCGATCGCTGGCGCGTAGGGATTGCCAGCCTGGCCATTCGCCGTAAGCTGACTGATAGCGCCGTTCTCCGCCGCAGTCGTGCCCGAGTTCGCAATCAGCGGGTTTAGCTGATTGATGATCGATTGCACCGTCGGCGCGGTCGCAGTGCCGAACCCGTTTTGACTCTGCTGTGAACTGGTCGTGGTCGAACTGGATGAACCCATGGTCAGATGATCCGCATGATGGTGTTGCAGACAATCGATGGCTGCACGGTGATGAGAGGCGTGCCGGAGCCACCGGAAGCAGCGGTTTGACCCGAGACGGTGCCGGTCGAGTTGATTTGCTGAGTCTGGTTGCCGCTTGAACTCGCAAACATGCCGAGCGCGCCGCCAGTGCTGGCCGTCGATGACGTCGTACCAAAAGTCGATCGCACGATGTCCGCAACGGTCGACAGGACTGAAAGCGCGCCGTTGCTGACGGGAAAATTAACGGCCGGCAAATTTGCCTGCGCGATCGCGTGAGTTTGAGCGCCGCCGACGCCACCGAGATCGACAGAACTGAAAACTCCCGTACCAATCTGCGTTTGCCCCGGATCGCGCATAACTCCGACGCGGCCGGTCTTGTTCGGCAGATTGAATGTGGTCGTACCGTCTCCGGCGCCATAGAGCGTGCCGATCAGGTTGAACAGCGCCGAATACGTGGTCCGCGAGATGGCTTGTCCGGTGACGAAGGCAAACGAGCTATTCGGGGCAACTAACGACCAGTATTCCAGGCTGGCCCCGAGAGGGACGTTGTAGGGATTGCCGTAAAACCCTTGCAGATACCACGCATTGTCAGCGTTTTTGTAGGTCGCAACATAGGGCGTTCCCGCGATGAGCGTGCCGCCGACCAACTCCGTAGCCGGCGCGGTGCGCAACGGCTGCGCTCCGATCCCGTCGACGTTCAGAGAAACCGGTCCCTGACCATTGGTGACGTGCGGCGTGAAGGCGATCATTGCGCCGTCCATGTGTGGGAACGAATCGAAGACGCTGCTCGTCGCCAACGTGTAGGCGGTCGATGTGCCCGCGGTCACAATGAGACCGGCGATGTCGTCGCGATACTTGGCCGTTTCCGCCATCATGGCTCTGGCCGAGTCATTGATGGACGATGGCGCCTGGCCTTCAGCCCATCCGATTACAGGATCACTGTTTGAATTGAGGTTCGCGGTCTTTGACCAACGCCACCAAGGCATCAGGCGTGCTCCATGCTCTTGAGCACCACCGGATAGGTGCAGATGACCCGATCGGGCGTCCCGTACACGTCAACGAGCGTGTAATGAGGCTTCAGGCGCCAATGCGTGGCAGCGTCGAACGGCTCGGAGTCCTCGTGAACCACGGGCACCCACATCCGGTCGTCGGGCTTGGCAGCGAGGTAGCCGCCGATGGCCTTGATCTGATCATCCTCAATCAGAGCCCATCGCTGGTGACCGTTCTCGTCGCGGTCGGAGAGTTCACCAGCGCTGCGGGATGGAGCGGCCGGCAACGTGCCTTCGTCCATCGCATCGTTCGATTCTACATACGCCTTGATGATCGGCGGAAGATTGTCCTCATCGAAATCCTGAACATCGATGGGAGTGCCGTCTTCGAGGCAGGTGACCCCTACGAAACGACGGCGCCGCGGAGGCTCGCTGCGGAACGTACCTTCGAGCGTTGCCATTGTCACGGCAGCCTGGCGAAGCCAAGCACTGGCGGTCATCCGGCGCGCCCTGGCGGCCGCGCTGATCGCTTCGGATAGTTCCGACGGCAATCGCATTTGGAAAATTGTCACGGGCATCCTTCGGGCACTGAAAAACCCCTGCCTCTGGCACTCAGCCAAAAACAGGGGTAGTTGGGGACGTCGTTACGTTGTCAGTACAGCCTGAGTGCGATCGGTTACCGAAGTGACAATGCCTTTTGCGGCTCGAAACGGGGAATGCGGCGTGGGGTGACGTCGCAATGCGCTCAAATTCGCAACAAGATCAATCGCGTTTGGCGGATGCTGTATCCGCCGATGCCGGCAACTCGCCGCAGTACGCGCATAGGGCAGGGCTGCTTTTCTCGCACGCGCGCGCGAACGTGCCGCGCTACTGCGCCGCGGCTCCAAAATCGATCAGTTCGCCGCTCGGGCCGTACACTTGCAAGAGCGCATTGCGGCAGACCGATAGAACCTCATCTAGAACCGTTTCAGGGGGCCGCTGATCGTCTTTGCGAACATAGTCTTTGATCAGCCGCACCATTCGCCGAGCGATGTCCTGATCCATCCTGGACGGCAGCGGGCCGGGATCGTGCGTCAGCAGAGCCGGCGGTTTTGGCGCCGGATTCCGACCAGCCAACTCCGCTTCCAATTCGGCGATGCGCCTGAGCAGGGATGTCCGACCGTTGGGATAAGGGTTGCCGTTTTCGTCAAGGTCCGTGTCACCTGGTCGCAAAATGATGCGCGTGACCTGCGTGATCTTGTTTTGCTCCGCAAGCTGAGCCTGAGTGTCGATTTCCATCTGACGAGCCTCGATCGCTTCGGGCAGCTTGTCGCCGTAGCGCCGCGGGTTCAGTTTCATAATCAGGAACCGGATGTTTTCAGTCTTGACCCGACTGCGGGCGATCCATTCGTGGTTGCAAACGACTGTTCCGCGCTCATTGACCACGCTGTCATTGGACGTGTCCCATGCAATGTCGATGAGGTCGTCGGCGAGCGAGTCCGTTCCGTCTCGTCGCGCCTGATCGTACAACCGCCGTCGGCCGTCATCGTTCTTTATCCAGCGAAGCACGGTGTAACGATCGGGCATTTCCGGATCGCGACAGATTTGCTTGAGCGTCTGACCATCGGCCAAGCGCTCGCAAATTGCTTCGAATATCTCACCTGTGAACGTGCTCGGCCGTCCCATCACTCAACTCCTATTTGAACTTCACTTATCCGTTGATTTGATCCTGCGAAGCGTCGCGACGCTCTTCGATCCGTATTTTCCATGGTGAAATGATCGCATTCGCTAAGGCTTTGATTTTGTGCTGTAGCCTGTAGCGTCCCCGTCCCTTTGCGTATCTCGGATACGAGTCCGAAGCGTATCCACACCGTCCCCCATTCCTTTAGGATGGGGACGTGGGGACGAGGGGCGCATACGGCGGACAAGGTGGTATTTGTCCAGGGATTGGATTTTCGCTTTTGATCCGCACAAGGCCGTTCGGTTCATCAATTAAATGTTGAGTTAAGCCGTCGCGCAGTTTCTTGAACGCGCTGCGTGGGTTCTTCGCTTTGAGGTTCAGCAAACCCGCCTCAGACAATTCGGCCTTCCAATAGTCGACATGGACAGCGCCGTTCTGTCCGCGCGCAGCAATGGCCCGCTTGAGAGCGTCGAGCGCCTGCGCATATCTGATGGTCAGCACTTGCGGATCGCCCGCACGTGCTTCGCTGGTCAGCGTAGCGGGGTCGTAAGGCGCAAGGATGCCGACCATGAAAGGGTCTGGTGTAACGACGCGTTCGCCAAGCATGACGGGCGGCCGCTGGACTGTGAATTCCTGCGCTTCGAACGTCGCCAGGGTGACACCTTCCGGACCATCGTTGGCTTTTTCCACCTTTGCGGTTTTGACGCTGCCGGCTCCATAGATTTTAACAGCCAAGTCGACGTGCGCCCGACGTGCGTTGGAACCGCGCTCGCCGGCTTCAATATTTTTGCCCGTGTGACCCACACTGGCGCAATGGAACGAGCTATAATGACGCTCTCGGATTTTTTTGACGTGCGTCGCAGCACAGTTCTGCACTTCCGCCAAATCTTCCTTTTGTCCACCGAGGCATTTTGACCACGTGTCGAAGATCACAAGACCAGTCGAGCACTTATGCTCCTGTTCGAACGCCAGGATCGTGTCAGAGATTTGCGCGACGCAACTCGGGTCCATCAGGTTGACCGCCGCGTCGACAACGGCCACCGGCAAATCGAGGGGCAGATTTTCCCGCATGATATACGCCGTCAATCGGCGCCGGGTCAGTTTCGCGCGCTCCGTGGCGAAAATGATCGCGCCGCGACGCACCGGAGTATCGTCGTCTCCGACTAGGACGTCACGGTTAAACTCGTGATCTCGCCAATCGCGGGCGGCCGCGACATGTAATGCAATTTCGGCCATTAGGGTGGACTTGAGCCCGCCCGATGGTCCCCACCAACTGGAATCCTCTTCGAGAGCGATTACACCTTTGATCAGCCACGTCTTGGGGTCTTCGTTAGCGAAGTCGGCGAAGGACTTGAAAGGCAGGGCATCGACGGGTACCGGTTCACCGGTATCTTCCCGGTAGGTAACGCCCTGGTCGACGTAGGTTTTGATTTCCTTGCCGTCGTCGTACCATTTTCCATTTCTTAGAAACATGAGGGCCATGTGCCGGTGTGCGGCTGTATGATCCCCCCGAATGCAAAGCGCTTGATTTTTGAGGCCAGTTGCGTTATTAAACCGACTGTCGAGACGGTCCACCAACGAAATGCAGCCCCGGTCGCGCGCCAACGCGGTCGGGGTTATTGTTTAGGCGGCTTCGATTTCGCGAGCCGATCGCCATTCGGCGTATGCTTCACGGCTGATGCGGCGAGCGCTCCCAAGGGGATACGTCCGCGGGGCTTTGCCTTGCGCTTGAAGCTTGTAGAAAAACGCGCGCGAAATCTTCTCGGCAGCACAGAATTCGTTGATCGTGAAAGACTCGTCCATTCTCTGGGCTCTCGACATAGCGAACCGTGCGCGGAAGCGACGCATTCGCGGGTTGAACAATAATGAAGAGGGAAGCACGACACCTGACTGGGTCGCCGTGCGTCCATATGCGTAACTACGCGCCTCAAAAGTTATCGAATCTAAAACGAGTTTTGCGCGTCAGCCGCCGCTGCAATGGGCCGCCCATGTCGTCATAAGTTCGCGGCGCTTGGCCAGGGCGGTCGACCGCCGGTAAGCCGCTTCCGTTTCATCGTCGACCGCGTGGGCCAGTGCCATCTCGGCGATATCCCGTGGGAAGCTGGTGCAGTCGCCGGCCCAATCGCGGAAAGTGCTGCGCATGCCGTGGGTCGTCGCAACTGAGTCCGTGTGGCGAGCGATGCAGTTTGACAGTGTGACGTCACTGACGGGTCGGAACGGAAGCTGAGCCAAGGCAAGGTCCGTCAGCGGCACTTTGTGCTCACGTTCGGCCTTCATACGGGCAGCGGGGATCGTCCAAAGGTCGCCTTTCACTTCCCTGGCCACGTCCATTTCGTCGGCCTCGTTGAACCGACAGGCTGTCAGGATGATCCAACGCAGCATGCGCGCGCCGTCGCTGGTGTCGCTCGCCAACGACTGCCAGAACTGCGGCATTTCCTCGTAGGGCAGGGCCGGGTGGTGCTTCACTTCCGACTTGCGGCGCCGCGCAAGCACCTGGTCAAGATGACCGCGCCACAGCGCCGGGTTCTCGCCGGTTCGAAGCCCTTCGGCCTTGGCGGCGTTCAGGATCGCTTCAATTCGGCCGCGGACGCGCCGTGCGGTCTCTTTCTTCACGTTCCAAATGGGGCGGAGCACTTTCAGCACCGATTCCGTGTCGACATCGGGGACCGCGATGTGCCCGAGGATCGGGTACGCATAATCGCGCAGGCTATTTGACCATTGCTGCCGGTGCTTCTCGTTTTTCCAGCCAGCCTCTTTGCCCGCGATGAACTGCTTTGCGTAGGCTTCAAACGTGATGGTGCCGGTGGCTTCCGCCTTCGCCTTGGCACGCTCGGCTAGGCGATGCTCGATCGGGTCGACGCTGTTCCGGATCAGCGCGCGCGCCGCGCCGGCCGCCTCACGTGCCTGTGCCAATCCGATGTCGCGAAGGGGGCCGAGACCCATGAACCGCTCTTTGTCGGTGACGGGTGATTTGAATCGGAAAATCCAACTCGCGTTGCCGTTCTTGTCGACGTCGAGTCTGAGCCCATCACCGTCGGCAAGTTTCTCGCCGGGTTTCGCGTGCTTCACGCGCACGGCCGTCAAAATTCCCATCTGACTATCTCCAAAAGTGTCCGCCTAAACCCACGTCGCAACCCACGTCGGCGACGTAGATGCCGGTTGACACGCGAAGATATTGGGCGGCACGAAAATGAAGATTTTCGTTACGGCGCAATGGCTTAGGTGTCAGGGATGGACGCGTATAGACACTGATGGATTAGCAGGTGGCGGAAGGGGTGGGATTCGAACCCACGGTACCCTTGCGGGCACGCCGGTTTTCAAGACCGGTGCCTTAAACCACTCGGCCACCCTTCCGGATCATTGGATCAGGCCCTTAGCGTAGGGTGACGCCGAACGCAACGCGAACTTGGCGAGAACACCGGAGCGAAGTGGGCCGTTTGCCCGGTCCATCAGCAGCGAACCGACTGAATTTGAGCGCGAGGACAACCCGGCCTTCAGCCGATGCAAGGGAGCCGAGGCTGCAGCAATTGGCCACGGGTCATCGTTGCATGCATGCAGCACGGTTGACCGCGACCGTCGCCGTTGGCCATCATGATGTCCATGAAGCGCGTTCTCTTCCTTTGCACCGGCAACTACTACCGCAGTCGATACGCAGAGGAGCTGTTCAATCATCTTGCGCGCGGCGAAAACCTGCCGTGGCGCGCCTCCTCGCGAGGCGCCGCTGAACGGGGCTCGCCCGACAATGTCGGCGCCATGTCGGTGTTTGCTGATGACCGGCTTCGCGCCAACGGCATCGTTCCGGAGGGCGCAACGCGCGATCCGCAGCCATGTTCGTTGGCTGACTTCGACGGCGTGGACCTGGTGATCGCGCTCAAGGAGGCCGAGCATCGTCCGCTGATCGAGCGGCGGTTCCCCGAGGTCGCCGACAAGGTGACCTATTGGCATGTGCACGACATCGACGTTGCCCATCCCGCGGATGCGCTGCCGATGATCGACGAGCTCGTCCGCGAGTTGGTTTCATCGCTCAGGTAATTGGTTCGCGCTTCAGGAAGATCGCCAGCGCATATTCTGCCGGGCGTGCGAGCCTGCCGCTGATGCGTTCGAGGTCATCGACGGCGACGATCTCGAGGCGGCCTTCAGTGACCCTCAACCGGTCGATCGGCACGTCCCGCGCGAGGAACACCGCGCCGTGCAGGGCGCCGCCTGGCGCCGAATAATCCGGTCCGAAATAGCGACCGATCAGCTCAAAACGTTCGGGCGGCAAGTAGTAGCCAATCTCCTCGTGGATTTCGCGCACCACGCATTCCAGGAAGGTCTCGGTGCCCTCCCGCCGCCCGCCAAACAGGCTGATCTTGCCGGGATCGGAAACGTGGGGAAGGTCGTCGCGCAGTTGCATCAGCAACCGGCCATCCGTGCTGACGAGCAGCGCAGACGTTCCCTCTCTTACTCCGCCGGTCATTCGCGAATCCTCTCGCTGGGAAGGCGGAGGATGCGTCAGGACCGGGTCTGGGAGAAGACGGCGGATCTGCCGTGCGATCATAGCAGCCGAGCACTTGCCTGGGTGATATCGCCAGCACTCTAAGGCTGAAGCCGGGGTTCGGGCGGCGAGAAATGAGGTGAGCGTAGCCGACGCTTGTCGCATGGGCGCAGACGGCGCCCAGGACATCAAATGTTCAGCCGAAAGCGAAGGCCAGCAGGCTCGAGCACAGCAGCACGAGGCTTGCTGCGGTCAGGGTTAGAAATCCGTCGGAGACCAAATCGTGATTACGCATGACACACCTGCTTTCTACCGATGCTCATCCGAATTGATTAAAGCTTTCCGAACATTCGCTCCTGGAAAGAGGTGACGCGTCTTTCCGCCTTCAACGGACTGTCAGGCCCGGTACCGATAGCCTTCCACGGCATGCGCCAAGAAGATCGCCGCACTCACCAAGCCCATCACCGCTGTAACCGTCTCGATCATCGCAAACTTCCTTTGCGCCCCACGTCCGAGAGAAAACGATTGCAGCCTTGCACAGTCAAAAAGATTCAATTGTTGGAATTGAAGATGCCCCCCGACTGATGATTTGCTGCAACAGTGTGTCTGATCGCGGGACAGGCGAGGGCGTTTTGCGCGCGCGGGAGGTCCGTCGAAGGACGGAGGAGGCGCAACAGACCATTCACCAAGACGCCACCGCCCGATGGCTCTCCCCATTTCCGCCGTGTTCCGGTTGCGATATCTTCACCATCCGGTGCGGAGGTGGGCCGCACAGTGACAGAATCGATCCCGACGCCTCGCAGTAGGCGCGGGTCCGGGCAGAATGGTACTTGGGGCAGATGGGGATTAGACGGCCAGATTCGATGATCCGGACGGCGCGCGGCGCCGCCGCGGTGGCCACGTGCCTCGTCCTCGCCAATTGTGCCTCCTCGAACCAGTTCGCCAGCCGGGTCGATCCCAAATACGGCGTGTCCTCGAGCCCGCGTGTGGTGGCGCTCGGCGACCCCGTGCCGAAGGGCGGCGGCAGCTACCGCATCGGCAAGCCCTATGTCGTCGCCGGCCGCACCTATGTGCCGGAGGAAAACGAGAACTACCACGCCGAGGGCATGGCGTCCTGGTATGGCGATGATTTCCACGGCCGCCTGACCGCCAATGGCGAGGTGTTCGACATGGGCTCGCTTACGGCCGCCCATCCGACCTTGCCGATGCCGAGCTACGCGCGCGTCACCAATCTGAGCAACGGCCGATCGCTCGTCGTTCGCGTCAACGACCGCGGCCCGTACCACGGCAACCGCCTCATAGACGTCTCGAACAAGGCCGCCGAACTGCTTGATTTCAAAGGCAATGGCGTCGCGCGCGTCCGCGTCGAATATGTCGGCCGGGCGCCGCTGGAAGGCTCTGACGACCGCCAGCTGATGGCGACCCTGCGCACCGGTACGCCGGCGCCGTCCCCGTCGATGGTCCGGGTCGCCTCGGCGCGGCCGTTCGTGCCGGAGATGTCGTCCTCGTCGGGCCGAGTCCGGGGCGATGTCCCGCTGCCTGAAGGGCGGCCCTACAGCCTCGGCAACACCCAGTCCGACTACGCCTCGGTCAACGCCACCTCGGAAATGTCGGCCTCGAGCCGGTCACACCGCCGTGTGCCGAACAATCCGCGCGAGGTCTCCTACGAGGGTGACGCGCGCTACGCCGCGGCCCCGAGCCCGGCGGCGGCCTATGTGCCGATCGACGCGCGTGGACCGGCCGAAGTGCTGAGCGGGCGCGGCCTCTACTGAGGCAAGCCGTTGCGAATCAAGCTTTTGGCCTGATCATTTCAGAAATGCGATCAGCGCCGCGTTGACCTCGTCGGGGCGCTCCTGCTGGATCCAGTGGCCGGCGCCCTCGATGATCAGCTTCTGCCGCAGGTTCGGCAGCACGCGCTCCATGTCCGCAACCCGCTTGGCACCGATCAGCCCGGTAATCACCGAATCGTTCGAGCCGGCGATGAACAGCGACGGCTGATGGATCTGCGCATCCTGCCAGGGCGCGGTCAGCTCCCAATTGCGATCGAGATTGCGGTACCAATTGAGACCGCTGCGGAAGCCGGACTGCCGGTAGCCCTCGGTGAATTCGGCGATGTCGACCTCGGTCAGCCAGGCCGGCAGCGGCATTCCGGTCGGCAGCTTGCCGAGGAAGCCCTTGGCTTCGTCGACGAACATCGAGCTCGGATCGGAGACGCCGCGCCCGAGCACCAGGCGCATGGTGTGGGCGATGTCGCGCTCGAACTCGGCCTCCGCCACGCCCGGCGGCTGGAAGTACTGCCAATAGAAATTGGTGATGCCGCTCTCGCGCAGGGTCTCCAGTGGTCGGCCGCGGCCACGGAACGGCGGCGGCACGCTCAGGCCGGCGACCTTGGTGAAGATATCAGGACGGAACAGGGCCGCGTGCCAGGCGACCGGCGCGCCCCAATCGTGACCGACGATCATCGCCTTCCGCTCGCCGAGCGCGGCCACCAGCGCGACCATGTCGCCCACCGTATCGAAGATCGTATAGGCGCCGACATCGGCAGGCGCGGTGGTTCGGCCGAAGCCGCGCATGTCAGGGGCTGCGACCCGAAAACCTGCCGCGGCGAGGGCTGCGAGCTGGTGCCGCCATGAGTAGGACAGTTCCGGCCAGCCATGGCAGAGCACGACCAGTGGGCCTTGCCCGGCCTCACGCACGAACATGTCGATGCCGTTGGCGGAAATGGTGCGGGAGGATGACATTCGCGTTTCCGCCTTGTTTGCCGGTTCTGCTGTCGTTCGCTGGTTCCAAGGATACGGGCGTTCAGCGCGGCGGGCAATCCAGTCGGCCGTGTACAAGCGGCGAAACCTCAGTTGTTTGCGATACTTCCAGCTGTTAGAACGCAGTCTTTCAGGACATCGCCGATGGCAGCCCAGATCGCAATTCCCCGCACGTCGTTCGCTCGCGCCGGGCGTTCTTGGCGTAGCTTGGTCGCGGCCGCGGTCGTGCTGGCGATCGGCTGTGGCGGGGTGGTCTATGCCGCCAATAACAGCGTCCAGGGCGCCAAGAAGGAAGATGGCGGGTTCGATGGCGATGCGCCGACCGCGATCCTGGTCGAGGCTTCCTCGGGCAGCGTGCTGTTCGAGAAGAATGCCGATGAGCTGCGCGCGCCCTCCAGCATGATGAAGCTGATGACGGCCGAGGTGGTGTTCGACGCCATCAAGAAGGGCGACATCAAGCTGACCGATGAGTACCGGATCAGCGAGAACGCCTGGCGGCGGGGCGGGGCGCCGTCCGGGACCTCCACGATGTTCGCGGCGATCAACAGCAAGGTCTCGGTCGACGATCTCCTGCACGGTGCGATCATCCCGAGCGGCAACGACGCCTGCATCGCGCTGGCCGAAGGCATCGCCGGCAACGAGCATACCTTTGCGACCGACTTTATGACCAAGCGCGCCCGCGAGCTCGGCATGACCAAGTCGACCTTCGGCAATTCCAACGGGCTGCCGGACCCGACCAACAAGATGACGGTGCGGGAACTCGCGGTGCTGGCGCGTCACATCATCCTGACTTACCCGGACCGGTACAAGCTGTTCGGCGAGAAGGAATTCACCTGGAACAAGATCCGCCAGCAGAACCGCAATCCGCTGCTGAATGCGTTGCCCGGCGCCGATGGCCTGAAGACCGGCTACACCAAGGAAGGCGGCTACGGCATGGTCGGCTCGGCCGTGCAGAACGACACGCGGCTGATCGTCGTGGTCAACGGCCTCGAGGATTCCGACGACCGCGCCACCGAAGCCAAGAAGATGCTGGAATGGGGGTTCCGCAGCTTCGAGACCCGGGTCCTGATCGCGGCCAACCAGCCGGTCGGCTACGCCCGGGTGTTCGGCGGCGAGACCCGCTCGGTCAAGCTGGTCAGCCCCGATCCGATCAAGGTGATGGTGTCGAAGAACGGCAACGACAAGCTGCTCGCGCGCGTCATCTATAGCGGCCCGGTCAATGCGCCGATCACTGCCGGCCAGCAGATCGGCGTCGTCCGGGTCTGGCGCGGCGCCAATGTCGCGATGGAGACTCCGGTGTTCGCGGCGGATGCCGTCGGCACGGGATCGACGATGCGCCGCGCGCTCGACGGCGCCCAGGAGCTCGTGATCGGAATGTTCCGCGCAGGGGTCGAGAAGCTCTGACATGGCGGAAGCAGCAGTCCAACGGCCGAGCTTGCGCGGTCGCTTCATCACCTTTGAGGGCGGCGAGGGATCGGGGAAATCGACCCAGATCCGCAAGCTCGCCGAACGGCTCGATGTCGCCAAGCTGCGCGCGATCGTGACCCGTGAGCCCGGCGGCTCGCCCGGGGCCGAGATCATCCGTCACTTGGTACTGTCGGGGATGGGCAAGCTGCTCGGGCCGGAAGCCGAGACGCTGCTGTTTGCCGCCGCGCGTGACGACCATGTCCGCACCGTGATCCTGCCGGCGCTCAACCAGGGCATCTGGGTGCTGTGCGATCGCTTCTTCGATTCCACGCGCGCCTATCAAGGCCAGCTCGGGCAGGTGTCGCCCGGCCTCGTCAATGCCATGCAGCGCGTCACCATCGGCGATCTCAAGCCCGATCTCACCTTCATCCTCGATGTGCCGGTCGAAGTCGGACTGCAGCGCGCCGCCCTGCGCCGCGGCAATGCCACGGCGGATCGCTTCGAAGCCGAGGGCATCAAGTTCCATGAGGATTTGCGTGATGCCTACCGCCGGATCGCGGCTGACGATCCACAGCGCTGCGTGCTGATCGACGCGACGGGCGATCCGGACACGGTCGCGGCGAGGATATGGGCCGCGCTGCGCGAGCATCTGCGCGCAACGCTCACGGCAGACAGTCCCGCATGAGCGCACGCAAGGTCGAACAGGAGAACCCCGCTCGCCACCCGCGCGAAACCCCCGATCTGTTCGGGCATCGCGAGGCGGAGACCGCACTGCTCGATGCCTATCGCAGCGGACGAATTCCGCATGCCTGGCTGATCGGCGGCGCGCAGGGCATCGGCAAGGCAACGCTGGCCTACCGCATGGCACGGTTCGTGTTGGCGTTCCGCAATCCTAAATCGTCCCAGGTTCAGGCGGCGCCGACGCTGCGGGTCGATCCGTCCGATCCGGTGGCGCGCCAGATCACGGCGGGCGCCCATGGCGGGCTGCTGGTGCTGGAGCGCGGCCTCAACGACCGCGGCGTGATGCGCACCGTGATCACGGTCGACGAAACGCGCGAGACGATCTCGTTCTTCGGCTCGACCGCCGCGGTCGACGGGTGGCGCGTCTGCATCGTCGACACGGTCGATGAGCTCAATCCCAATGCCGCGAATGCGCTGCTGAAAATCCTCGAGGAGCCGCCGCAGCAGTCGCTGTTCCTGCTGGTCAGCCACGCGCCGTCACGGGTGCTGCCGACTATTCTGTCCCGCTGCCGCAAATTGCTGCTGCGGCCGCTGGAGACGGGCGATGTGGTGCGCGCGGCCACGGCCGCAACCGACATCGAGGTCGACGATCCGGCGCTGGCGGAAGCCGCGGCAGCATCCGAGGGCAGTGTCGGGCGAGCGCTATCGCTGCTCGGCGGCGACGCGCTCAAGCTGCAGCAACGCACCGCCGCGCTGCTCGCAACGCTTCCGAGCGTCGATCCGCGCGAGCTGCACGCGCTGGGCGATGCGCTCGGCACCAGCGACCGCGTCGCGCTTGCCGCTTTCATCGACGGCATCGATCGCTGGATGAGCGAGCGCATGCGAACCGGCGATGCCAATGCCAATCTGCCGCGCCTTGCACGGCTGGCGGAGGTATGGGAAAAGATCGTCCGCGCCGCGCGCGATACCGAAGCCTACAATCTGGAGCGCAAGCCGCTGGTTTTCTCGGTGTTTTCGATGCTCGCGGACGCGACCCGATAAACACATCGTCTGACGACACTCCCGACAATCAAGCTTCGATCTGAAGGAATTTGTGGTGGCCAAGAAGGCTAAGAAGAAATCGTCCAAGAAAGAGGACAAGAAAGCGAAGAAGGCCCGGAAGGACGCTGCAAAGCAGACGGCTGCGAACACGCGCGCGACCAAGGGCGGTGCGAAGGCTAAATCCGGCAAGAAAGACACCAAGAAGGCCGCTAAGAAAGTTATCGACGAGGAGCGCAAGCGCGCTAAGAAAGTCGCGAAGGCGGCGGCCGACAAGAAGGCGCAAGACCGAGCGAAGAAAGCCGCCAAGAAAGCTGCCGACGCGG
>NZ_JACMYP010000032.1 GCF_020889705.1 Bradyrhizobium altum | reverse complement strand
AACCACAGGGTCGAGTTTTGCGATGGCTGGGGCCCCAGCCCGATCTCACAACAAAGTGCGGTGGTGATGGGTCCTGCTCCAGTGCGCAATTGCGCACAAGGCAGGGACGACGATGATGTTGTGTCGCGAGCTGCGTGATGCGTCAGCCACGCATCACTTGGTCAGCGGGCAACCGCTGTCCTTGGCGGTGAAGAACGCCTTGTCGCCCGGCACCACGGCGAGTTGCTTGTAATAATCCCACGGCTTCTTCGATTCCGACGGCTTCTTGACCTCGAACAGATAGAGGTCGTGGACCATGCGGCCGTTGGCGAGCACCTTGCCCTTGGCAAAGGCGTCGTCGACCGGCAGCTCCTTCAGCTTAGCGGCGACCGCTTCGCTGTCCTTGGTGCCGGCGGCCTTCACCGCCTTCAAATAGCTCAGCGTCGCCGAGTAGGTGCCGGCATGGATCATGCTCGGCATGTGGCCGGTGCGCTTGATGAAGCGCTCGCTGAAAGCGCGCGAGGCGTCGTCGTGATCCCAGTAGAACCCTTCGGTGAGGACAAGACCCTGGGCGGCCTCCAACCCGAGACCGTGCACCTCCGACAGCGTCATCAGCAGGCCGGCGAGTTTCTGGCCGCCCCTGACGATGCCGAACTCGGCTGCTTGCTTGATCGAGTTGGTGGTGTCGAGCCCGGCATTGGCAAGCCCGATGATCTTGGCCTTCGAGCTCTGCGCCTGCAGCAGGAAGGACGAGAAGTCCGACGAGTTGAGCGGCACGCGGACCGAGCCGACCACCTTGCCGCCCTTCGAGGCGACGATGTCGCTGGTGTCCTTTTCCAGCGCGTAGCCGAAGGCGTAGTCGGCGGTCAGAAAGAACCACGTGTCGCCGCCCGCTTCCGTCAGCGCCCCGCCGGTACCGACCGCCAGCGCGCGAGTGTCGTAGGCCCAGTGGAAGCTGTAGGGCGTGCAGGCGTCGCCTGAAATGCGCGAGGTCGCCGCACCCACCACGATGTCGATCTTCTTCTTTTCCTTGGACAGCTCCTGCACCGCGAGCGCGACCGACGAAGTGGTGAGCTCGGTGATCATGTCGACGTTCTCGACCTCGTACCAGCGCCGCGCGATCGCGGTCGCGAGATCCGGCTTGTTCTGATGATCGGCGGTGACGATCTCGATCTTCTGGCCTAGCACCTCGCCGCCGAAATCCTCGACCGCCATCCGCGCCGCCTCGAGCGAATACTTTCCGCCGTAGTCGGCGTAGACGCCGGACTGATCGTTCAGGATGCCGATCTTGACACCTTGTGCCGACGCCGGCGCCGCAAGCATCAAGCTGCAAGCCGCGACCGCAGCCAAAAATCCCGACTTCATTTTTGTGCTCTCCCAGCAGTCTCTCATCAGGAAAAATCGGCGCGACATTATTTTATAACCCCGCGCCTGCCCATCTCTTTCCGCTCAGCCGTTAGTATGGGCTGCCGACGCAAGTCCGCACAATATCTGCTCCGTCACCCTGAGGTGCGAGCCTTGCGGCGCAATTGCGCCGCTGGGCGAGCCTCGAAGGGTCGACGGCCCGGCTGGTGGCCGTGCATCCTTCGAGGCTCGCAAGGGCTCGCACCTCAGCGATGACGGGGAAGGACTTGCTGCCGCGGTACGCCGAATGCCGCCCGCTACCCCGCCACGTTCGCTGCGGGTTCCTTCGGCTTGCCCTCGTTCTTTCCTTCCGCGAGGTTGCGCACCACCATGTAGAAGATCGGCGTGAAGACGAGGCCGAACAGGGTGACGCCGAGCATGCCGAAGAACACGGCGACACCGACCGCCTGGCGCATCTCCGAGCCCGAGCCGGTCGACAGCACCAGCGGCAGCACGCCGAGGATGAAGGCGAACGACGTCATCAGGATCGGCCGCAGGCGGAGCCGGCAGGCCTCGATGACCGCCTCCAGCCGTGGCCGGCCCTCGAGCTCGATATCGCGCGCAAACTCGACGATCAGGATCGCGTTCTTGGCAGCGAGCCCCACCAGCACCACGAAGCCGATCTGGGTCAGGATGTTGACGTCCTGGCCCATGATGCGCACGCCGATGGTGGCCGCGAACAGGCACATCGGCACGATCAGGATCACCGCGAACGGCAGTGTCCAGCTGCCATATTGCGCGGCCAGCACCAGATAGACGAACAGCACGCAGATCGGGAACACGTAGAGGCCGGCGTTGGCGCCGTTGACCTGCTGGTAGGACAGGTCGGTCCATTCGAACGAGAAGCCGCTGGGCAGGGTTTCGTCGGCGAGCTTCTTGATGGTGTTGAGCGCCGTCGTCGAGCTGACGCCCGGCGCCGGCTCACCCTGCAGTTCGGACGCCGAGTAGAGATTGTAGCGCGCGACACGGTCGGGGCCCGAGATGTCCTTGAAGTCCACGACGCTGCCGAGCATCACCATGTCGCCGGCACCGTTGCGGGTGCGCAGCCGCGAAAGATCGGTGGTCTCCTTGCGGAACGGCAGGTCCGCCTGCGCCGTGACGTGGTAGGTGCGCCCGAACAGGTTGAAGTCGTTGACATAGGTCGAGCCGAAATAGGTCTCGATCGTGTCGGTGATGTTGGCGATGGGAACGCCGAGCTTCTGCGCCTTGACGCGATCGATATCGACGAACAGCTGCGGGGTGTTCGCAGAGTACGGCGAGAACACCGATGTGAGGCTCGGTGACTTGCGCGCGGCCAACACCAGTTCGTCGGTCGCGGACGCCAGCAATTCGGGCCCGCGCCCCTGTCGATCCTGGACGCGGATGGTGAAACCACCGCCGGTGCCGATACCGGGCACGGCCGGCGGCGGAATGACGATGATGAAGGCTCCCTGGATCACCGACAGACGCTTGCGCAGGTCGGCCGTGATCGCGGTCGCCGTCAGTCCCTTCTTCAGGCGTGCCTCCGGCTCGTCGAACACCGGGAACAACGCCGCGGCATTACCCGCCTGCGTGCGCGTCGCGCCGGAGAAGCCGGCGAAGGCCGCGACGCGAACGATGCCCGGCGTATCCAGCGCGATCCGCTCGATCTCGCGCACGACAGCCGTGGTCCGCGCCAGCGACGCGGCGCCCGGCAGTTGCGCCGAGATGATGACGTAGCCGCGGTCCTGCGCCGGGATGAAGCCCTGCGAGGTGGTCGCGAGCAGCCAGCCGGCGCTGCCGATCAGCGCGAGGTAGATCACGACCATCACCACCGTATGCCGGATCACGAAGTCGGCCACGGCGGCATAGCCATGGGCCAGCCGGTCGAACACGCGGTTGAACAGCCCGGTGAAGCTGTCCCAGCCGCGCGCGATGATGTTCCAGCGCGCCGGCGGCCGCTTCTCCGCATGCGGCACCAGGATCTGCGAAGCCAGCGCCGGTGACAGCGTCAGCGAGCAGAAACAGGAGATCGCGGTCGCGACCGCAATCGTCACCGCAAATTGCTGGAAGAACTGCCCGGAGATGCCGCCGAGGAAGGCGGTCGGCACGAACACCGCGCACAGCACCAGCGCGATCGAGACCAGCGCGCCGCCGACCTCCTCCATGGTCTTGAGCGCAGCGTCGCGCCTGGACATGCCGTGCTCAAGATGGCGCTCGACATTCTCCACCACCACGATGGCGTCGTCGACCACGATGCCGACCGCGAGAACCAGGCCGAACAGCGTCAAATTGTTGATCGAGAAGCCGAGCGCGGCCATCACCGCGAAGGTGCCGACCAGCGACACCGGGATCGCGATGATCGGGATGATCGCAGGCCGCCATCCCTGCAGGAACACCAGCACCACGATGACGACGAGCGCCATCGCCTCGTAGATCGTCTTGATCAGCTCATGGACCGATTGGGCGATGAATTCGGTCGGGTTGTAGCCGATATTGTAGTCGAGCCCCTTCGGGAAACTCGCCTTCATCCGCTCCATCGTGTCGGAGATGCTCTTGGCGGTGGCGAGCGCGTTCGATCCGGGCCGTTGCGTCACCAGCAGGGCCACGGCCGATTTGCGCAGCAGGAAGCTGTTGGTGGCGTAGGACAGCGCACCGAGCTCGACACGGGCGACGTCGCGCAGCCGCACGGTACGGCCGTCGGAGCCGGCCTTCACCACGATGTCCTCGAACTGCCTGATGTCCTTGAGGCGGCCGGTGAAGACGAGGTTCGGCTGGAAGGCGCGATCGGCGATCGGCGGCTCCGCGATCTGCCCGCCCGCGATCTGCAGGTTCTGCGCCCGGATCGCCGCCAGCACCTCGCCCGAGGTCAGGCCGAGATTGGCGATCCGGTCGGGATCGAGCCACAGCCGCATCGAGTAATCGCGCGCGCCGAACATCTGGATGTCGCCGACGCCGTCGAGCCGCAACAGCTGGTCGCGGACCTGCAGCAGCGCGTAGTTGGAAATGTAAAGCTGGTCGAACGTGTCGTCGGGCGACAGCATGAACACGACCATCAGGATGTCGGGCGAGTTCTTGCGCGTGGTCACGCCGTTGCGCTGCACCTCTTCGGGCAGCCGCGGCTGCGCGATCGCGACGCGGTTCTGCACCAGCACCTGGGCCTTGTCGAGGTCGGTGCCGAGCTTGAAGGTCGCGGTGATGGTGAGCTGGCCGTTCGAGGTCGCCTGGCTGTAGAGATACAGCATGTCCTCGACGCCGTTGATCTCCTGCTCGATCGGAGCGGCGACGGTATCGGACACGGTCTGCGCCGAGGCGCCCGGATATTGCGTGGTGACGACGACGGTCGGCGGCACCACCTGCGGATATTCCGAGACCGGCAGCGTCGGATAGGCGATCGCGCCGACGATCAGCAGCACGATCGACAGCACCATCGCGAGGATGGGCTGGTTGATGGAAAGCCTGCCGAGATTCATGGCTTCGCACCTGCCGCCGGCTTGTCTGCTGCCGCAGGCTTGGCTTCCGCCGGAGCCTGGGCCATTTTCGGCGTCACCTTGGCGCCGACGCGGGCGCGTTGCAGCCCGTCGACGATAACGTGGTCCTCCGGCTTGAGGCCGTCGCGGATCACGCGCAGGCCCTCATCCAGCGGTCCGAGCGTGACCGTTCGTGCTTCCACCGTGTTGTCGTCCTTGACCACGAACACGATCTTGCGCGACTGGTCGGTGGCGATGGCGCTGTCCGGGATCAGCAGCGCCTCATAGGGCGAGGAGCCGATCAGGCGGACCCGGCCGAACTGGCCGGGCAGGATCGACAGGTCCTTGTTCGGGATCACCGCGCGGCTGCGCAGCGTTGCGGTGGAAACGTCGAGGCGGTTGTCGAGGAAGTCCATCTTGCCCTCATGCGAGGGCTTGGTTTCGCCGGTCAGGGTCACCTGCACCGGGTTCGCCGTATCGCGCGAGCTCGGCCGCCGGCCTTCGAACCACAGCTTGCTGTTGCGCTGATAGGTCGCCTCGTCGACGTCGAAATAGATGTAGATCGGATCGAGCGACACGATCGAGGTCAGCAGCGTCGCTCCGCTCTCGCTGCCCTGCACCAGATTGCCCGGCGTCACCAGATGCCGGCTGACGCGGCCGGTGATCGGCGCCAGCACATGGCTGAATTCGACGTTGAGCTGCGCGGCCTTCAGCGTGCCCTCGGCCTGCGTTTCGGCGGCGCGCGCCGCCTGCAACGCCTGACGGCGCTGGTCGACGACCTGCTCCGAGACCGCGCTGGTCTGCACCAGGTTGAGCCCGCGCTCGAGATCGCGCTTGGCAAGCTCCCCCTTGGCGCGCGCGTCGGCGAGCTGGCCTTCGGCCTGCAGCACTACCGCCTCAAACGGCCGCGGGTCGATGATGTAGAGCAGATCGCCGGCATGGACGATCGCACCGTCCTTGAACTCGACGCTGTTGACGAAGCCGCCGACGCGGGCGCGGACCTGAACCTCCTCGACCGCTTCGAAGCGGCCGGTGAACTCGTCCCAGTCGGTGACGATGCGCTTGACCGGCTGCGCGACGGTCACGGGCGGCGGCGGAGGCGCGGCCTGCGACTGCGCGCTCTTGTCATCGCAGCCGCCGAGCGTCAGCGCGGCCAAAAGCCCGATCGGCGCGAGGCCGAGCCATACATGGCGCCGAAGCGAATGACGCTCGACGGCGGTCACGGGAGCCACACGCTCCGCTTTGTCAATCGAACCCAATTCCCTCTCCCCCAGAACAACGAAAGCACGACGACCAAAGCAGGGCTACGAAAGTCGCAATTGAAATTGCCGTGATTCAGCGCGGATGGACCACCGCGATGTCGCGGCGGCGGACGTCACAGATGTAGCCGCACCCCAGTCTGTTCAAGATGGCCCTCGGATCAAGCAAATAGTTGCGTAGTCTGAAAGCCTTACGACGTGATCGCGAAACCGTGACGACGAAAAGGGGCAGTTTGGCTGGCCTATCGGAGCTGCGAGATCACTGACGGATCGTCCCGAATCAATCACAACGCGAGCGCGCTTCACAGATTCGTCACACCGCTGCCGATTCGACCTTTGGCGCAACAACCACTGGTGCGCAGATGGCAAGACCGGGCGAGTTCCATTATTCAACCTCCCGCTGCGCGGCGGAATCGTAGTTGACAGCGCGGTTGTCATCCGAACACACATTGACACCCGGTGGTATCGCCAATACGGTCATGGTTGCCAAAGCATGAATTTTGTTGGCCGGCCGCATTTTTCTCGAACATTCATTATGTTTTGTCGCGGCGCGAGTGTGTGAAGGCGACTACGTAAATGGCAAGCGCATTTGACCTTGCTGATGTCACGGCTCCGTGGACATCAAGGTCGTCCGGTATTGCAGCCAGCTTGGCGCAAGCTCCGATCGCGGATGATCAACCTCAACGTGTGAACCGCATCACACGTCCTCGTATCCAACAAATGTAATTATCGATCGGCGTCCACGCCGATCGCAGGAGTGCTCATGACGACCATACCTGCCTATACAATCGGTGGTTTAACGCGCCCGGCACTCCAGCTCGATTCGACCGGTCACATCGTCCTCGACTCGGCTGCCCAGGCCTTCGCCGACACGTATGGTCTGCAATATCTGTACCTCGGCTGTCCTCCCGGCACGCCCTGGCCGCCGGTCACTGACTCGCTGTCGCCACCGGTCGACGCCAATGCGGGAAACAACACGGTCGCCGAGGGCGCCGCGGTCAATACGCTGGTCAACATCACCGCGCAAGCCACCAGCGCCGTCGGTAGTCCCGTCACCTATTCGCTGACCGGCGACAGCTCCAATGGCGGTTTCAAGATCGACCCGAACACCGGCGTGGTGTCGGTCGCCGATCCCACCAAGGTCAATTACGTGACCAGCCCCGGTCACGCCTACACCATCACCGTTCAGGCGAGCGACGGCATCGCGACGAGCTCGCAGAGTTTCACCATCGGTGTCACTGACGTTGCGCCCTCGACGCCGGTCGACAGCAACGCTGCACCCAACAAGGTCGCGGAAGGATCCGCCGCCGGCACGCTTGTCGGCATCACCGCATCCGCGGCCGACATGAATGCCGTGACCTATACCCTGACCGGCGACACCTCAGGCGGCGGCTTCAAGATCGACCCCAATACCGGCGTCATCACCGTCGCCGATCCCAGCAAGATCGACTACACCACCGCCCCCGGTCACGCCTACACCGTCACCGCGACGGCAAGCGACGGCACCTTGTCCAGCTCGCAGACCTTCACCATCGCGGTGACGCTGGGTGCCGCCACGCACTTTGCCGTGAGCATCCCGGGCAACGGCGCAGCGGGCACGCCGGGCACGGTCACCGTCACCGCGCTCGATGCCTTGAACCACGTCGTCACCAACTACACAGGCACGGTTCATTTCACGTCGACCGACGGCCACGCCGTGCTGCCGGCCGACGTGACGTTGACCAACGGCACCGGCAGCTTCAGCGAGACCCTCGATACCGCCGGCAGCCAGACCATTACAGCGACCGACACCGCCAACAGCGCGGTCAAGGGGACATCGAATGCCGAGATAGTGACGCCGGGCGTCGCCACGCATTTTTCGGTCAGTCTTGCCGCCAACGGCACGGCGGGGACGCCGGGGTCGGTCGTCGTCACTGCGCTCGATGCCTTCAACAATGTCGCCACCGGCTATACCGGCACAGTCCACTTCACGTCGAGCGACGGCAGCGCCGTGCTGCCCGCCGACGCGACGCTGACCAACGGCGTCGGCAGCTTCAGCGAGACCTTCGATACCGCCGGCCACCAGACCATCACTGCGACCGACACGGTCAGCGCCGGCATCACCGGGACGTCGAACGCCGAGACGGTGGCGGGGGGTGCCGCCACGCACTTTGTGGTCAGCATTGCCGCCAACGGAGCGGCGGGGACACCCGGCACGGTCACCGTCACCGCACTCGATGCCTTCAACAATGTCGCCACCGGTTACACAGGAACCGTGCACTTCACGTCGACCGACGGCAGTGCGGTGCTGCCGGCCAACATGACGCTGACCAACGGTGTCGGCAGCTTCAGCGAGACATTCGAGACCGTCGGCAACCAGACCATCACCGCGACGGACACGCTCAGCGCCGGAATCACCGGCACGTCGAACACCGAGGCCGTCACGGCGGGCCCCGCCACACACTTCGTGGTCACCCTCCCGGCTGGCGGAACGGCGGGTGTCGCAAGCCCGGCCACGATCACCGCATATGATGCCTTCGGCAACGTCGCCACCGGCTACGCAGGCACGGTGCACTTCTCTTCGACCGACGGCCAGGCCGTGCTGCCGGCGAACATGACGCTGACCAACGGCACCGCCACCTTCAGCGAGACCCTCGACACCGCCGGTAGCCAGACCATCACCGCGACCGACACGGTCAGCAGCGCCATCACCGGCACCTCGAACGCCGAGACGATCACGGCTGCCGCGGTCACGCATTTTGGCGTGAGCATCCCAGCGAGCGGTACGGCAGGAACGGCCGGTTCGGGCACGGTGACCGCGCTCGACGCCTTCGGCAATGTCGTCACCGGTTACACAGGCACCGTGCACTTCACGTCGACCGACGGCAGCGCCGTGCTGCCCGCCGACATGACGCTGACCAACGGCACCGGCAGCTTCAACGAAACCCTCGATACCGCCGGCAGCCAGACCATCACCGCAACCGACACGATCAGCGCCGCCATCACCGGCACCTCGAACGTCGAGACGGTGGCAGGGGGTGCCGCCACCCACTTTGTGATCAGCATTGCGGCCCACGGAACGGCGGGAACGCCAGGCACGGTCACCGTCACGCGCTCGATGCCCACAACAACGTGGCCAGCGGCTATTCGGGCGCGGTGCACTTCACGTCGACCGACGGCAGTGCGGTGCTGCCGGCCAACATGACGCTGACCAACGGTGTCGGCAGCTTCAGCGAGACATTCGAAACCATCGGCAGCCAGACCATCACCGCGACCGACACGGTCAGCGCCGCCATCACCGGCACCTCGAACGTCGAGACCGTCACGGCGGGCGCCGCCACCCACTTCGTGGTCACCCTCCCGGCCGGCGGAACGGCGGGCGTAGCAAGTCCGGCCACGATCACCGCATATGATGCCTTCGGCAACATCGCCACCGGTTACGCAGGCACGGTGCACTTCACGTCGACCGACGGCCAGGCCGTGCTGCCGGCCAACATGACGTTGACCAACGGCACCGCCACCTTCAGCGAGACCCTCGACACCGCCGGCAACCAGACCATCACTGCGACCGACACCGTCAGTTCGGCCATCACCGGCACGTCGAACGCCGAGACGGTCACGGCTGCCGCGGTCACGCATTTTGGCGTGAGCATCCCGGCGAGCGGTACGGCAGGAACGGCCGGTTCGGGCACGGTGACCGCGCTCGACGCCTTCGGCAATGTCGTCACTGGCTATGCGGGCACGGTCCACTTCACCTCGAGCGACGGCAGCGCCGTGCTGCCCGCCGACATGACGTTGACCAACGGCATCGGCAGCTTCAGCGAAACCCTCGATACTGCCGGTAGCCAGACCATCACCGCGACCGACACCGTCAGCGCCATCATCACCGGTATCTCGAACGCCGAAACGGTCGCGCCGGGTGCGGCCACGCATTTTGTGGTCAGCATCCCCGCCAACGGCAGGGCGAACGTTCCGGGTTCGGTCACCGTCACTGCGCTCGATGCCCACAACAACGTGGCCACCGGCTATACGGGCACGGTGCACTTCACCTCGACCGACGGCAGCGCGGTGCTACCGGCCAACATGACGCTGACCAACGGCGTCGGCACCTTCGCTGAAACATTCGAGACCGCGGGCAGCCAGACCATCACCGCGACCGATACCGTCAGCGCCGCCATCACCGGCACCTCGAACACCGAAACGGTCGCGCCTCCTGATGCGCCGCCCGTCGTCACCGCCGGCCACACCCTGAACTATCTCGAGGGGCAACCCGCGACCGCGTTCGACCCGGCATTGACCGTCACGGATTCGGATTCGGCCGATCTTGCGCATGCCACCGTCCAGATCACCGGCAACTATGTCAGCGGCCAGGACGTTCTCGCCTTCACCGCATTCGGCAACATCACTGGAACGTTTGATGCCGTACACGGCACGCTGACGCTGACCGGCAACGATACGGTTGCGAATTATCAAACGGCGCTGGATTCGATCACTTATCTCAACACCAGCAACAACCCGTCCGGCCTGGCCCGCACGGTCACCATCATCGCCAACGACGGTATCGTCGACAGCACGCCCGTGACCGACACCATTGATGTGACGCCGGTCAACAACCCGCCGGTGGTGACATTCGGCGCGATCACCAACTTCAGCGAGCCGCCGGTCGGCACGCCGCCGGCGAATTCCGTCCCGGTCACGATTGCTCCCAACCTCACGATCACCGACGTCGACAGCACCAACCTGATCAGCGCGACCTTCGAACTGAACGACCTCAAGCCTTCGGACGCGCTCTCGATCTCGGGTCACGCCGGCTCGAGCGGCGACATTGGCAGCATCCACTTCGCCATCACCAGCACGGCCACCACCGAAACCGTCACCCTGACCGGCACCGACACGATCGCGCACTACAATGCCGTGCTCGATCTGGTTCAGTTCAACAACACCGGCGAGCCCCCCGACACCACGGCGCGTTCCTATACCGTGACCGCGGTCGACGACGGCGGCACCGCCAACGGCGGCAACGACACCGGTTCCGCAAGTGCGAGCCAGACCGTCACCGCGATCGACGATCCGCCCACCGCGACGGTGCCGTCGGATGCATCGGTCGGGAGTGCATTTTCACACACCAACCTCGCGATATCGGCGCTTTCGGTCGCCGACATCGATTCCGCGGGTGGCAATGAGATCGCAACGATCACCTCCAGCCACGGCGCGCTGAACTTCAACACCACGGGCCTCGCCAGCTTCACCAACAACGGCAGCCACACCGTCACGCTCACAGGCACGATCGCGCAGATCAACACCGCGCTGGCGACGCTGACCTATAACAGCGACGACGGCTTCACCGGGGCGGACGCGATCTCGCTGAACATCAACGATAACGGCCACACCGGCACCGGCAGCCCGCTCTCATCGGGCCCGCAGAGCTTCCTTGTCGGCGTCGTCCCGCAGGTGTTCTATATCGACAATTCGGCCACCAGCAGCACCAACGCCGGCACCCAAGCCAATCCATACACCTCGATCGCGGCCTTCAACGCCGCGAATCCGGCGGGCTCCGGCGACTACGTCGTGCTCGAGCACGGCACCGGCACTTACAGTGAAGCCAACGGCATCAGTCTCGCCAATGGCGTCAACCTGATCGGCGGCAGCCACACCCTGCAATTCACCAATCTGGTGACCGGCGCGCTGGTCACGGCCAACACCGGCTCCGGCACCGATCCGGTCATCCAGGTCACCGGCGCCCACAACGGCATCGACCTGCTCGGCACGTCGGGTCACACCATCACCGGCGTCAGCATCGACACCTCGGCCTCGACCGGCATCGGCATCAGCGACGACGGCAACAATGTCGGGACCGTCTCGATGTCCGACATCGTGATCAAGACCGCCGGCGGCGCCGGCATGAGCTTCACCCATGGCGGCACGATCACCGTCACCGGCAGCAACAACACCATCACGTCCACCACCGGTACCGCGCTCGATGTCGAGAACACCAATATCGGCTCGGGCAACATCACCTTCCAGAGCATCTCGTCCACCGGCACCTCCAACAACGCCGGCATCATCCTCAGCAACACCGGATCGGCCGGCGGCCTTGCCGTCACGGGCACCGGGACCACCGGATCCGGCGGCACCATCGACAACAAGACGGGCAGCGACATCTTGATCGGCAGCGACGCCAACGGACAAGCGACGTCAGGCACGAACGGGACCGGCATCTTCCTGCACAATACCGCCAACGTGTCGCTGACCGACATGTCGATGCATGATTTCAGCAACTTCGCGATCTACGGCAACAACGTCATCGGCTTCACGCTCGCCAACAGCACGATCAACGGCACCAACGGCACCACCATTGCCGGCGACCGCGAGGAAAGCAGCATCCGGTTCGACAATCTGCTCGGCACCGCCTCGATCACGGGGTCGAGCATCTCCGGCGGCTTCGACGAGAACATCGACCTCTACAACACCAGCGGCGCGCTGAACCGCCTGACGATGAACAACGACACGTTCGGCCTGATCGGCTCGAGCGGCAACGACAACGTCCTCGGCCAAGTCTACAACTCCGCGACCGCCAACTACACGGTGACCAACAGCACGTTTGCCGGCACGCGGTCCGACTTCATCGCGTTCGCCGCCAACAACAATTCGTCGATGGACGCCGTGGTGCGGAGCAACACCTTCCACAACGGCCAAGCGATCGTTCCCGGCGGCGGCACGGCCGTCCATATTGCCAGCGGATCCGGTGGCCTCGTCTCCGCCGCGACCACCACGTTCGACATCTCGCACAACATCCTGACCGACGGCGGCACCAACGCCTTCGACACCGTCGGCATCTTCGTCTCGAAAGGCCAGGACAACGGCACGATGTCCGGCACCATCGCCAGCAACGATATCGGCCCGGCGAAGGTGGGATCCAACTCCGACGGCATCTTCGTCCGCGACGCCGGCGCCGGCAGCCTGACGACGCTAATCCAGAACAACACCATCACCGGCGTCGGCGACGCCGGCATCGCGCTGCAGAATAACGACGGCAGCTCGACCCTGAACGCCACGCTCTACGGCAACTCGGTGTCGTCTCCGACTTCCGCCGGTCCGTTCGCCGCGCTCGATGTCGAGAACGGCGCGACCGCGACCGACACCAGCACGACGAATGTCGCCATCGGCATGGGTTCCGGCGGCACCGGCAGCAAGAACACGCTGAACCATAGCGCGCTCTACGCTACCGACGTCGAGCTGAGCAACTTCGGCGCCAGCACCCATCTGAACCTCTCGAAGAACGGTTCGACGTCGGGCAACGCCGCAAGCGTGATCACCGACGACAACACCAGCACCACGGGCGGCATCACCGTCGACACCACCGGCGGCAACGGCACGACGACATTGGTCAGCACGCTGCCGACGCTGCCCGCGGTGGTCGCGCCGCTGCTTGCCGAAGCGGGCGGCGTTCAGGCGTCGACCCCGAACACGGGCGAGACGCACCTGACGCAGGCCGAGCTCAGTTCGGTGGTGTCGGCGGCGATCGCCGAATGGGCGAGTGCGGGCGCCAACGCGACGCAGCTCGCCCTCCTGCATGCCGCGACCTTCAGCATCGCCGACCTCGCCGGCCAGATTGTCGGTCAGGAAGGCGCCTTGCTTATCACGATCGACACCGATGCCGCCGGCCACGGCTGGTTCATCGACCCGACCCCGGCGGACAATTTCGAGTTCACCCACGCCGTCAACGCCGCCGGCACCGATCTCCTGACCGATCCGTCGACGGCCGCGGCGGGTCATCTCGATCTGCTGACCACCGTGGTTCACGAACTGGGCCACGTGCTCGGCCTCCCCGACTCGATTTCGCCATCGGATGCCAACAGCCTGATGTATATCGGCCTCGCCGACGGCGAGCGTCGACTTCCCACTGCCGCGGACGTCGCCCAATCCAACGCGGCCCTGCAAAAGGCGATGCCGACGCAAGGCACCGCAACCTCGAACCAGCAAACCGCCACTTTGCAGACCACCGGTACGCTCAAGGTGACCAGCGGCGACAGCTTCGACTTCTCGTCATTGATCCAGACGCAGTCGCAGACCAACACAAACCACGTGGATGTGGCCACGAACACGCAGACTTTATCTGATCTGTTCAACGGACAGTCCAGTGCCGCGACGCCATGGTGGGTCGGCCACGAGATGACCTACGCCGCCATGGGCGGCAACCCGACCGATCATCTCCAGACCCATCACGATCTGGTGGTTTGATCGAACGTCGCAACAGCCTGAGCAACGCCTGCCGGAACGATCCGGCAGGCGTTTCGATTCGGTCGCGCCGCATTCACGGCAATCGTCGTCGCGAAGCGCCACGTCATCGCAACGCCATCCGCACGTCATGCGTTCGTCACAAAACTCCGACAATCGTTTAGGTTGCATTTGGCGCAAAGCACGCTATCGTGCACCCGTTGTTGCGCGACCACATTTGCCTTGAATTTTCATTAATTGAGTCACTGACGAGACGGATCGTCTGACGGAGGATCGATGTCCCAACCGTTTCTCTCTGAGATCAGGATGATGTCGTTCAACTTCCCGCCGAAAGGCTGGGCTTTTTGCAATGGACAGTTGCTGCCGATCAATCAGAACCAGGCGTTGTTCGCATTGCTCGGCACCATCTATGGCGGCAACGGCCAGACGACGTTCGCGCTGCCCAACCTGCAGGGAAAAGTGCCGCTGCATGTGGGCTCGGGCTTCACGCTCGGGCAAACCGGCGGTGAAACGTCTCACACGCTGTCGATCCCCGAGATGCCCCAGCATCCGCATATTTTTCAGGGCACCACCAACGGCGCCGACAATGCCGCGGTCACCAACAATCTGATGGCGACGTCGGCCAATCTCTATACCGCTGCCAGCAGTTTGACGACGCTGGCTCCGAGCACCGTCGGCAATGCCGGCGGCTCACAGCCGCACGAGAACATGCAGCCCTATCTCACGCTCAGCTTCTGCATCGCGTTGCAGGGCATCTTCCCCTCCCGGACCTAAAGGACGCGCGCCATGGGCCAGCCTTACGTCGGCGAGATTCGCATGTTCGGCGGCAATTTCGCGCCGGCCGGCTGGATGCTCTGCCAGGGACAGATCCTGCCGATCGACCAGTACGCCACCTTGTACAATCTGATCGGGACCACCTATGGCGGTGACGGCCAGCAGACGTTCGCGCTGCCGAACCTGCAAGGCCGTCTGCCGTTGCACCAGACCAGTGGCTTCGTCATCGGGCAGACCGGGGGCTCCGAACAGGTAACGCTGATCACCCAGCAACTGCCCACCCACAACCACCCGATGGCTGCGTCCCTGAACAATGCGACCGGCAACACGGTGACGGGCAATGTCGTGGGCGCGGTGGGAGCGACCCAGATCTACCGCGAGGTCGCGGCCGCCTCGCCGATGGCGAGCCAGGCGTGCTCGTTCGTCGGCGGCAGCCAGCCGCACGACAACATGCAACCCTACCTCTGTTACAACTTCATCATTTCACTGTTCGGCGTTTACCCGAGCCAAAACTAGGACGGGACCATGTCTGATCAATTCCTGGCCGAGATCCGCATTTTCCCGTTCGACTTCGCGCCGTTGGGGTGGGCCGTCTGCAACGGGCAACTCATACCGATCTCGCAGAACACCGCACTTTTCTCCCTGCTCGGCACCTATTATGGCGGCGACGGCAAGAGCAACTTTGCGTTGCCCGACCTGCAAGGCAGCGCGCCGATGCAGCAGGGGCAGAGCTCCACCGGCACTTTCTACGACATCGGACAGTCCGCCGGTACGACGACCGTGACCCTGCTGCAAAGCCAGATGCCCCAGCACAACCACGGGGTTCTGGGCAATATCAATCAGTCTCAGCTTGCCACGCCCGGTCCGACACGATCCCTTGCACGCGCAAACCCGGGACAGGCCTACACGGCGACGCTGACCAACGTTTCGCCGTTCTCGGCAACCAGTTCAATTCTGCCGAACGGCGGCAGCCAGCCCCACAACAACCTGATGCCCTATCTCACGTTGAATTTCTGCATCGCGTTGCAGGGCATTTTCCCGCCGCGCAGCTAGACCGGCCATGACGGATGGTTTGAGCACCGATGCGGCTGCCGCGGCGTTCGGATGGACGCGCGCCGCGGATGCCGGCCTGAGCTTCCGCCGCATCGCTGATGCCGATTTGCCCTTCCTGTCGCGGCTCTATGCTTCGACGCGCACCGATGAACTGGCAGTGACACCGTGGAGCGCGGAGCAGAAGGCCGCCTTCCTGGCGATGCAGTTCCAGGCGCAGCATGCGCATTACCAGCAGCACTATCCGACGGCCGACTGGCTGGTGACGATGCGCGGTGGAGAGGATATCGGCCGCCTCTATGTCGACCGCTGGCCGAGCGAGCATTGCGTCATCGATATCGCCTTCCTGCCCGAACATCGCGGATCGGGTCTCGGCGGCGCGCTGATGCGCGACCTGCTCGACGAGGCCGCCGGCGCAGGCAAGGCGATGTCAATCCATGTCGAGAAGTTCAATCCGGCGATGCGGCTCTACCGCCGGCTCGGTTTCGTCACCGAGGAAGACAAGGGCGTCTACGACCTGATGCGCTGGCGCGGGACCGCAGCTTCCGGCCATCAGGTGAAGACCGCCTGATAGCCGTTGCCGTCTCCGAGCGGGCCGATCGGCACCAGGAAGATCTCGATCACGCCGAGTGCCGGATGCCGCACCGGATAGATCGCCTGCGGCAACCAGGCTCCCTTCGGCGTCGTGAACAGCAGCGAGAACGCACCACCCGCCCGGCCGCTGTTGCCCGCGGCCTCGACCTTGGCGAGCTTCAGCGCCACGACGCCTTCCGCCGTCTGCATCTCGAACTCCACGTCTCGATGCGGCATGAAGTCGTCAAGATGCAGTTTCGCCAGATCGACGGTGGATGTCATGCGCACGTCCCTGTTGCTTTCGAGGTGTAACACACGCCGCGATGTTGCCGTCAAGATTTCTGCCAGGCATCTATTCTTCGATTCGAAGCCGCCGTCGCGTCGGGAGGTCCTGTCGTCGACCGTCATTCCGGGGCTCGCGAAGCGAGAACCCGGAATCCATTCATCCACTTGTTCGGCGGCACAATGGATTCCGGGCTCGGCGCTTCGCGCCGCCCCGGAATGACGGGTGGATGGAGCGGTGCCCCCAAGCGCACCGGGCTTTCCCTGCGCCCTCTGCCCAAGAGGAGGGCAAGTAAACGCAAGACTCGGGTGCATCGCGCCGCGAGGATGCGGAAGCATGACTCACAGAATGCGCAACACACTCGGCGTCGTCCTGGCGAAAGCCGGACCCATTGCCCCAAATCTCAATTGCTGCGCGACGCTGGGGCCGCGGTCCCTTTCATCACCAAATGCGGTGGTTATGGGTCCCGGCCTTCGCCGGGACGACGGCGGTGAACGCGGAGCTTCCGACCGTGCAACCCAGACCCCTGATGACGGCCCCGATTTCCTCCGCTAACCTCCCCGCAAAGGGCCGCCGGCAAGGCGGCCCATCTTGAGGGAGGACAGCCGCGTGCATCGAGGCCGTGTCGTATTCGGCGCCATGGACGAGGTCGTGTTCGGGCGGCCCGCCCGTGAGGCCATCGTCGAGCAACTGGACCGGCTTGGCGCCCAGCGCGCCTTCCTGATGGTGTCGGGTACGCTGAACCGCGAAACCGACGAGATCGAAAGAGTCCGCCAAGCACTCGGCGCCCGCTGCGTCGGCACCTTCGATCAGATGCCGGCGCATACGCCGCGCGCCGCAGTCATCGCGGCAGCGGAACAAGCGCGTGACGCGAAGGCCGATCTGATCGTCACCATCGGCGGCGGTTCGATCACCGACGGCGCCAAGGCGGTGCAGCTTTGCCTCGCCAACAACGTCACGACATCCGACGGCATCGACACGATCCGCACCCGTGGCGGCATCACGCCCGAGATGAATCCTCCCACCGTGCGCCAGATCAGCGTGCCGACCACGATCGCCGGCGGCGAGTTCTCGTCGATTGCAGGCGTCACCAACGAGGCCAAGCGGCAGAAGGAGATGCTGCGCCATCCCCTGGTGATGCCGCGCGCCACGATCCTCGATCCGGACCTGTCGGTGCACACGCCGGACTGGCTGTTCCTGTCGACCGGCATCCGCGCGGTCGATCATTGCGTCGAGGGCATCTGCTCGCGCGAGGCGCATCCTTACGGCGACGCACAGGCGCTGAAGGGGCTGGAGATGCTGGCGCAGGGCCTGCCGCGGGTGAAGGCCAATCCGAAGGACATCTCGGCGCGGATGGATTGCCAGATCGGCACCTGGCTCTCGACCGGCCCGCTCGCCTCCGGCGTGCCGATGGGCGCGAGCCACGGCATCGGCTACGTGCTCGGCGCCGAGTTCGACGTGCCGCACGGCTACACCTCATGCGTGATGCTGCCGGCGGTGATGCGCTGGAACAAGCGCGACAATGCCGACCGGCAGGCGCTGGTCGCGGCCGCGATGGGGCATCCGGGCGCGGACGCCGGCGACGTGCTCGACCGTTTCATCCACGATCTCGGCATGCCGCGCAGTTTGCAGGAGGTCCGTGTTGGCCCCGAGCATTTCGACCGCATCGCGGCGGGTGCGATGCGCACGCCCTGGGTGCCGCGCAATCCGCGCAAGATCGACGGTCCATCCCAGGTCCGCGAGATTCTGATGATGGCCGCTTAAAGCATGATCCGGAAAAGTGCGAAGCGGTTTTCCCTCGCGACAAACGCGAAGCGTTTGCGCGGAGATCATGCTCAAACAAGAAGCAAAGCAACACTGAGGGGAGATCTGAGCTTCGATGTACACCGGCAAGCATGCTTATCTGCGCCCGCTGCAACCGGCCTTCATCATGGCCGGGACCGGCGAAATCGTCACCTATCGCGAGCTCGAGGCGCGCAACAACCGTCTCGCGCATCTGTTCCGCAACCGCGGCATGAAGCGACTCGATCACTATTCGATCTTCATGGAGAACAACAACCGCTACCTCGAGGCCTGCGGCGCCGGTGAACGGTCCGGCCTCTACTTCACCTGCGTCAATTCCTACCTCACGGCCGGCGAGCTCGCCTACATCCTGACCAACAGCCAGTCTCGGATCCTGATCACCTCGAAGCTGAAGCTCGACATCGCGCGCGAGGCGCTGAAGGAGTGTCCGCAGGTCGAGCTCTGCATCGTGGTCGACGGCGACAGTGAGAGCGATCGCATCGTCGGGCTGCAACAGGCCACCGTGGGGCTGCCGGCGACACCGATCGCGGACGAATATGCGGGCACCGCGATGCTCTATTCCTCCGGCACGACCGCCGGCCGAAGGGCATCGTGCGGCCGCTGCCCGAGCAGCCGCCGTCGCAAAATCTTCCGCTGTTCGATTTCCTGACCAAGCTCTGGCATTACCGCGAGGGCATGGTCTATCTGTCGCCGGCACCGCTCTATCACTCGGCGCCGCAGGCCGCGGTCAATCTCACCATCCGGATGGGCGGCACCGTCGTCATCATGGAGAACTTCGATCCCGAGCGCTATCTCCAGCTCGTCGAAAAATGGGGCATTACCCACAGCCAGCTGGTGCCGACGATGTTCTCGCGCCTGCTGAAGCTGTCCGAGGAGGTTCGCAGCCGCTACGATCTGTCGACGCTCGAGATCGCGATCCATGCCGCGGCGCCCTGCCCCGCGCTGGTCAAGGACGACATGATCAAATGGTGGGGCCCGATCATTCACGAATATTACGGCGCGACCGAGGGCCTCGGCTTCACCGCCTGCAACAGCGAGGAATGGCTCGCCCATCGCGGCACCGTCGGCAAGGTGCTGCTCGGCGACCTGCATATCCTCGACGAGAACATGCAGCCCTGCCCGAAGGGCACGCCGGGCACGGTGTGGTTCAAGACCGCGACGCCGTTCGAGTATTTCAACGATCCGGTCAAGACCAGCGAGGCCCGCTCGGCGGACGGCAGCATGAGCACGGTCGGCGACGTCGGCTATGTCGACGAGGACAACTTCCTCTATCTGACCGACCGCGCCACCTTCATGATCATCTCCGGCGGAGTGAACATCTATCCGCAGGAATGCGAGAACCTCTTGATCACCCATCCCAAGGTCGCCGACGCCGCAGTGTTCGGCGTGCCCAATGTCGATCTCGGCGAGGAAGTGAAAGCGGTGGTGCAGCCGATCGACGGCATCGCACCGGGGCCGGAGCTCGCCGAGGAGCTGATCGCGTTCTGCGCAAGCTCGCTGTCGCGCCAGAAGGTGCCGCGCTCGGTCGATTTCGAGGCCGAGCTGCCGCGGCTGCCAACCGGAAAACTCTACAAGCGCCTGCTGCGCGATCGCTATTGGGGCAACAAGACCTCGCGGATCGTGTGAACACGTGATGCGGCGAGCCGGGCCGTCGCAGCCGGGGACGCCGGGCGGCGCAACAGACTCGCCCGTCGCGCGGATTTCGCGCTATGCTCCTGGATCGCAAGCCAGCTTCGCCGGAGGCCGCCATGCCGTCGCCCCAGCCGCGCGAGCCCGAGCCGGTACAGGCCGGAAGGCTCGAATTCACTGCCGCCGAGATCGGTGCGCTCGCCCATCTCTATCGTGGCGAGGTCTACCGCAGCACGGTCTGGCGCACCCGCCTCGACAGCTCCACCAACTGGGCGGTGGTCACGACCGGCATCGCGCTGTCGGCGACCTACAGCAGCGCGGAGGCCTCGCCTTTGCCGATGGTGCTAGTCGGGTTGCTGGTCACGGTTTTCCTGTTGTTCGAGGCGCGGCGCTATCGCTACTTCAACGTCTGGCGCGCCCGGGCGCGGTTGCTCGAAACCGATTTCTACGCGCCAATGATCCGCGGCGAAAGTCCCACGCCGAACTCGGCCTGGACCGAGCTGCTCGCCAACGACTACCGCCATCCGAGCTACCACATCAGCCTTGCCCGGGCGATCGGCCGGCGGCTGCGCCGGACCTATGGCTGGATCTTCGCGATCCAGGCCATCGCCTATTACGGCAAGCTGGCGATCCACCCTCTGCCGCTGACCACGGTGAGCGAGATCTGGGACCGCGCCGCGATCGGACCGATTCCCGGAGCCATCGTGGTTCTGGCCGGCGTCGCCTTCCATTCCAGCTGGGCGCTGTTCGCCTTCGTCACGCGTCGCATGGAGGTCGCCGACCGGCGGACGCGGCACAATCTGATCGCGATGGGGTGAGGCGGCGCGAGCCGCGTTGCCGCTGGCAGGCTTTTCCCCTAACCTCCCCTCAACAAGAAAAATCAGGGAGGATTTGCCGATGGAAGTGATCCTACTGCGCCAGGGATTCGGAGCCGAACTGCGCGGCGTCACGCTTTCGGATGTTGCCGCCAGCGATGCCGTCTATGCGGCAGTGCGCGCGGCGTTCGAGGAACACTCGGTGCTGGTGTTCCGCGGCCAGGAAGTCAGCGACGACATCCAGCTCGCCTTCTCACGCCGCTTCGGTCCGCCAGAGACGACCAAGGTCGGATCGATGGGCACCGGCTCGCATTTTGTGATCCTCTCGACCTTCGGGCCCGACGGCAAGGTGGTTCCGTCGGACCATCGGCAGCAACTGCGCGCCAAGGCCAACCAGCTCTGGCACACCGACTCCTCCTTCAAGCGCGTGCCGGCGCTGACCTCGATCCTGTCGGCGCGCATCATCCCCGAGCATGGCGGCGAGACCGAATTCGTCTCGATGCGGCTTGCCTTCGAGCGGCTCGACAAGGACGTGGCGAAGCGGCTGGAGAACTCGTTCGCCTGGCATTCCTACGCGCATTCGCGCAGCAAGGTCGCCACCGGGCTCGCAACAACCGAGGAAGTCGACGCATTGCCGCCGGTGTGCTGGCGCATGGTGTGGCGCAATCCCGTCAACGGCCGCGGTGCGCTGTATCTTGCCTCCCACGCCTATGGCGTCGAGGGCATGGATGCCGAAGCCGGCAAGGCGCTGATCGAGCAACTGACCGAAGCTGCGACCGCACCCGGCGTCAGCTATCTGCACCAGTGGAAGCAGGGCGACGTCGTGATGTGGGACAACCGCGCCACCATGCATCGCGGCCGTCCCTGGCCGGCGCATGAGGGCCGCCTGATGATTCGCACCACGATCTCGGCAACCGAGGCCGATGGCGTCGCGAGCGTGAGCCCACCCTCGTCGCAAGCGGCGGAGTGACACGCGAATGGTCATCGTACCGTCATCCTGAGGTGCGAGCGCAGCGAGCCTCGAAGGGTGCACGGCCACAGTCGGGCCGTCGATCCTTCGAGACGCGCTTCGCGCTCCTCAGGATGACGGGAAGAGTTAGGGTGCGCTGATCCATATCGGCGACAAACTGTCGCTGATTTGGACCGCTTCACGCCGCACGCGTCGACGTCAGCAATCGAAATTGAACGAAGATTCGCCGCTGCATAGCAAAACAATCGGAATTCCCCGCCATCACGGCCATTATTCCCGGTCGGTGGAAATTTTAATGCTCTCACGTCATCCGAATTGCCAATCCCCTCGCGACCCTCGCTGGTTGCTCGACAGCCTCACCGTGGTATCGTCGATGCCAATCGGCCATTGAGACCGACATGTGGGAGGGGACCATGCGGAGCGTGCGAGCGCTGGCCGTCGCGGCGTTGTCTGTGCTGACGTTCAGCGGCACTTCACACGCGGCCGAGCCGAAATCCGGCGGCATCTTCAGGATCTATCACCGCGACAGCCCGGGCAGCGCATCGATCCATGAGGGCGCGACCTATTCGCTGAACGTGCCGTTCATGCCTATCTTCAACAATCTCGTCATCTTCGATCAGCACATCGCCCAGAACAGCACCAGCACGATCCGGCCGGAGCTGGCGGAGAGCTGGGCCTGGAGCGGCGACAACAAGACCCTGACCTTCAAGCTGCGCAAGGACGTGAAATGGCACGACGGCAAGCCATTTACCGCAGCCGACGTCAAATGCACCTTCGACATGCTGATGGGCAAGTCGCAGCAGAAGTTCCGCCAGAACCCGCGCAAGTCCTGGTACGAGCAGGTCGACGAGGTCACCACCAACGGCGATGATGAGGCGTCGTTCAAGCTGAAGCGGCCGCAGCCGGCGTTATTGTCGCTGCTCGCCTCGGGCTATTCGCCGGTTTATCCCTGTCATGTGTCGCCGGCGGAGATGCGCACAAAGCCTGTTGGTACCGGCCCGTTCAAGTTCGTCGAGTTCAAGGCCAACGAATCGATCAAGCTCACCAAGAACCCGGATTACTTCAAAAAGGGCCTGCCCTATCTCGATGGCATCGAGTTCACCATTATCACCAACCGCTCGACCGCGATCCTCGGCTTCGTGTCGGGCAAGTTCGACATGACATTCCCGACCGAGGTCTCGATCCCGCTGCTCAAGGACGTCAAGTCGCAAGACCCCAAGGCCGTCTGCGTGGTGGAACCGAACAACGTCTCCACCAATATCATCATTAATTCGAGCGGACCGCCGTTCGACAATCTTGACATCCGTCGCGCGCTGGCGCTGGCGCTCGATCGCAAGGCGTTCATCCAGATCATGTTCGAGGGCCAGGGCGACATCGGTGGCACCATGGAGCCGGCACCCGACGGCCTGTGGGCGATGCCGAAGGAGATGCTGGAGCAGATCCCCGGCTACGGTCCCGACATCGAGAAAAACCGCGAGGAGGCCCGCGAGCTGATGCAGAAGGCGGGCTATGGCCCGGACAAGCACCTGCAGATCAAGGTGTCGACTCGCAACATCGCGGTCTACCGCGATCCCGCGATCATCCTGATCGACCAGATCAAGAGCATCTATATCGACGCCGAGCTCGACGTCGTCGATACCGCGCAGTGGTTTCCGAAGATCGCGCGCAAGGACTATTCGCTCGGCCTCAACCTCACCGGCAACGCCGTCGACGAGCCCGATCAGTCCTTCTACGAGAACTATGCCTGCGGCTCGGAGCGCAACTACACCAACTATTGCAACAAGGACATCGAGAAGCTGTTCGACCAGCAATCCGAGGAGACCAACATCGACAAGCGCAAGAAGCTGGTCTGGGAGATCGACAAGAAGCTGCAGGAAGACGTCGCGCGTCCGATCATTTTCCACGCCCGGACCGGTACTTGCTGGAAGCCTTACGTGAAGAATGTCACGATCATGTCCAACAGCTCCTATAACGGCTATCGCTACGAAGACGTCTGGCTGGACAAGTAGGCATAGCGTTTTCGAGCGAAGTGGACGCCGGCGCGCGTCAAGAGAAGATTCGGGATCAGGGAGAGAGCCAGGGTGTTTGCCTATATCGTGCGGCGGTTGTTCCTGATGCTCGTGACCCTGTTCGGGATCTCGGTCATCATCTTCGTGCTGCTGCGCGTCGTGCCCGGTAACATCGTTGATATCCTGTTCGACGCCGCGGGCTTCGTCGATCCCGCCGACAAGGCCAATCTCGAGCGCGAGCTCGGCCTCAACCAGCCGATCGTGATCCAGTACCTGCACTGGATCGGCGGCCTGCTGCACGGCGACCTCGGCTATTCCTATGTCTCCGAGAAGCCGGCGCTGGAGGAGATCCTGCCGCGGATCCCGATCACCGCACGGCTTGCGGGGCTGGCGCTATTGTTCTCCGCCTCGATCGGCATTCCGCTCGGCGTGATCAGCGCCGTGCACCAGGGCTCGAAGCTCGATTACGCGCTGCGTGTCGTCAGCCTCAGCGGCCTGTCGCTGCCGTCATTCTGGCTCGGCCTGTTGATCCTGATGGCTTCGGTCTCGCTGTTCGGCACCATGCCGATCTTCAACCCGAATCCCAAGACCTGGCTCGAGGCGCTGACCATCTATGCGGTGCCGGCGATGGCGGTCGGCTTCCGCAGCGCGGCGCTGACCATGCGCATCACCCGCTCCTCGATGCTGGAGATCTTGCGTCAGGACTATATCCGCACCGCGCGCGCCAAGGGCGCCTCCGAGGCCTCCGTGAACTACCGCCACGCGCTGAAGAACGCCGTGCTGCCGGTCATCACCGTGATCGGCATCGAGGCCGCGTTCCTGATCGGCGGGCTGATCGTGACCGAGACCGTGTTCAACATCCCCGGCATCGCCCGCTTCCTGGTCGAGGCGCTGCGCTGGCGTGACTACCCGATCGTGCAGAACCTCGTGATGTTCATCGCGGTCGTCGTCGTGGTCGTGAATTTCATCGTCGACATGCTCTATGCGGCGATCGACCCGCGCATCCGGTTTGGAGACTGACCCGATGGCGACGATCAATTTCGACAGCGAACTGCGACGCGCCGGAGCCAACGCCACGGCCGGCTGGGGGCGGTTCGCGTTCCTCGCCCAGCGCCATGTGCTCGGCACCATCGGCCTGGTCATCATGCTGCTGTTCGTGCTGACCGCGATATCAGCCGATCTGATCAGCCGCTACGATCCGCTCACCGTCGATTCCGCCCACCGGCTGGCCGCCCCCTCCACGCTGCACTGGTTCGGCACCGATTCCTTCGGCCGCGACGTCTGGAGCCGCATCGTCCATGGCGCGCGGATCTCGCTTGCGGTCGGCATCGGCTCCACGACCTTGGGCGCCACGCTCGGCGTCATTGTGGGTCTCACCTCAGGCTATCTCTCCGGCTGGGTCGACCTCGTGTTCCAGCGGGTGACCGACATCCTGCAATCGCTGCCGCTCTTGGTGCTCGCGCTTGTGATGACCGCGGCGCTCGGCCCGTCGCTGCCGAACGTGATCCTTGCCATCGCCATTCCCTTGATCCCGACGGTTGCCCGCGTGATCCGCGCCAACACGCTGGCGCTGCGCGAGCAGCCATTCGTGGAAGCCGCCAAATCGATCGGCATGAGCGAGACGCGCATCGCGCTGCGCCACGTGCTGCCGAACACGATCGCACCGTTGATCGTGCTGGCCACCGCGCAGCTCGGCTCGACCATCCTGACCGAAGCGTCGCTGTCGTTCCTTGGCCTCGGCATTCCCGAGCCTTATCCGTCCTGGGGCCGCATGCTGTCGGAATCCGCTGCTGAATATGTCCGCACGGCGCCGTGGCTGGTGATCTTCCCTGGTATCGCGATCAGTCTCGCGGTGTTCGGCACCAATCTGTTCGGCGACGCGCTGCGCGACATCCTCGATCCGAGGCAGCGCGGCTGATGAGCGAGGCTGCTCCGCCAGAGACGGTTCTCGACGTGAAGAACCTGCAAACGGTGTTCTTCACCAACTCCGGCCTGTTCCGCGCGGTCGACGACGTCTCGTTCTCGGTTCGCCGCGGCGAGACGCTCGCGATCGTTGGCGAATCCGGCTGCGGCAAGAGCGTCAGCGCACTCTCGATCATGCGCCTGGTGCCCGATCCGCCCGGCCGCATTGTCGGCGGCTCGGTGACGCTCGAAGGTACCGACCTCCTGAAGCTCGACGATGCCGCAATGCGCGCTATCAGGGGCAACCGCATCTCGATGATCTTCCAGGAGCCGATGACCTCGCTCAATCCGGTGATGCGGATCGGCGACCAGATCACCGAGGCGGTGCGCCTGCATCGGAAGATGAGCAGCAAGGAGGCGTGGGCGCAGGCGGTCAACATGCTGCGGCTGGTGCGGATTCCGGAGCCGGAGCGCCGTGCCCAGGAATATCCGCACCAGCTCTCCGGCGGCATGCGCCAGCGCGCCATGATCGCGATGGCGCTGGCGTGCCGGCCGGCGCTCCTGATCGCGGACGAGCCGACCACCGCGCTCGACGTCACCATCCAGGCGCAGATCCTCGCGCTGATCGTCGATTTGCAGCAGCGGCTCGGCACCGGGCTGATCCTGATCACCCATGACCTCGGCGTCGTCGCGCAGACCGCGCAGCGCGTGATCGTGATGTATGCCGGCAAGAAGGTCGAGGAGGCGACGGTCGAGTCGCTGTTCGAAACGCCGCTGCATCCCTATACGCGCGGGCTGATGGCCTCGATGCCGGCGGTGATCGCGCTGGGCGCGAAGACCGATGCGCGGCTGACCGAAATTCCCGGCATGGTGCCGTCACTGACCAATCTGCCGCCCGGCTGCGCCTTCGCGCCGCGCTGCAAGTTCGCGATCGACCGCTGCCTCAAGGAGTATCCGCCGCTCGACGAGGTCAAGAGCAATCACTGGGCGGCCTGCTGGCGCGCCGGCGAGATGCTGGAGGCGTCATGACCGAGCAACGCCCGCTCCTCGAGGTGACCGATCTCGTCAAGCACTACGCGGTGCGCGGCGGCGTGCTGCGCCGGCAGGTCGGCACTGTGCATGCGGTCGACGGCGTCAGCTTCGCGCTTGGCGCTGGCGAAACGCTCGGGCTCGTCGGGGAATCCGGCTGCGGCAAGTCGACGGTGGCGCGCACCGTACTGCGGCTGGTCGAGCCGACCAGCGGCGCCATCAAGCTGGATGGCGAGGACATCGCACCGCTCAGCAAGAGCGCGCTGCGGCCGTATCGCCGCTCGATGCAGATCGTGTTCCAGGATCCGTTCGCCTCGCTCAATCCACGCATGACGGCAGGCGATATTGTCGGCGAGCCGCTGACCGTGCATGGCCTGGCTAGCGGCGCGAAGAAGCAGGAGCGCGTCGCGGAGCTGTTCCAACAGGTCGGTCTCCGGCCCGACCAGATGAAGAACTTTCCGCATCAGTTCTCCGGCGGGCAGCGTCAGCGCATCTGTATCGCGCGTGCGCTGTCGCTCGGCCCGCGGCTGATCGTCTGCGACGAGCCGGTCTCCGCGCTCGACGTCTCGATCCAGGCGCAGGTGATCAATCTGTTGATCGACCTGCAGCGCAAGCAGAACTTTTCCTACCTGTTCATCGCGCACGATCTCGCGGTGGTCGCCCATATCAGCCACCGCGTGGCCGTGATGTATCTCGGCCGTATTGTCGAGATCGCCGACAAGCACGAGCTGTTCGCCAATCCGCGCCACCCCTATACCCAGGCGCTGCTCGCCTCGGTGCCGATCGCCGACCCCAAGGCCAGGCGGCTCGCGCCGATGATCGACGGCGACGTGCCGAGCCCGATCAATCCGCCTTCGGGCTGCGCCTTCCACACCCGCTGCCGCTACGCGATCGATCGCTGCAAGTTGGAGCGCCCGGCACTGCAAGCGGCCGGCACGGCGCATCAGGTCGCCTGCTGGCTGAATGACGGGACGGGGCGGGACGAGTGACTCCGCCGTCGTCCCTGCTTTCGAAAGCAGGGACCCATAACCACCGTCGCTCATTGTTGCACCGAGCTGTGGCCACATCCTGTTCCAACAACATCGATCGGTGGTTATGGGTCGCGCGGAGCCTGTCATCGGGCCGCGCTTCGCGCCGACCCGTTGGCTTGCCCGGGACGACAGTCCCTATGCCGCCGCCTCGATCTCCACCACGATCTTCCCCGTCGTCACCTGCTCGCCCTCGGCGACATCGATCGACGACACCGTGCCCGCGACGCCGGCGGTGTGCACGTGCTCCATCTTCATCGCCTCCAGCGTCATCACCGGTTGGCCGGCCGCGACCTTGTCGCCGGCTTTCACCAGCACCGCGACGACCCGGCCGTTCATCGCCGCACGGACCTTGCCGTCGCCACCGGCAGCCGCAGCGCTCTCCGGCGGGGCGAGGGTGAGATCGCGCACCGACAGCGTGACGCCGCGATGCAAGATGTAAAGCCGGTCGCCGTCGCGCAGGAACCTGGCCTGCTCCATCAAGCCATCATGGTGGAAGCGGATGCTATCTTGATCCAGCTCATCGATCACGAAGCCGAAACGATCGCCATTGCGGATGGCGAGGTAGCTGCCGTCGCGCTCGCGGACGATCTCGATCTCCTGCACGCCGTGACCGAGATCGATCCGCAGGCCGAGCGGGAATGTCGCGGACAGCGAGCGGCCGCGCTGCCATGGCGGCGCGTGCGGATTGGTGACATAGAGCAGTAGCGCCGCAAGCGCGAGGTCGCTGCCGCGATCGGGCCGGGACGCCAGCAGGGCATCGCGGTTGCTGCCGATGAAGGCCGTGGTCGCCTCGCCCTTGGCAAAGACCGGATGACGCAGGCAGTCGATCAGGAAGCCCTGATTGGTGGTGACGCCGAAGGCCGTGACCTGCTCCAGCGCGCAGATCAGCCTGCCGCGCGCCTCGTCACGGGTTGCGCCGTTGCTGATCGCCTTGGCGATCATCGAATCGTAGAACGGCGGAATCTCCGAGCCGGACTGCAGCGCGTGCTCGACGCGGATGCCTTCAGGCATCTGCCACCGCGCCATCGTGCCGGATTGCGGCATGAAGTCGTGTCCGGCATCCTCCGAGCAGAGCCGGACCTCGATGGCGTGACCGGAGAAGGTGATGTCCTCTTGCCTCAGGTCGAGCGGCTCGCCCCTGGCGACGCGCAGTTGCAGCTCGACCAGATCGAGCCCGGTGATCGCCTCGGTGACGGGATGCTCGACCTGCAGCCGCGTGTTCATCTCCATGAAGTAGAAATTGCCGGCGCGATCGAGCAGGAATTCCAGCGTGCCCGCACCCTCATAGCCGATCGCCTTGACCGCCTGCACGGCAACCGCACCCATCCGCGCGCGCAGCTCCGGCGTCACCGCGGGCGACGGTGCCTCCTCGATCAGCTTCTGATGCCGCCGCTGCACCGAGCAATCACGCTCGCCGAGATGGACCGCGTTGCCATAGCGGTCGCCGAACACCTGGATCTCGATGTGGCGGGGATCGACGATGGCGCGCTCGAGGATCACGGTGGGATCGCCGAACGCCCCCTGCGCCTCCGACCGCGCGCTGCGTAGCGCATCCGGAAATGCCGACGCATCCGCGACCAGCCGCATGCCGCGGCCACCGCCACCGGCGACCGCCTTGATCATGACCGGAAAACCAATCGCCTTGGCCTCCGCCAGCATCACAGTGTCGCTCTGATCGGCGCCCTGATAGCCGGGCACACAGGGCACGCCGGCCTTTTGCATGATCTCCTTGGCGCCGGCCTTGTTGCCCATCGCGAGGATCGCCTCCGGCGACGGGCCGATGAACACGAGTCCCGCATCGCGGCACGCCTGCGCAAAGTCCTCGTTCTCGGCGAGGAAGCCGTAGCCGGGATGCACCGCGCCGGCGCCACTCGCCTTGGCGGCTGCGATGATCGCGTCGATCTTCAGATAGGATTGCGCGGGCAGCGCCTCGCCGATCCGCACCGCCTGATCGGCCTCGCGCACATGCAGCGCGTCGCGGTCAGCGTCGGAGTAGACCGCGACAACGCCGTAGCCGAGCCGCCGCGCCGTACGCATGACGCGCAGCGCGATCTCGCCGCGATTGGCGATCAGGATCTTGAAGAACGGCGTCCGCTTCACGATTGCTCCGCTCATGGCCGCGCCACCGAGAACTGCATCCGCTGCGGGCTGCGTGCCTCGGCCTCGCGGCAGATCGCCAGCACCTCGGCAAACACCGTCCGCGTATCGCGCGGATCGATCACGCCGTCATCGAGCACGCGGGCGCTGGTCGAGAACACGTCCATCTGGCCGTCGAACACACCGGTGATCTGCGCCTTCATCGCGTCCAGCTTCTCTTTCTCGATCGGCTTGCCGCGCCGCGCGGCGGCGGCTTCAGTGACGATTGCCATGGTTTCGGCAGCCTGCTCGCCGCCCATCACCGCGGTCTTGGCGTTGGGCCAGGAGAAGCAGAAGCGCGGATGAAAGCCGCGGCCGCACATGCCGTAATTGCCCGCGCCGAACGAGGCGCCACAGTACAGCGTGATCTGCGGCACCGTCGCCGAGGTCACCGCCTGGATCATCTTGGAGCCATGCTTGATCATCCCGGCCTCTTCATAGGCGCGGCCCACCATGTAGCCGGTCGTGTTGTTCATATAGAGGATCGGCGTGCGCGACTGGCAACAGGCCTGGATGAAATGCGTCGCCTTGTTGGCACCGGGCACATCGAGCGGCCCGTTGTTGGTGATGATGCCGATCGCCTGCCCTTCGATACGGGCATGGCCGCAGATCGTCGCCGGACCGTAATTGGCGCCGAACTCCGTGAAATCGGAATCGTCGATGAAGCGCGCGATCGCCTGGCGCATGTCGACCGGACGCTTGTGGTCCATCGGCATGATGCCGAGCAGCTCCTCCGCGTCATAGCGCGGCGGCTTGAATGAAGCGGATGCGGACGTAGGACGATCCCATGGCAGCTTGGCCATGATGTCGCGCGCGATGCGCAGCGCGTCGCGGTCGTCCTCGGCGAGATAATCGCCAAGCCCGGAGATCTGGGTGTGCATCTCGGCGCCGCCGAGCTCGTCCTCGGTCGCGATCTCGCCGGTGGCGGCCTTGAGCAAAGGCGGACCGGCGAGGAAGGCGCGGGTGCGGCCGCGCACCATCACGATGTAGTCGGAAAGGCCGGTCTGATAGGCGCCGCCCGCGGTCGAGGAGCCGTGGGTGACGGTGACGACAGGAAGCCCCGCCGCCGACAGCCGCGCCAGATTGCGGAAGATGTTGCCGCCGCGGACGAAGTCCTCGACGCGGTAGCGCAGCAGATTGGCGCCGGCGCTCTCGACGAGCTGCACATAGGGCAGCTTGTTCTCCAGCGCCAGCTCCTGCACCCGCAGCGTCTTGTCGAGGCCGTAAGGTTGCAGCGCACCGGCGTCGATGCCGGCATCGTTGGCGCTGACCATGCAGCGGATGCCGGAGACGAAGCCGATGCCGGCGACCAGGCCGCCGCCGGGCACGCTCTTGTCCGGGTCCGGCACATCGAACATATAGCCGGCGAGGGTCGAGAGCTCGAGGAACGGCGAGCCGGGATCGAGCACCAGCGCGACGCGCTCGCGCGGCAGCAGCTGGCCGCGCTTGTGGAAGCGGTCCTTGGCCACGGCGGATGCCGCGCGCGTGCGCTCCTCCAAGGCCCGCATCCGGGCGATCAGCGCCAGCATGCCGTCGCGATTGCCCTGAAACGCGGCGCTGCCGGTGGCGACGGTGTTTTCGATGATGGCCACTAGGCGCGCTCCACAAAATGCCCGCTGTACTGCTGCCGCAGTTCGACCTTGCGCAGCTTGCCGGTCGCGGTCATCGGCATCTCCTCGAGGATACGCACCAGTTTCGGCACCTGGAAGCCGCCGAGATGCTTTCTGCAATGCGCCTCGATGCCGGCCTCGTCGGCCACCGCGCCGGGCTTCAGCTTGACGAAGGCGCAGACCGCCTCGCCCCATTGCGGGTGCGGCAGGCCGACCACGGCGGCGTTCTGCACGGCGGGATGCGCCAGCAACGTCTCCTCGATCTTGACGGAAGCGACGTTCTCGCCGCCCGACTTGATCATGTCCTTCTTGCGGTCGAGGAACAGCACCTCGCCATTGCCATCGATCAGGGCAAGATCGCCGGTATGATGCCAGCCGAACTTGCGCGCCTCCTCGGTCGACTTGGGGTCCTTGTAATAGCCCATCATCACGTTGGGTCCGCGGTGAACGAGCTCGCCGATCTCGCCGCGCGGCAGCAGGTTGCCGTTGTCGTCCATGATCGCGGTCTCGTTGACGATCAGCGACTCGCCCCAGTAATTGCCGAAGCGGTCGAGCTGCACCTCCGGCCGCGACATCGTCGTCGCCGGATACATCTCGGTCTGGCCGCTGGTCAGCACGAAGTTCGGACACATGTCCGCCATCGCGCGCTCGAGCAACGGTTTGCCCATCGGCGCCATGGTGTAGATGCAACAGCGCAGGCCGGACAGATCATATTCGCGCCGGCGCGGATGATCGAGGATCGCCTGGTACATCAGCGACAGGCCGACGAACACCGTCAACCGGTCGCGGACGATCGCCTCCATGCAGACCACGGGATCGAAGCCACGCATCAGCGCCATGCGGCCGCCGACCGAGAGATAGCTCAGCAGCAGCACGTGGCCGGCGCAGTGAAACAACGGAAACTGCCCGGTGATCCCGTCATCGCGCGAAAGCTGCATCTCGATGCAGTTGCTCATCACCGCCATGACCACGGCGAGGTGGCAATGCATCGCCCCCTTCGGCCGCGAGGTGGTACCCGACGTGTAGATGATCATCGCGAGATCGCGGTCATTGATCTCGATGTCAGGCTCGATGTCGGATTGTCCTTCCAGCAGGCCGTTGAACTCCTGCAAGCCGGTCTTGCCGGCATTGCCGGTCAGATCGATCGCGATCATCTCCATGCCGCGAGCCTCCAGCGCGGAGCGCCGGTCGGCCTGACCGTGGAGATTGTCGTCGATGACGGCGAAGCGGACCTCGGCATGGCCGAGGATATAGTCCATGTCCGACGGCCCGAGCATGGTGTTGATCGGCACCCAGACGAGACCGGCGCGGTGGATGCCGAACAGCGCTTTGACGAACTCGACGGAGTTATTGCAAATGGTCGAGATCTTCTCGCCCGGCTTCAACCCGCGCTGCACCAGGTGATTGGCGAAGCGATTGGCGTCGTGTTCGAGCTCGGTGAAAGTGACCTGCCTGCCGCCATCGGTCAGCGCGACGCGATCCGGAAACCGCCGCGCGGCGCGCTTCAGGAGATCGCCGATCGCGACCCGTCCGATGCGGCCCGGCCCGGTGACGCCGCCGGTTGCTGCGAGATTGTCCATTGTTCGTTACTCCCCGCTGTCATTCCGGGGCAGCCCGTAGGGCTGAGCCCGGAATCCATACTCAGGATCGTGGTTATGGATTCCGGGCTCGCGCTGCGCGCGCCCCGGAATGACGGCCTCAGTGCCTGACCCCAAAGATCTGCCGCGCTTCCGCGGGACTGGCGATGTCGCGGCCGGCACGCCGCGCACAGGCGGCGAGCCCTTCGACGAGCTGCCCGTTCGACATCACCTTGGTGCCGTCGCCGAGATAGAACGTGTCTTCCAGGCCGCTGCGGAGATGACCGCCGAGGTCGGCGGCGCGCTGGTGCAGCGGCCAGATCTCGGCGCGACCGATCGCGGTGACCTGCCAATGCGCATCCGGCACCTTCAGCTTCAAGAGGATCGGCAACAGCTCCGGATCGGCCGGCATGCCCGAGGCAACGCCCATGACGAAATTGTATTCGAGCGGGCCGGAATACATGCCGGTCTGCCGGTACATGCCGACGCAGCGCACGATGCCGACATCGAAGCACTCGAATTCGGGGATGGTGCCGGCGACCTTCATCACATTGAGATAGTCCTGCACCTTCTCCACCGCGTTATCGAACATCATCGGCGGCCAGGCCCAGGTGTTGTCGGCCTTGACCTTCAGATAATTGAGCGAGCCGGCGTTGCAGGCAGCGATCTCGGGTTTTGTCTCGCGCACGCAGTCGAGCGCGCCCTGGTAATTCGGACCCGAGGTGCCGGTAGTGTGATTGATGATGACGCCGGGGCAGGCCTCGCGGATCGCCTGCTGGATCTCCTTGCTGACGCCGACCTCCCACGACGGCAGATGCCCCTTGTTCGGCTCCTGCTGGCGCAGATGGATGTGCATGATGCTGGCGCCGGCGTTGAACGCCGCCCTGGCCTCACGCGCCATCTCTTCCGGTGTCACCGGTACGTTGTGCTGCTTCGGGTCGGTAAGCACGCCGTTCAGCGCGCAGGTGATGACGGCCTTGTCGCTCATGGGTCTCTCGTCCGTATTGCAGCGCACCTGCGCGGCTGATTTCCCCATGATGAGAAATTTGTCTGTGCGCCATCTTGCGTTGACTGGCTAAGTGGATGCGCTCACGACGGAATCCGCCGTCAGCCGGTTAACACAAGACGTGACGCCCACGTGGCGCGTAGCCTTGCTTGCAAAGCAGAAGCGGCGCAACAAGCCGGCATCACGGAGAGAAAATCATGGTCTCGATCAACCGGCGCGGATGGCTCACCGGCGCCGCAGGCGCGGGGCTTGCCGCGGTCGCAGGTCTCCGGCCTTCGCTTGCCGAAGATACGCCCGGCGTCACCGCGACCGAGATCAGGATCGGCAGCACCACCTCGCTGAGCGGCCCGGTGTCCGCGCTCGGCGTGCAGGCGCGCTGCCAGGAAGCCTATTTCAAGATGCTGAACGAGCAGGGCGGCATCGCCGGCCGGCAGATCAGATACATCTATTACGACGACGCGTTCAATCCGGCGAAGACGGTCGAGCAGGTGCGCCGCCTGATCGAGAGCGACAATGTCGCCTTCCTGTTCAACATGCTCGGCACCGCGCCGAACTCGTCGGTCGTCAAATACATCAACGCCGCCAAGGTGCCGCATCTGTTCCTGTCGGTGAACGGCGACAAATGGGGCGACTACAAGACCTATCCCTGGACCATGGGCTTTGCGCCGAGCGCGCGGACCGAGGCGCAGGTGTTCGTCAAATATGCGCTGAGCCAGAACAAGAACGCGAAGTTCGCGGTGCTCTACCAGAATGACGATCTCGGCAAGGATTTCGTCGCCGGCACCAAGGATGTGCTCGGCGAGCGGTTCGCGACGTCGGCCGTGATGGCCTCGCACGAGGTCACCGATCCCACGATTGATTCCCAGATCGTCGCGCTGCGCGGCGCCAATCCCGATGTGCTGATCTCGGGCACCACGGCAAAATTCTGCGCGCAGTCGATCCGCAAGATCTATGAGCTCGGCTGGAAGCCGATGCATTTCATTGCCAGCGGCGCGGCCTCGATTTCCTCAACCATCGCGCCGGTCGGCCTCGACAAGTCGCAGGGCACGATCTCGTCGGCCTATGTGAAGGACGTCGCCGACCCGGCCTGGGCCAACGACCCCGGCGTGAAGGATTTCCTCGCCTTCATGGGAAAATACTTCCCCGACGGCAATCCGAAGGAGGGCTACAGTCTCTACGCCTACACGGTGGCGCAGGTGCTGAAGATCGTGCTCGAGCAGTGCAAGGGCAACTTCACCCGCGACAACATCATGGCGCAGGCGAACAACCTGAAAGACGTTGAAGTCCCGACGCTGTTGCCCGGCATTCGCGTCAACACCAGCCCGACCAATCACCACCCGCTGCAGCAGCTTCAGCTGCAACGGATCGAAGGGCCCGGCTGGCTGCGGTTCGGCGATGTGATCCAGGGCGCGAATTTGTAGCGGAGAAAATCCCAACTGTCGTCCCGGCGAAAGCCGGGACCCATACCGCGTGATCTATCCGTGATGCGGGATGGCAGAGGCCTTTTGAAACAATAACCGACTGTGGTTATGGGTCCCGGCTTTCGCCGGGACGACGGATGGTTACGTCAACGCGCGCTCTTGCCCGGTGCGATAAATCGCGAGATCTCGCGAGCCGGAGAAGATTGCGCGCGGCTTCAGACCATAGAAGCGGCGGATCGAGTGGCTGAAATGGGTCGAGTCGGGATAGCCGATATCCTGCGCGAGATGCGCGAGGTTGATGTCCTGGTTGGCGAAATGCAGCAGATGCCGCGCGCGCTTCCAGGCGCGGAAGGAGCGGAACGAAATCCCGGTCTCCTCCTTGAACAGATGCAGGAAGCGCGACGGCGATAGCCCGGCCTCGGTGGCGCAGCCGGCCGCGGTCACCGGCTCGCCGGAGAACTGCCCGATGCGGCCGATCGCGCGCACGACGCGCGGATCGAGCACACGCTGCGGCAGCGCGTCGCCGAAGCACATGGTGTCGAACTCGGCATTCGCGATCGCGTCACGATGCTGCATCTCGGCAAGCGTCGCATAGGCGTTGCGAATCCGGTTCGCGAACAAGTGGGAGTCGGGTCCTTGCAGGCGGCGCGCGACGGCCTCCAGCGTACCGTCAGGCACGCTCTCCGGCTCGATCGCAACGCAGATCGCGGATCGATATTCGCTGGTGATGGTATGGCGCAGGTTCGGCATCGTCACCGCGAGCTCGCCGTGTGACTCGCGGCCTTCGCTGGTCGACAGATGCAGGCCCTCGCGGATCGCGACATAGACATGGAATGCGCCCGGACAGCGCTCGCGCGGGCGGCCGAGCAGCCCGGCATAGAATACCCGTTCCGGCGTGATCAGCATCCGGTGGCCGGACTGCTGGCCGGACTTTTGGCACTTCGCGTCCACGATCGCGTCCATGGCGGTTCCTCCTCGCGCGGCTCTTTGGGCCGCTGCGGCGGGGCTACCATAGCGCAAATTGGCAAAAGCGATACGTCGTCATTCCGGGGCGATGCGACGCATCGAACCCCAATGCGCAATTGCGCATTATGGGATCTCTAGGTTCCCCAATGCGCAATTGAGTATTTGGGTTCAATGCTGTGTATTGCCCCGGCACGACGGGGAAGTTACGGCCGCGCTCGCGGCGCAACGTTCTGTTCCTGCCCGGCTTTTTGCTCCGACGCCACCGCGCGCCTGTAACCATCGCGCTGTTGCAGCCGCGCCCAATAGGCCGCGACATTCGGCCCGAAATCCTTGGCGAGGCCAATATTGCTAGCGAGCCGGAGCGCATAGCCGTTGGCAATGTCGGCGGCCGTGAAGCGTTCCGCGCAGAGGAATTCAGAATTCGCGGCAGCAGCCTCCACCGCGCGCAGGCGGCCCAGGAACCATTTTGCATAATCGCCCGCGACCTGCGGGTTGCGCCGCTCCTCCGGCTCCAGCTGGCTGTAGCGAAGCACCAGTGTCTGCGGAAAGGTCAGCGTCGCATCGGAAAAATACATCCAGTTCAGGAACGCGCCATAGGCCGGCTCGTCGGGGCCGACGATCAGCGGCGTCGTGCCGTACTTGGTGCCGAGGTAGTGGCAGATGCCGGAGGACTCCGTCATCTTCGTCTCGCCATCGACCATGAACGGGATGGTGCCGAGCGGATTGATGCCGAGATATTCCTTGGCGAACACGCGCGGCGGGAATGGCAGCATCTTCAGTTCATAGGGCAGCCCGAGCTCCTCCAGCATCCACAACGGACGGAACGAGCGCGCGGCATCGCAGTGATAGAGCGTGATCATCAGGCGTTTCCCATGTTCTTGATCGCCGCCACCATGGAGCGCCGGCGCGGCGACTGCAACATTGTCGTGCGCAGTGCTTTCATCGCGCACGTTTTCGGTTCAGGCATTGGCGTATTTGCGCAGCTCGAGCCGCGCGATCTGGTTGCGATGGACCTCGTCCGGACCGTCGGCGAGACGCAGCAGCCGGGCCGTCGCATAGGCTGCGGCGAGCCCGAAGTCGTTGCTGGTGCCGCCGCCGCCATGCGCCTGGATCGCCCAGTCGATGACCTGGCAGGCCATGTTGGGGACCGCGACCTTGATCATGGCGATCTCGGCCTTGGCCACCCTGTTGCCTACCGTGTCCATCATGTGGGCCGCGTTGAGCGTCAAGAGCCGCGCCTGCTCGATCATGATGCGCGATTCCGCGATCCGCTCTTGCGTAACCGTCTGCTCCGCGACCGGCTTGCCGAACGCGACCCGGCTCCTGGTCCTGACGCACATCTTCTCCAGCGTGCGTTCGGCAAGCCCGATCAGCCGCATGCAGTGATGAATGCGGCCCGGGCCGAGCCGCCCCTGCGCGATTTCGAAACCGCGGCCCTCGCCGAGCAGCATGTTGCTTGCGGGCACCCGCACATTGGTGAACACGACCTCCGAGGCACGGTCCGGCACGCCGTAGAAGCCGAACACCGGAAGCGGGCGCAGCACCTCGATCCCTTGCGTATCCATCGGCACCAGGATCATCGACTGTTGGCGATGCCGGTCCGGATTATTGGGATCGGTCTTGCCCATGAAGATGCAGATCTTGCAGCGCGGATCGGTGGCGTTGGTGGTGTACCATTTGCGGCCATTGATGACGTAGTCATCGCCGTCGCGCACGATCGAGCTCTCGATATTGGTCGCGTCGCTGGAGGCAACGGCCGGCTCGGTCATCGCGAAGCAGGACCGGATCTCGCCCGCGAGCAGCGGCTGCAGCCATCGCTCCTGATGCTCCCTGGTGCCGTAACGCGCCAGCACCTCCATGTTGCCGGTGTCCGGTGCCGAGCAATTGAAGAGCTCGGGCGCAAGATGCGACCGCCCCATGATCTCGCAGAGCGGCGCATATTCGAGATTGGTGAGGCCTGCGCCGTGCTCGCTCTCGGGCAGGAACAGATTCCACAGCCCCTCGTCCCTCGCGATGGGCTTCAGCTCCTCAACGACCGGATAGACCTTCCATGGGCCGAGCTCTTCCGCCTCGCGGTAGAACCGCGCCTCGTTCGGATAGACATGGCGATCCATGAACAACTGAAGCCGATGCTTCAGCTCGGCGACTTTCTGGCTCTCCTGAAAGAGCATAGCGGCCTCCATCTCTGCGCGGCGATGCGACCCGTCGGACCGGCTTCGCGCTACTTCTTCATCCCGGGCAGCGTGCCCATCATCTTGCACAACACCATCAGCATCACCTCGTCGGCGCCGCCGCCGATCGAAGTCAGGCGGCTGTCGCGATAGGCGCGGCTGACCGGCGTCTCGTTGGTAAAACCCATGCCGCCCCAATATTGCAGGCAGGCGTCGGTGAGCTCGCGGCCAAGCCGGCCGGCCTTCAATTTCGCCATGGTCGCAAGCCGCGTCACGTCCTCGCCCGCCACCAGCGCCTCGCCGGCGCGGTAGATCAGCGAGCGCAGCAGCTCGACCTCGGTCTGCATCTCCGCCAGCTTGAAGTGCACCACCTGGTTGTCGAGGATCGAGCCGCCGAACGCCTTGCGGTTGCGGGTGTAGTCGATGGTCGCGTTGATGATGAACTCGTGCGCCTTCAGGCAGGCCGCCGCGCCCCACAGCCGCTCCTCCTGGAACTGGATCATCTGGTAGGTGAAGCCCTGGCCTTCCTCACCGATCCGGTTACGCTTGGGCACCCGGACATTGTCGAAGAAGATCTGCGCGGTGTCGGAGGAGCGCATGCCGAGCTTGTCGAGCTTGCGCGCGACCTGGACACCCTTGGTTTTCATCGGCACGCAGATCAACGACTTGTTGCGATGGACCGGACCGTCGCTGGTGTTGGCCAGCAGGCAGATCCAGTCGGCCTGGGTGCCGTTGGTGATCCACATCTTGCCGCCATTGATGACGTAATCGTCGCCGTCGGGTCGCGCATGGGTCTTGATCGAGGCAACGTCGGAGCCGGCGCCGGGCTCGGAGACGCCGATGCAGGCGACCTGGTCGCCGGCAATTGCTGGCGACAGGAACTCGCGGCGCACTTCGTCGGAGCCGAACCGCGCCAGCGCCGGCGTCGCCATGTCGGTCTGCACCCCGATCGCCATCGGCACGCCGCCGCAGGTGATGACCCCCAGCTCCTCGGCCATCATCAGCGCATAGGAATAATCCAGCCCCTGGCCGCCGAACTCGACCGGCTTGTTGAGACCGAGGAAGCCGAGACTGCCGAGCTTCTTGAACAACTTATGCGCCGGGAAGATGTCGGCCTTCTCCCATTCGTCGACATGGGGATTGATCTCGGCCGCGATGAATTTTTGCAACGCGCGGCGCGGTTCGTCGTGGTCGGCGGTGAAGAGCATTGTTTTGTCTATCCTTCGTCATTCTGGGCGCGCGGAGCGCGAGCCCGGAATCCATTTCACATCGAATCTGCTGCCCGATGGATTCCGGGCTCTCGCTTCGCGAGCCCCGGAATGACGGCTGTGAGTGAGAAGCATTCAAAGCCCCATCTGCCTTGACGCGAGATCCTTCATGATCTCCTCGGTGCCGCCGCCGATGGCGTTGACCTTGACCTCGCGATAGATGCGCTCGACCTTGACGCCGCGCATGAAGCCGGCGCCGCCGAAGATCTGCACCGCCTCGGAGGCGCAATGCGCCATGGTTTGCGTCGCCTGGTTCTTCATCATGCAGATCTCGGCGACCGGGCTTTCGCCCTGGCCGAGCCGCCACGCCAGCATTTCCAGCATCGCCTGCGAGGCCGCGACCTTCTGCGCCATGTCGACGATCTTGTGCCGGATCACCTGGTGTTGCGCGATCGGCTTGCCGAAGGTCTTGCGCTCCTTGGCATAGGCAATCGCCTCGTCGAGGCAGACCCGCGCGTAGGCGGTACAGCTTGCCGCCATGCCCATGCGCTCGCTGTTGAAGTTGTACATGATCTGCCTGAAGCCCTGGCCCTCCGCGCCGATCAAATTCTCGACCGGCACGCGGCATTCGTCGAAATGAAGGGTCGCGGTATCGGACGCCCACCAACCCATCTTCTTCAGCTTGGTACGAGACAGGCCGGGCGTATTGCCCTCGATCAGCAGCAGGCTGACGCCGCCGGGGCCTTCGCCACCGGTGCGCACCGCAACCGTCAGATAGTCGGCCCGCATGCCCGAGGTGATGAAGGTCTTCTCGCCGGAGACGACGTAATGGTCGCCGTCGCGCCGCCCCTTGGTGCGGAGGTTCGCGACGTCCGAGCCGCCGCTCGGCTCGGTGATCGCAAGCGCTGAGATCTTCTTGCCCGCGAGCACCTCCGGCAGCACCCGCGCCCTGACCTCGGGCCGGGCGGCGCGGGCGATCGGCGGCGAGCCGATGCTATGGCTCATCAGGCTCGCGGAGACGCCGCCGGCACCGGCGCGCGCCAGCTCCTGCGAGGCCACGATCTTCATGAACTGGTCGGCGGCGATCCCGCCATATTCTTCCGGGAAACCGAGGCCGAGCAGCCCGATTGCGGACGCCTTGGCATAGAGCGCGCGGGGAAACTCGCCCTCTTCGTCCCATTGATGGGCATAAGGCTCGATTTCCTTGGCCACAAAGCGCCGCATCACCTCGCGAAAGGCCTCATGCTCGCCGGTGTAGAACGGGTTTGCCATCCGCGTGCTCCGTTGATTCCCGCCTCCGACGATGTCCGGATTTTTCCCTGTTCACTTGCGTCGAGTGGCTGTTGGCCAGACCGGCCTTCCATCTGGCCACTGGCCAGCCACTAAACGCAAGACAGTATCCTAATACGCCCCCTCCACTGCCAATTCATGGCATCAATTGAGCCAGGAACAGGCGGCGCAAGACTGCCGTTCCAGAGGAGGGAAATTTGCCGGTTCGTTATTACGACTGGATCGCGCATCATCGCCGGCGCACGCCGGAAAAGATGGCGCTTGTCGATCTCGCAAGCGGTCGCCGCTTCGGCTATGCGGAACTCGACGCCCGCGTGTCGCGGCTCGCGGGCTATCTGCGCGACACCCTCAAGGTCGCCCGCGGCGACCGGGTCGCGGTGCTGGCGCTGAACACGACCGATACGCTGGAGGTGCAGTTCGCCTGCTTCCGGATCGGGGCGGTCTTCCTGCCGCTCAACACCCGCCTCACCGTTCCCGAGCTGCGCTACATCACCGGCGACGCCGCGCCCAAGGTGATGATCCATGACGACGACCTCGCCGATACCGCGCTTGCGGTCGCCAAGCTCTGCGACGTCGCATCGACGGCGCGGCTCGGCCCGGGCGGTGCCTATGAGGCCGGCATCGCGGCGGCGAAACCGCTCGAACGGTTCGAAGAGGTCATGCTCGATGACATCTCGACCATCATGTACACCTCGGGCACCACGGGTCAGCCCAAGGGCGCGATCATCACGCATGGGATGACGTTCTGGAATTGCGTCAATCTCGGCGGCCCCGCCTACATCTCGCCGGCCTCCGTGCTGCTGACCGTGCTGCCGTTGTTCCACACCGGCGGGCTGAATTGCTACACCAACCCGGTGCTGCATGCCGGCGGCACGGTGCTGATCATGCGTGCGTTCGATCCCGGCGAGGCGCTGAAACTGATCGGCGATCCCGCGCAAGGCATCAACGTGTTCTTCGGCGTGCCCGCGATCTACCAGTTCATGGCGCAGCATCCGGCCTTCGCGTCAGCCGACTTCAGCCGCCTGCTGATCGGCGGGGTCGGCGGCGCACCGATGCCGGTGCCGCTGCTCAAGACCTGGGAGGCGCGCGGCGTCGCGCTGCAGCAAGGCTACGGCATGACCGAAACCTCGCCCGCGGTGATGGTGCTCGACCGCGAGGATGCTGCGCGCAAGGCCGGCTCGTCCGGCAAGCCGGTGCTGCATACCGAGGTTCGGATCGTGCGGCCCGACGGCAGCGATGCCGCGGTCGGCGAGCTCGGCGAACTCTGGGTCAAGGGCCCGAACATCACGCCGGGCTACTGGAACAGGCCGGACGCCAACGCCTCCTCCTTCACCGACGGCTGGCTGCACACCGGCGACGCCACGCGGATCGACGAGGAAGGCTTCTACTACATCGTCGACCGCTGGAAGGACATGTACATTTCCGGCGGCGAGAACGTCTATCCGGCCGAGGTCGAGAGCGTGCTGCATCAATTGGCGGCCGTTGCCGAGGCCGCCGTCATCGGCATCCCGAACGAGCAATGGGGCGAGGTCGGGATGGCCGTGATCGCCGTGAAGCCGGGCCACACGCTGACGCCGGCCGAGATCCACGCGCATTGCCAGGCCAATCTGGCGCGGTTCAAGTGCCCGCGCCTGATCGAATTCATCGATGCCCTGCCGCGGAATGCGACAGGCAAAATTCATAAGCCGACGCTGCGGCAGCAATTCAGCCAGCCGAAGCCGACCGATACTGCCGCATGATCCCGGGGACGCGTGTCGCGTCTCCCTGGCCATGTCGAGAGAAGTGTTGCCCGCAACCGTCTGCCGGGACCGGCTGCGGGTTCGTTGCGTAAGTCCCCAAACAGAATCAATCGAGGAAATTGCCTTTATGAAAACCACAAAATTGTCGCTGCTGGCCGCCGCCGCGGCGCTCTGCCTGCTCTCCACCCAGGCCGCCTTTGCACAAAAGAAGTATGACACCGGCGCCTCCGACACCGAGATCAAGATCGGCAACGTCGAGGCCTATAGCGGTCCCGCCTCCGCCTACGGCGTCATCGGCAAGACCGAAGAAGCCTATTTCAAGATGATCAACGATCAAGGCGGCATCAACGGCCGCAAGATCAACTGGATCTCCTATGACGACGGCTACTCGCCGCCGAAAACCGTGGAGCAGATCCGCAAACTGATCGAGAGCGACGAAGTGTTCCTTGTGTTCAACGCGCTGGGCACGCCGACCCAGACCGCGGTGCAGAAGTATCACAACGCCAAGAAGGTGCCGCAGCTGTTCCTCGCCACCGGCGCCAGCAAGTGGAACGATCCGAAGGATTTCCCGTGGACGATGGGCTTCCAGCCGAGCTATCGCGTCGAGGCGCGGATCTTCGGCAAGTACATCCTCAAGGCCAAGCCGGATGCCAAGGTCGTGATCTTCTATGCCAATGACGATTTCGGCAAGGACTACCTGGTCGGCCTCAAGGAGGTGCTCGACAAGTCAAGCGTCAAGATCGTCGCCGAGGAAAGCTACGAGACCACGGAGCCGTCGATCGATTCCCACATCGTCAAGCTGAAGGACACCGGCGCCGACGTGTTCGTCAACATCTCGACGCCGAAATTCGCCGCGCAGGCGATCAAGAAGATCGCCGAGCTCGGCTGGAAGCCGATGCACGTGATGACCGACGTCTCGATCTCGATCGGCGCGGTCATGAAGCCCGCCGGACTCGAGGCTTCCGAAGGCGTGCTGTCGGCCGGGTACCTCAAGGACGCGTCCGATCCGCAATGGAAGAATGACGAGGGCATGAAGAAGTTCATGGAGTTCGCCGAGAAGTACATGCCGGGCGCCAATTTGTCCGACGCCAATCTGGTCTATGGCTACGCCGCGGCGCAGACCATGGTGCAGGTGCTGAAGCAGGCCGGCGACAATTTGACGCGTGAGAACGTGATGAAGCAGGCCGCCAGCCTGAAGGACTTCACACCCGACACGCTGATCCCCGGCATCCGGATCAACACCAGCGCGACCGACTTCGCTCCGGTCGAGCAGCTCAAGATGATGCAGTTCAAGAACGGACAGTGGGAGCTGTTCGGCGACATCATCAGCGCCGAGACCGGCGGCTAGCGCCACGCGCTCGAACAGCTAGCATCAGGTATCGCGAAGCCGCCCATTCAGGCGGCTTCGTTGTTTCGGCGAGCAATTTCACCGTCACCCTGAGGAGCCGCGAAGCGGCGTCTCGAAGGGTCGATGGTGGCCGTGCATCCTTCGAGGCTCGCTCCGCTCGCACCTCAGGATGACGGAATTGGCAGCGCTATGTGGCTTAGTTGCGCAGCAACGATCGCTGCGACCGACGCAACCTGCAACTATCCCGGCAGGAAGATCGCGAACGGCTCGTCGATCGTGCGGCGCAGATGCTCGCGATAGAGGGCGTAGTTGGCATCCTCGGCCGACACCCGGCCGAGGCTCGGCTTCGGCACGTTCTTCACCGGCAGGAATGCGATCGGCGCGGCGACCGGCGTCAGCAGCGAGCCGCGGCCGGCGAGCAGCGTCGTGATGATGCCGTACATCTCACCGGAATTGCGCGGGCGCGAGACCGTGATCACGCGATGCTGGCCATGCCGGTTGGTGACGAGATAGACGAAGCCGGATTCATTCGGCACCGCCACCTCGCCATACTGGGTGTAATCGGCATCCTGTCGCTCGCCCTCGCGGAAGCCGAGCGATGATGCAGCATCATCCCAGGCGATCTCCGTCCGATAGGCATAGACCGCGCGCTGCTCGCCGAACGACGGGCGCACCGTGATGTAAGTGCCTTCGATCCGCGCCACCGAGCGGCGCGAATAGGATCCGAGGCTGTCGGGCGCGATCCCGCCATTGGCAGGCGCAACCACCGCCATCGCCTCCGGCAGCTTGCGCAAGGAGACGCCGAGCGCCTGCTCGAGCCGCACCGTGGTCGCCAGCGTGAACGGACGGCGGCCGCCGAGCACCTTCTCCAGTGTCGAAAGGCTGAGCTTGGCCTGCTCGGCCAGCGTCTGCCGCGAGATGCGGCGGCGCGCGATCTCCTCGCGGATGGTCTCTGCGACCTGCTGGCTCTGCTCGGCGGAAAGCTGCTTGTCCGGCGTCGGCATCGTGATTCCTGCCCGGTTCCCCTTGATTCCGCGCAGTCTAGCAGACCGGACAATCCATCACAAAACCGCACAAAACCGCCTCGGCCGGCGGCGGGCCGCGCCGGACGGCGGCCAATCATTGCCGATCATTCTGCTCGCGCCAAAACCACCGCTCTCCATGATCGCGAAGCAGCGAAAGTCTCGCTCGGAGTGACAAAAATGACGATTTACGATGCATGTGAGAGCGGCCCGCAGCTCCGGCTGTCGCGCCGGATGCGCATTGTGCTGTTCTTCCTGGTGGAAGGCGTCGCCGCGCTGGTGATCGGCTTCGCGGCGCTGTTCGTGAGCTTTGATCCGGTGTGGTCGGCCGAGTTGCCGCAACAGGCGGTGCTGCGGCCGAGCGAGGCGCGCTCCGGCTCGCTGCTGTTCAAGACCGACGACGGCTATGCCGATGCAACCAGGCTCGGCATCGATGTCGATCTCACCGTGTCCGGTCCGACCGTCCGTGCCCGCGTCACGCAGATCTTCCGCAACTCGACCAAGGACTGGGTGGAAGCGACCTATGTCTATCCGCTGCCGGCCGGCGGCGCGGTCGACACGCTGAAGATGGTGGTCGGCGACCGCATCGTGGTCGGCGACATCAAGGAGCGGCAGCAGGCCCGCGCGATCTACGAGCAGGCCAAGCAGAACGGCCAGAAGGCCGCGCTCACGGAGCAGGAGCGGCCGAACATCTTCACCAACTCGGTCGCCAATATCGGCCCCGGCGAAACCGTGCTGGTGCAGATCGAGTATCAGGAGCCGGTGCAGCAGAACGGCAACGAATTCTCGTTGCGGGTGCCGATGGTGGTCGGCCCGCGCTACAATCCGCGGCCGGTGGTGCAGAGCGTCGATCTCCGCGCCGATGGCAGCGGCTGGGGCGCCACCACCGATCCCGTTCCGGATCGCGATCGTATCACCTCTGAGGTGCTCGATCCCGCGACGAACGCGCCGGTCAATCCGACCAACATCACGGTGCACCTCAACGCCGGCTTTGCGCTCGGCGAAGTGAAGAGCCATTTCCACCAGGTCAGGATCGAGAGCCCCGACAGCACCACGCGTATCGTCAAGCTCGCCGAAGGCCCGGTGCCGGCCGATCGCGATTTCGAGCTGACCTGGAAGCCGGCCGCCGAGAAGGCGCCGTCGGTCGGGCTGTTCCGCGAGCATGTCGGCAATTCCGACTATCTGCTGGCCTTCGTCACCCCGCCGTCGGTGGAACAGGCGCAACAGAAGCCATTGCCGCGCGAAGTGATCTTCGTGATCGACAATTCCGGCTCGATGGGCGGCACCTCGATCATCCAGGCCAAGGCGAGCCTCATCTACGCGCTCGGCCGCCTACAGCCGACCGATCGCTTTAACGTGATCCGCTTCGACGACACCATGGACACGCTGTTCCCGGCGCCGGTTGCGGCCAACAGCGCCAATATCGGCAACGCGACGTCGTTCGTCAGCGCGTTGCAGGCGCGCGGCGGCACCGAGATGCTGCCGGCAATGCGCGCGGCGCTCTCCGACACCAATCATGATGACGCCGACCATGTCCGCCAGATCGTGTTCCTGACCGATGGCGCCATCGGCAACGAGCAGCAACTGTTCGAAACCATCAGCGCGCTGCGCGGCCGCTCACGCATCTTCATGGTCGGCATCGGCTCGGCGCCGAACACCTACCTGATGACGCGCGCCGCCGAGCTCGGCCGCGGCACCTTCACCCATATCGGTTCGGTCGAGCAGGTCGACGAGCGGATGCGCGACCTGTTCGCCAAGCTGGAAAATCCGGCGGTGACGAACCTCGCCGCAAAGTTCTCCGATGCGACCGCCGACCTGACGCCGTCGGCACTCCCCGACGTCTATCGCGACGAGCCGCTGGTGCTGGCCGCGAAGCTCGACAAGCTTGCCGGCTCGGTCGAGATCAGGGGCCGCATCGGCGACCGTCCATGGAGCGTAACGCTGCCGCTCGCGAACGCCGCCGAAGGCAAGGGCCTCTCCAAGCTGTGGGCGCGCCGCAAGATCGCGGATGCCGAGGTCGCGCGCACCACGCGGCAGGCGAATCCCGAGGACGCCGACAAGACCATCCTTGCGCTGGCGCTGGAGCATCAGCTCGTGACGCGGCTGACCAGCCTCGTTGCGGTCGACAAGACGCCGAGTCGCCCCGAAGGCGAGCCGCTCAAACTCTCCGAACTGCCGCTCAACCTGCCCGCCGGCTGGGATTTCGCAAAGGTGTTCGGTGAGCGTCCGCGCCTGCCGGCCGCGCCGACCGAGCGTCGCGCTAACGCCGGCGACGGCAAGGTGCAGCTCGCCGCGCTGAAGCGGTCACCGGTCGCGACGCCAGGTCCCGGCACGATCCAGCTGCCGAAGACTGCGACCGATGCCGAATTGAAGATGATCGCCGGTGTGATCCTGCTCACGGTCAGCCTTCTGCTTCTGGTGTTCAACCGGCGTCAGACGTCGTCCCACTGACGTCGGATGAAAGGAGGAGGTGCCCCCGACCTCCTCTTTCAAGAGCGCGCGCGGCCTTCCCGTCCCCCAAGGCCGCGCGCGCCACTTCTCTCGCCAAGCATCATTGCGAGGATCGAAGCGACGACGCAATCCATGGCTCCCCATCTGCCGCATGATGGATTGCTTCGCTTCGCTCGCAATGACGGGAGCAAGATAGCAATGCGCCGCTTCATCCCCCCGCTCGCCTTCGCCCTCATCGGCCTGATCCTGTTCGGCCAGGGCGCCTATATCCACGCCAAGGCGCTGCTCGCGCAGCTGCTGCTGGAGCGCGCCTTCGCACAGAGCATCGCGACCGGACATCCGGTGAAGCCGTGGCGCTGGGCCGATACCTGGCCGGTCGCCCGGATCGAGGTGAAGCGCCTGCACGCGTCCGCAATTGCGCTTGCCGGCAGCAGCGGCCAGGCGCTGGCATTCGGCCCCGGCCATGTCGAACAAACCGTCGATGCCGGCGAGCCGGGCGTTGCGGTCTATTCCGCGCATCGCGACACCCATTTCCGCTTTCTGAAGGATGTCGCAATCGGCGACGAGATCGACGTCACGAGAACCGACGGCAAGATGTTTCGCTACCAGGCCGATCGCAGCGCGGTCGTCCGCTTCGACCAGTCCGGCATCGATCCGCTCACCAACCGGTATGAGCTGGTGCTGTCGACCTGCTGGCCGTTTGACGCGCTGACGTCGGGCCCCGAGCGCTATCTGCTGCACGCGACCATGATCCAATCGGATTCGAGCCTATCCGACTGAGGTTCCTGATGCTTATCGATTTTGCGCCTGCCGGGATATTGCAAGCGATGCCCTGACTTGCAGCAGCGTGAGTTGCTACCCCCTTCCATCGGCCATAAAAACAATGAAAAATCGCGTTCTGCGGTGATCCGCCGTGGGCCAGAGGAAACAAGTAGAACAAGGATAAGGCAGGCTCCATGGAAGCTTTCGCAGGCACCGCGTCACATTCGTCCCGCAAATGGGCACCGCCCGCTGACGCCAGCGACATCGTCAAGAGCATCCATGCGATGCTGCACCCGCGCAACATCGTGCTGGTCGGCGCCACCGACAAGCCCGGCAACTACGCCGAACGGATCTGGAACAATCTGATCAAGTACCAATATGCCGGCGGCCTGTTTCCGATCAACGCCAAGCGCGAAACCATCTGGGGCGTCACCTGCTACAAGGATTTCGCCAGCCTTCCCGAAAAGCCGGACCATGTGCTGGTGCTGGTGCCGGCCCGCTTTGCCGTGCAGGTGATCCGCGATGCGGCCGCCGCCGGCGCCCGCTCGGCGACCATCGTCACCTCCGGCTTCAGCGAGCTGCAGGACGAGGAAAGCCAGCGGCTCGCGGTCGAGCTGAAACAGGCGATCAAGGAGACCGGACTTGCGGTTACCGGTCCAAATTG
>NZ_JACMYP010000031.1 GCF_020889705.1 Bradyrhizobium altum | reverse complement strand
CGATCGCCGCCGCGCTTGCCGGGCTCGCCGCGGTGCTGGTATGGGACGCGAGCAAGCTGCCGTCCACCACGATGTACGGAATGGGGCCTGAGGCGATGCCGATCGTGATCGCGATCGGCCTCGTCATCCTCGCGGTCGGCAATCTGATCGACGCGCTGCGCGGCAACCTGCCGCCGCGCGAGAGCATGGATCCGAAGCCGGTGTGGCTGATCATCGGCGGCCTGGCGCTGCTGATCGCCATTATCGGCCTCGGCGGCGGCTTCATCCTCGCCACCTCGGCGCTGTTCGTCACCACGTCGGCCGCCTTCGGCCGGCGCGCCGTCGCGGCCGACACCGCCGTCGCGCTCGTGATCACGACCCTCATCTACCTCGCGTTCGACAAACTGTTGACGCTGAGCCTGCCCGCCGGCCCGCTGGAGCGACTGCTGTAATGGACACTTTCGCCGCGCTGGCGCACGGCATGGCGGTCGCCATGCAGCCGATGAATTTGCTCTACGCCCTGATCGGCGTGTTCCTCGGCACCGCGGTCGGCGTGTTGCCGGGGATTGGTCCGGCGCTGACGGTCGCGCTGTTGCTGCCGGTGACCTACAAGCTCGATCCCGGCGGCTCGCTGATCATGTTCGCCGGCATCTATTATGGCGGCATGTATGGCGGCTCGACCACCGCGATCCTGATCAACACGCCGGGCGAGAGCGCGTCGATGGCGACCGCGCTCGAGGGCAACAAGATGGCCAAGGCCGGCCGCGGCGGCCCGGCGCTGGCGACCTCGGCGATCGGCTCATTCGTGGCCGGCACCATCGCCACCATCGGCCTCGCATTCCTCGCGCCATGGCTGGTCGACGTCGCGGTTCGGTTCGGGCCGGAGGATTACTTCGCGCTGATGTGCGTCGCCTTCGTGACGGTATCGGCGACCTTTGGCGACTCGCCGGTTCGCGGGCTCACCAGCCTGTTCATCGGTTTGACGCTCGGGCTGGTCGGCATCGACAAGCTCACCGGCCAGGCACGGCTTGCGTTCGGCATCCCCGAGCTGCTCGACGGCGTCGAGGTGACGACGCTCGCGGTCGGCCTGTTCGCGGTCGGGGAGGCGCTCTATGTCGCCTCGCGCCGTCATCACGCCGAGGAGAAGCTCGAGCCGGTGCGCGGCTCGCTGTGGATGACGCGGGAGGATTGGCGGCGGTCGTGGAAGCCGTGGCTGCGCGGCACGCTGTTCGGCTTTCCGATCGGCGCGCTGCCGGCCGGTGGCGCCGAGATCCCGACCTTCCTGTCCTATTCAACCGAGCGGCGGCTGACCAAACATCCGGAGGAATTCGGCAAGGGCGCGATCGAGGGCGTCGCCGGACCCGAAGCCGCCAACAACGCGTCCGCCGCGGGCACGCTGGTGCCGCTGTTGACGCTTGGGCTGCCGACCTCGGCCACCGCGGCGATGATGCTTGCGGGCTTCCAGCAATACGGGCTCAATCCGGGGCCGCTATTGTTCGCGGAGCGGCCCGATTTGGTGTGGGGCCTGATCGCGAGCCTGTTCATCGCCAACGGCATGCTGCTGGTGCTCAATCTGCCGCTCGTCGGGCTGTGGGTGCGGCTGCTGGCGATCCCGCAGCCATGGCTCTATGCCGGCATCCTGGTGTTCGCGACCATGGGCACGATCGCGGCAAAGCCGTCGGTCGTCGAGCTGTCGATGCTGGCGGCGTTCGGCGTGATGGGCTTCTTGATGCGGCGGTTCGATTTCCCGATCGCGCCCGTCGTGATCGGGCTGATCCTCGGGCCGATCGCGGAAAGCCAGCTGCGCCGCGCGCTGGCGATCAGCCTCGGCGATCCCATGGTGCTGCTGCAAAGCCCGATGTCGGCTGTGCTGCTCGGCATCGCGCTGATCGCGCTGTTTGCACCGTTCGTGCTCAGGGGACTCGGGCGGTTCAAGGCGAACGAAGATTAGGATGTGAATCCATCGGCCGCGTCGAGACAGACGGTAACGCTGCCAACATTTGCGTGATCCGGAAATATAGAAACCCCGATCTCGGTCTTCCTTTCAGCAACGTACACATGCCTCGCCCGCGCGAGGCGCAATCAAGGCGGCTGAACGATGAAGGCCATCTACCTTCTGGCGGCGCCCATGCTGGTGCCATCTGTTGCGACCCAAGCCATTGCTCATGCGCGAACCGGCAGAGGCAGCGATCGAATGCATGTCGGCACAGGACCGACAATCGGCAACGGACTGCAAGGATACGGGATCGTCGGTCGTCAGATCGCGGCTCCGCCGTGGAGTTCCGCCTGCACGAACGACATAGGCTCACGACAATGCGACGAGCCCATGTGGGTCTATGGCAGCCCCGACTATGTCGCGCAGTTCAAGAGTGCATTCTGATATCGACCCGCGGGCGGCCGGTGCGACGGACTCGAATGCCCTTGGGTTGCCACGGGAAACCTTCGTCACCTAAAAGGCCCGCTCCGGGGCTCGCAATTCGGAGCGGGCCAGTCTGGGCGCGGCAACTGTAGCCGCGCCGCGAACCTAGCGCGAGATGCTGACACCACCCTGACGGCATCGAAAAAATGGAGAGGCGGCTGAACGCCGCCCCTCTGTCTCGATGATGGATTTGTGAACGAAATGTTTCGCGGCACGCTCACCATTTGTAGGCGAGGCTTGCCGTGATGCGCCGGCGATCGCCGTAGTAACAGGAGCTGATCGTCGCGCAGCTCGCGACGTAGATCTTGTCGGTGACGTTCACGACATTGAGCGCCGCGCGCCAGTTGTTGTCCCATTCGTAGTGCAAGGCGAGGTCACCGAGCACGACGCCTGGGACGCGCGCGGTGTTCGCGGTGTCGGCAAAGGACGCGCCGACATAGCGTACGCCGCCACCGAAGCCGAAGCCGTTCAGCGGGCCGTCGCGGAGCGTATAGTCAGTCCAGACCGAGGCGAGCTGCCGCGGCGTGTTGGTCGGCACGGTGCCTATTAGCGCGGGATTGAGGTCCTTGCTGACGAACAGCTCGTAATTGGTGTAGCTCGCCACCAGCTTGAAATCCCGCGTGATGTTCGCCACCGCCTCGAGCTCGACGCCGCGCGAGGTGACCTCGCCGTTCTGGGTCTGGAACAGCGTGTTGTTCGGATCTGTAGTCAGCGCGTTCTTGCGCTTGAGATCGAACAGCGCGACGCCGAACCGCGCGTTGAGGCCGACCGGCTCGTACTTGATGCCGACCTCGGTCTGCTCGGAGGTCTCCGGCAGCAGCAATTGGCCGGCGGCGTTGGTGCCGATGACAGGATTGTAGCCGGTCATGTAGGAGACGTAGGGCGCGACACCGCTGTCGAAATTGTAGATCGCGCCGATCCGGCCGGAGAACTTGCTGTCCTGGCGGCTCTGATCGGCGCCGATCCGATTGTTGTTGGTGAGATCGACCCAGTCCTGGCGTCCCGACAGCACGACCGTCAGGCGATCGAGCTTGACCTGGTCCTGCAGATAGAGTCCGGCCATGCCCTGGGTCAGATAGGCGTTCTGATACAGCGGGCCGCTATACGGCAGGTTATTGCCGTAGACCGGATTGAACACGTTGAGATTCGTGCCCATGCCAAAACCCTGCCGGTCGTCGATGCCGTAATATTTCAGATCGAGGCCGAACAGCGCGGTGTGCTGCAGCGCGCCGGTGGAGAAGCGGTATTCGAGCTGATTGTCGAGGTTGAGCTGCGTGGCGATGCCGCGGGTGTAGAAATTGCCGCGGGTGATGTCGGCCGCCGCCAGCGTCGTCGCGTAGCCGAGCCCGTATAGGCCGGCGTAATAGACGTCGACATGCGCCATGCGCGCGTTCTGGCGGAAATCGACGTTGTCAGTCACGCTCTTCTGGAACTGGTAGCCGACCATCTCCTGGTCGCGGCGGAATTGGTCGACGCTGGGATCGCCGACGAACAGGCTGGTCGGAATGCGGCCGAACGGCGCATTGGTGACGGTGCCGACATAGGGCAGGAAGTTCAGCGCCCTTGTGTTGCTGTGCGAGGCCATGCCGAACACGGTGAGGCTGGTGTCGGCGTCGGGCCGCCAGGTCACCGACGGGGCGAAGAAGAAATTGTCGTCGTAGACATAGTCGGTCTGGGTGCCGCCGCCCTGGACCTGGCCGACCAGGCGATACTGCACCTGGCCGCCGCCGGGCTGCGCCGCCGCGCCGCCGATGTCGAATTGGGTATAGGCGTTGCCGAAATTGTTGACGCCGGTCTCGATGTAGCGAATGGGCTCCGCCTGCGGCAGCTTGCTCACCGCGTTGACGAGGCCGCCCGGCGCCGAGCCGCCATACAGGATGCCGGAGGGACCGCGCAGCACCTCGACGCGCTCGAGATTGAAGGGCTGCAGCTTCCAGCTCGCATAGGAGGTGTAGAACAGCTGCAGGCCGTCGAGGAACAGCGACTCGTTCTGCGCGGGGAAGCCGCGGATCATGAACCAGTCGTTGCGGAAATCGGCGCCATAGGTGCCGCCGATGACGCCCGGCGTGTAGCGCAGCACTTCGTCGAACTTGCTGACGATCTTCTGATCGCGGATCTGTTCGGCGCTGATGACCGTCACCGATTGCGGCGTCTGGATGATCGGCGTGCTGGTCTTGGTGCCACTGGCGCTCTGCCGCGCCAGATAGCCGGTGACCGGGCCGTTGGCGCGCTCGTGTCCGCCGCCGGCGCTTGCAGACTGCTGTGCCGCCTGTGGCTGCGCTCCCACGGGCGCGACCGTTGCGCGGCGCGAGGCGCTTCGCGCGCGCGTGGTCCGTTGCGATGGCTGCTGCGACCGCGCCGCTTGCCGGTGGGGCGCATCGACCGTCACGGACGGCAATTGCGTCTGCGCGAAGACCTCGTCCGCACCAGCAACCGAAAGCACCACCAGAGCCGAAGCAGCAAACCGCTGCGGCCGAATCCATCCGTCCGTCATTCAACGCCCCCAAAGAGAAGATTTCTTCGGCGTCGTTATCACGATGATTTTCGCGAACAGCCCGCGCGCCGTTAGAAGCTATCGAAGCTATGCGCAAAGCTCGTGTGTGTGACTGAGGGACAACGGAGTACGACGCACAATTGCACGCATCGCGTGAGAGGCTTGAATCGATCCAGTGTTGAGCGATTCAAAGAACGATTCAAAAATCGAACGATTCAAAATCATCTCGTGACTCGATGCATCATGATCGCGCGCGTGATGATCGAGAGAGACGGACGTCGCGTGATTGACTGAAGCGTGATTGGGGGAGCGGCACTGGCGAAGCTCGAGGGGGCGCGGCTCGCCTTGAGGCGTCAGCCTCGGCTGGTCGCGCGATCGGGAAAGGGGCTCCCCGTCCGCCCCCGCGGTCCCCGCAGCTATGGCCTGCGGGGAGGGGGACCGGAACCGGGGCGGGGAGGGCCGGCCCCGCCGGCTGGCAATCCCCGGCATCCCCACCATATCTGGCATAATTGACCGCCGGGGACCGCAACGGCTTGGCCATTTTGGGGTGATGTGATAACCCTCTGAAACCAGCTTCGACCGCCACTCGTGACCGTCCGCATCCCACCTAAAGGCTTGCGGCGGTGGAGATATTTCGCCGATGACCTCATCTTCCAAGACCGCTTCCGCGCCCGATTCCTTCTTCACGGCAACCCTTGCCGAGGCCGATCCCGAGATCGCCGCCGCGATCAAGGGCGAGCTCGGCCGGCAGCGCCATGAGATCGAGCTGATCGCCTCCGAGAACATCGTCAGCCGCGCCGTGCTGGAGGCGCAGGGCTCGGTGATGACCAACAAATACGCGGAAGGTTATCCGGGCGCGCGCTACTACGGCGGTTGCGAGTGGGTCGACGTCGCCGAGAACCTCGCGATCGAGCGCGCCAAGAAGCTGTTCGGTGCGCAGTTTGCCAACGTCCAGCCGAACTCCGGCAGCCAGATGAACCAGGCGGTGTTTCTGGCGCTGCTGCAGCCCGGCGACACCTTCATGGGCCTCGACCTCGCCGCCGGCGGCCATCTCACCCACGGCTCGCCGGTCAACATGTCCGGCAAGTGGTTCAAGGCCGCGCACTACACGGTGCGTCGCGAGGATCAGATCATCGACATGGACGAAGTCCAGAAGCAAGCCGAGCAGGTCAAGCCGAAGCTGATCATCGCCGGCGGCTCGGCCTATTCGCGCGCCTGGGACTTCAAGCGCTTCCGCGAGATCGCAGATTCTGTCGGCGCGTATCTGTTGGTCGACATGGCGCATTTCGCGGGCCTCGTCGCCGGCGGCGTGCATGCCTCGCCGGTACCGCATGCCCACGTCACCACCACGACCACGCACAAATCGCTGCGCGGTCCGCGCGGCGGCCTGATCCTCAGCAATGACGAGACGCTCGCCAAGAAGCTGAACTCGGCGATCTTCCCCGGCCTGCAGGGCGGCCCGCTGATGCACGTCATCGCGGCGAAGGCGGTCGCGTTCGCCGAAGCGCTGCGGCCGGACTTCAAGATCTACGCCAAGAACGTGGTCGAGAACGCCAAGGCGCTGGCGGAGACGCTGCGCGGCCACGGCCTCGACATCGTGTCCGGCGGCACCGACAACCATCTGATGCTGGTCGACCTCAGGCCGAAGGGCCTGAAGGGCAACATCTCCGAGAAGGCGCTGGTGCGTGCTGCGATCACCTGCAACAAGAACGGCATCCCGTTCGATCCCGAGAAGCCGTTCGTCACCTCGGGCCTGCGTCTCGGTACGCCGGCGGCGACCACCCGTGGCTTCGGCGTCGCCGAGTTCAAGCAGGTCGGCGGCATGATCGCGGAAGTGCTGAACGCGCTGGCGCAGTCGCCGGACGGCAAGGCGCCGCTGGTCGAGGCCGCGATCAAGGAACGCGTCAAGGCGCTGACCGATCGCTTCCCGATCTACCAGTAGACGTTCGCTCGTAAAGGTCCCGTCGGATGCGCTGCCCGAGCTGCAATTCTCTCGATACGCAGGTCAAGGACTCGCGTCCGACCGAGGACTCTGCCGTCATCCGCAGGCGGCGCGTCTGCATGGCCTGCAACTTCCGCTTCACGACCTTCGAGCGGGTGCAGCTGCGTGAGCTCACCGTGATCAAGCGCAACGGCCGCCGCGTGCCGTTCGACCGCGACAAGCTGGTCCGCTCGTTGCAGATCTCGTTGCGCAAGCGCCCGGTGGAGTCCGAGCGGGTGGAGAAGATGGTGTCCACCATCGTCCGCGAGCTCGAAAGCGGTGGCGAGGCGGAGGTCTCCTCGGAGGCGATTGGCGAGATCGTGATGGAGCATCTGCGCCAGCTCGACGACGTCGCCTATGTGCGCTTCGCCTCGGTCTATCGTAACTTCCGCGAGGCCAAGGACTTTGAGGCCGTGCTCGACGAGCTGACCGGCGAAGAGGACCCGCGGATCGCGACGTTGCGAAAATGATCTTCCGCATTCTGGAAGAGCAGCTCGGGCAGAAGGCCAAGGAGGCGAAGGAAACGGCAAGGGCCGCCGATCTGCGCTTCATGCAGCTCGCGCTCGCGCTCGGCCGCCGCGGGCTCGGGCGCACCTGGCCTAATCCGGCCGTCGGCGCCGTCATCGTCAAGGATGGCGTGATTGTCGGCCGCGGCTGGACCCAGCCCGGCGGCCGCCCGCATGCCGAGGTCGAGGCATTGAGGCGCGCGGGTGACGCGGCGCGCGGCGCCACGCTTTATGTCACGCTCGAACCCTGCTCGCATTTCGGCCGCTCGCCGCCTTGCGCGGATGCCGTCGTCGCGGCCGGGCTCGCCCGCGTGGTGTCGGCGATCGAGGACCCCAATCCGGAGGTCGGCGGGAAGGGGCACGCCAAGCTGCGTGCTGCAGGAATCGCGGTCGATGTCGGACTGTGCGCGGCCGAGGCCGCGCGCGACCATGCCGGGCATTTTCGCCGTATCACGGACAAGCGCCCGCATGTGATCCTCAAGCTCGCGGTGTCCGCCGACGACAAGATCGCAGCCGGCGGCCATAAGCAGGTTGCGATCACCGGCGAGGCCGCGCAGAGGCGCGTGCATTTGTTGCGCGCGCAGAGCGATGCGATCCTGGTCGGCATCGGGACGGTGAAGGCCGACGATCCGCTCCTGACCTGCCGGTTGCCCGGCATGGCGGCGCGTTCGCCGGTGCGCCTGCTGCTCGATCGCGCGCTGCGGATCTCGGGCGACAGCCGCCTGGTGCATTCGGCGCGCGAGACGCCGCTCTGGGTGATGGCGTCGGATCTTGCCGAGGCGCCGGCCGCGATGAAGCTCGGCGCTGCCGGGGCAGAGGTGATCCGCGTTGCCTCAGGCGCGCAGCCGGGGCTCGATCTGCCGGCGGTGTTGCATGCGCTGGCGGAGAAGGGCATCACGCGGCTGATGGTCGAGGGCGGCGCACGCGTGGCAAATTCTTTCGTGGCAGCCGGTCTTGTCGATGAAATCTGGCTGTTGCGCGGACCTGAACCGATCGGTGCCGATGGCGTTCCCGCGCTGGACGCATTGCCGCTGGCCGCAATCACGCAGTCGCCCGCCTTCCGCCTTCGTGCTAGCGAAACCCTCGATAACGACAGTCTCATGATCTACGAGCGTGCGTAATGTTTACCGGAATTGTCACCGATATCGGTGAGATCGTAAGCCTGAAGCCCGTGGCGCAGGGGCAGCTGCACCGGATGCGGATTGCCTGCGACTATGACCAGACCACGATCGCAGACGGCGCCTCGATTGCCTGCAACGGCGTTTGCCTCACCGTGGTCGCCTCCGGCACGGCTGACGGCAAGACCTGGTTCGATGTCGACGCCGCGGCAGAGACGCTCGGCATGACCACCGCCAGGCACTGGGCGCAGGGTGGCCGGCTCAACCTCGAGCGCGCGCTCAAGATCGGCGACGAGCTCGGCGGTCATATCGTGGCCGGCCATGCCGACGGGATCGCGACCATCGTCAAGCGCGACGATCTGCCCGACATGGCGCGGTTCGAGCTGCGAACCACCCGCGAGCTGGCGCGTTTCATCGCCGCGAAGGGATCGATCACGCTGGACGGCGTGTCGCTGACCGTGAATACGGTCGACGATGTCACCTTCTCGGTGCTGATCATCCCGCACACGTTGTCCGTCACGACCCTGCGCGGCTGGAAGGCCGGCAGCGAGGTCAATATCGAGGTCGATCTGATGGCCCGCTATGCGGCGCGGCTGTCGGAGATGAAATAGCCTCGGCATTGTGGCCGAGACAGACGTCCTTATCTGCCTGTTCACTCCGGGCGGGCTTCCGCCCGGATGGCCTATGCATTGCGGGCGAAGCCGACCTGAAAAATCAGGCTGATCGCGGTGACATCCGGGCCAGTATTGCCCTTGGCTTTACCGCCTGCTGCGCCTAAAACGCAGCACAACTCCTCCCCAAGTTCCGATTGGTATTGCAATGGCTGACGCGCGGCGCGCACCCCTGAAGGACCAGACCGACATATCAGGCGCACGCGTGCTGATCGTCGAGGCCCGGTTTTATGACGATATCCAGGATGCGCTGCTGGAAGGCGCGCTCGCCGAGCTGAAGACGGCGGGCGCCAGCCATGACGTGATCACGGTGCCGGGCGCGCTGGAGATTCCGGCCGCGATCGCGATTGCGATCGACGCCGCGGCGGCGAACGGCAAGCCCTATGACGCGGCGATCGCGCTCGGCTGCGTGGTCCGCGGCGACACCATCCATTTCGAGATCGTCTCGCAGGAGTCCTCGCGCGGATTGATGGATCTGGCCGTGAGCCGGAAATTCCCGCTCGGCAACGGCATCCTCACCGTCAACACCGAGGCGCAGGCCTGGGCGCGGGCGCGTGCCAGCGAGCTGAACAAGGGCGGCGACGCCGCGCGCGCGGCGATCGCGATGCTGCGGATCAAGCGCCGCCTGGCAAAGGCCTGACCATGGCTGACAACAAGAAGCCCGCGAAAGCCCCCGACAGGAAAGCCAACCGGCGCGGCGCAGCGCGGCTCGCTGCCGTGCAGGCGCTGTACCAGATGGACATCGGGGGCGCCGGCATCAACGACATCTTCGCCGAGTTCGAGAGCCATTGGCTCGGTAACGAGGTCGAGGGCGAGAAATACCTGCCGGCGGAAGCCGCGTTCTTCCGCGACGTCGTCTCCGGCGTGGTGCGCGACCAGGCCAAGCTCGATCCCCTGATCGACGAGGCGCTGTCGAAGGGCTGGCCGCTGAAGCGGATCGACGCGATCCTGCGCGCGGTGCTGCGAGCAGGGTCCTATGAACTCGAGCACCGCCGGGACGTGCCGGGCCGCGTCGTGGTTTCCGAATATGTCGACGTCGCGCACGCCTTCGTCGAGAAGGACGAGACCGGCATGGTCAACGCCGTGCTCGACCAGATCGCACGCCAGTTCCGCGGCGACGAGTTTGTGCGGAGTTAGATACCGCGATGCCGTCCCTCTCCGTAGCCGTCACCCTGAGGTGCCGTAGCGAAGCGGAGGCCTCGAAGGGCGGCAGCGTGGCGTTGTGGTCGCATCGGGGCCGTGCATCCTTCGAGGCTCGCTCCGCTCGCACCTCAGGATGACGGGTTGATGACCGAAGCAAGCAGACCGATCTCCGGCGAAGACTCCCTCATCGCGCGCTATTTCAAGCCGCTTGCGACCGATCCGGGCGCGTTCAGGCTCGACGACGACGCTGCCGCGCTGCGGGCGGCCGGCGAGGACATCGTCGTCACCACGGATGCCGTCGTCGAGGGCGTGCATTTCCTCCCCGATGATCCGCCCGACACGCTGGCGCGCAAGGCGCTGCGGGTGAACCTGTCCGATATCGCGGCCAAGGGTGCAGTGCCGGCCGGCTTCGTGCTGACATTGGCGCTGCGCCGCGCCGAGGAGGCCTGGCTCAAGCCGTTTGCCGCGGCGCTCGGCGAGGATGCCGGCGATTACGGCTGCCCGCTGCTCGGCGGCGACACGGTCTCAACGCCGGGGCCGCTGATGATCTCGATCACCGCGTTCGGGCGGCTGCCTCAGGGCAAGATGGTGCACCGCGCGGGGGCAAAGGCCGGCGACCGCATGTTCGTGACCGGCACGATCGGGGATGCCGCGCTCGGTCTCGATCTGCTCCGGGGCGGCCCGGTCGCGGCGGCACTCGCCGACGATGCCGCCGGCCGGGATTTTCTTGCCGGCCGCTACCGTGTTCCGCAGCCGCGCAACGCCCTTGCCAAGGCCGTCCGCAGCCACGCCAGCGCGGCGATGGACGTGTCCGATGGTCTCGCCGGCGATCTGGCCAAGCTTTGCGCAGCCAGCGGTGTGACAGCCGTGATCAACTTGCCGAGCATTCCATTGTCGCCTGCGGCCGCTGGGCTGCTTGCGCGCAAGGCGATCGGGTTCGAGACCTTGGTGGCCGGCGGCGATGACTACGAGCTCTTATGCGCGGTCCCGGGCGATCGCGTGGACGCCTTTGTGCGCGAGGCACGGCAGGCCAAGGTCGCCGTCACCGCGATCGGTGGCCTCATTGCAGGCCAGTCACCGCCAAGCTTCCTCGACGGACAGGGCAGGGAACTGGCGCTGAAGCGGCTGTCCTACAGCCATTTCTAGAACGTCCGGCCGAAACGCGCCGACTTTCCTTCTAAATTGCTGCCGATATCGGCGTTTTCGGCCGTAGGTGGCGTTGCACAGCGGTAACGATTTTGGCAAGGTCGCGCCCGATTTGAGGCAATCCGTTTTTGGGGAGGATTGTCCTTGCAAAATAAGCGCCTGCCGCCCCCTAGCGGCACAAAGAAGGCGCGGGGGTTACATCAAGGATCTGAGGCAACATTCAATGACAGCTTTATGGTTGATTGTGCTCTGCGGGGCGCTTTCCATCGTCTACGCGATCTGGGCGACGCAGTCGGTCTTGAACGCGGATGCGGGCAATGCCCGCATGCAGGAAATCGCGGGCGCGGTGCGCGAGGGCGCACAAGCCTATCTGCGGCGGCAATACACCACGATCGGCATGGTCGGTATCGTGATCTTCGTGGTGCTGGCCTACTTCCTCGGCCTTCTGGTGGCGATCGGCTTTGCGATCGGCGCCATCCTGTCGGGTGCGGCCGGCTTCATCGGCATGAACGTCTCGGTGCGCGCCAACGTCCGTACCGCGCAGGCGGCGACCACCTCGCTGGCCGGCGGCCTCGAGCTCGCCTTCAAGGCGGGTGCGATCACCGGCATGCTGGTTGCCGGTCTCGCACTGCTCGGCGTCACCATCTACTTCATGGTGCTGGTCAAGTTCATGGGGCTGGAAGCCGGTAGCCGCACCGTGGTCGACGCCATGGTGGCGCTCGGCTTCGGCGCCTCGCTGATCTCGATCTTTGCCCGTCTCGGCGGCGGCATCTTCACCAAGGGTGCAGACGTCGGCGGCGACCTCGTCGGCAAGGTCGAGGCCGGCATCCCCGAGGACGATCCGCGCAACCCGGCCACCATCGCCGACAACGTCGGCGACAATGTGGGCGACTGCGCCGGCATGGCGGCGGACCTGTTCGAGACCTATGCGGTGACCGCGGTCGCCACCATGGTGCTCGCGGCGATCTTCTTCGCCAAGACGCCGATCCTGGTGAACATGATGACGTTGCCGCTCGCGATCGGCGGCATCTGCATCATCACCTCGATCATCGGCACCTTCTTCGTCAAGCTCGGCGCGAGCCAGTCGATCATGGGTGCCCTGTACAAGGGCCTGATCGCCACCGGCATCCTGTCGCTGGTCGGCGTTGCGGCCGTGATCAACTGGCTGATCGGCTTCGGCAAGCTCGATGGCGTCGACTACACCGGCATGGCGCTGTTCGAATGCGGTGTGGTCGGTCTTGTCGTCACCGGCCTGATCATCTGGATCACCGAGTACTACACCGGCACCGACTATCGCCCGGTGAAGTCGATTGCGGCGGCATCCGTCACCGGTCACGGCACCAACGTGATCCAGGGCCTGGCGATCTCGATGGAGGCGACCGCGCTGCCCGCGCTCGTCATCATCGCCGGGATCCTGGTCACCTACAGCCTGGCCGGCCTGTTCGGCATCGCGATCGCGACCGCCACCATGCTGGCGCTGGCCGGCATGATCGTCGCGCTCGACGCCTTCGGCCCGGTCACCGACAACGCTGGCGGCATCGCCGAGATGGCGGGTCTGCCCAAGGAAGTGCGCAAGTCGACCGACGCGCTCGACGCGGTCGGCAACACCACCAAGGCGGTGACCAAGGGCTACGCGATCGGCTCCGCCGGTCTCGGTGCGCTGGTGCTGTTTGCGGCCTATAACCAGGACCTCAAATTCTTCATCGCCGACTCCGCCAACCACGCCTATTTCGCGGGCGTCAATCCGGACTTCTCGCTCAACAATCCCTACGTGGTCGTTGGCCTGTTGTTCGGCGGCCTGCTGCCGTATCTGTTCGGTGCGATGGGCATGACCGCGGTCGGCCGCGCTGCGAGCGCGATCGTCGAGGAGGTACGCCGTCAGTTCCGCGAGAAGCCCGGCATCATGCAGGGCACTGACAAGCCCGACTACGGCAAGGCGGTCGACCTGCTGACCAAGGCTGCGATCAAGGAGATGATCATCCCGTCGCTGCTGCCGGTGCTGTCGCCGATCGTCGTCTACTTCCTGATCTATGCGATCGCGGGCGGCGGCGCGGCGGGCAAGTCGGCGGCATTCTCCGCGGTCGGTGCCATGCTGCTCGGCGTCATTGTCACCGGCCTGTTCGTCGCGATCTCGATGACCTCGGGCGGCGGCGCCTGGGACAACGCCAAGAAGTACATCGAGGACGGCCATTACGGCGGCAAGGGCTCCGACGCCCACAAGTCCGCGGTGACCGGCGACACCGTCGGCGATCCCTACAAGGACACGGCGGGCCCGGCGGTGAACCCGATGATCAAGATCACCAACATCGTGGCGCTGCTGCTGCTGGCGATCCTGGCGCACTGAGCGGCGCGCAATGACTGAATGCAAACCCCGCGGTGCGAGCCGCGGGGTTTTTGTTTTGCAGGGACTTCGTTCGGTGTACTGCCGAACTGATCGGCTTTCCGCCAACGATATCCGCCGAAAACCAGACGCGAACAACACGGAGATCAATCGATGTCGCTTTCATCCGCACGGAACTATGCGCTCCGCGCCTCCAAGTCGCAGGATCAGAAGGAGGCCATCGAGCTGTTGTCGAAGGCGATCCTGGAACTGGCGATGGCGATGGAAGCAACCGACGCCAAGATCAAGAAGATCAACAAGTCCTCGTAGCCTTGCCCGCACCGTGCTCCGGAGTGACAGAATTGTAGGGTGGATTAGCGAAGCGTAATCCACCGATAGGTCTAACCGCTGCGGCGGATTACGCCTTCCGCCTTCGCTCGTTGAGCTACGGCGGACGTGGTCGGCTAATCCGCCCTACGGCGCTGTGACAGCGGCCGTCACTTGACCTCCATCTGCAAGCCTTCCTTCTCGATGATGGCGGCGAACTTCGTGGTCTCCGCGCTGACGAAATCGGAGAATTGCTGCGGCGTGCCGTAGTCGGCGCGGGCGCCCATGCCGGCGATGTTCTTCTTGACGTCGTCGCGCTCCAGCATCGCCTTGATCTGACGGTTCAGCTCGTCGACCACGGGCGCCGGTGCCGTCTTCGGCAGGAACACGCCGAACCACGAGGCGACGTCGAACTTGGCAAGCTCCGGCGCACCCTCGCGCATCACAGGCAGATTGGGCGCGGACTCGCTGCGCTCGGCCGTGGTGACGCAGAGCCCGTTGAGCTTGCCGTCCTGCACCTGCGGCAGCGACGGATAGAGATTGTCGAACAGGATCTGGATGTCGCCGGCGAGCCCGGCCTGCAATGCGGGGCCGGCGCCGCGGAACGGCACATGCGTCAACTTCAGCCCGGTGAGTTGCAGGAACCAGGCGCCGGTGAGGTGAGGGCTCTGGCCGGTGCCTGACGAGCCGTAGGTCAGCTTGTCGGGGTTCTTCTTGAGGTACGCGATCAATTCGGGGATCGACTTGATGCCGGTCGATGGATGCGCCGAGACGATGTTCGGGATCCGGATCATGTTGGAGACGGCCTGCAGTTGGTCGGCCTTGTAGGTCAGGTTCCTGAAGATGCTGAAGGCGATCGCATTGGGGCCGGGATTGCCGATCAAGATGGTGTGGCCGTCGCCCTTGCTGCGTGCGACCTCCGCGGTGCCGATGGTGCCGCCGGCGCCGGAGCGATTCTCCACCACGACCGACTGGCCCCAGAGCGGCTGCAAATGCGCCGCCAGCAGTCGCCCCATCACGTCGGTCGAGCCGCCGGCCGCCGCCGGCACGATGATCCGGACCGTATCCGTCGGTCGCCAGTCGCCGACCCCGAGACTGGCACGCGGCAGGATCGCCGCCGCCGACAATGCGGCCGCGCCCGACAATACCGTACGACGGGAAAATCTCTTCGCTCTCACGCGCTTACCCCCTGCTGAGGCTTCTTGTTTGCGAGCAAGCGTAGGGGACCGCTTGCCCGTGGGGCAAGCGACAAACTGGCGCAGTCCTTCAGGCCTTATTTTTTGAGCATGATCTTTTCGGAAAACCGCTTCGCACTTTTCCGGATCATGCTCTAGTTGAAGCTCAGCAGCTTGAAGAGCGGTGTCAGGTAGGACATTTCCTGGCCCGACGTCGGCGTGGTCCGGCTGACGAAGTCGAAGATCTTGCCGTCCTTCAGGCCATAATTGGCGAGCCGGCGCACCTGGCGGTTCTTGTCGAAATAGACCGCGATGACGCGCTGGTCGACCACGCGCTGGTTCATGAAGGCAACCGGCCGCGAGGTCCGCTGCGAGATGTAGTAAAACACCTCGCCGTCGAGTGTTGCGACCGTCGAGGGCGTGCCGAGCACGATCAGCACCTGATCCTGGCTCGCGCCGATCGGAATCTGCTCGAGCGCTCCGTCGGGCAGGATGTAGCCCTTCTGAAATTGCTCGCCGGCGCAGCCGCCGAGCGCGGCGGCACAGAACAGACCAACGACCGCGATGGCGCGGAAGCGCGTGAAGAACCCGCGCGCGGAAGCCGTGCGAGACTGTCTTGGAAGAGTGTGGTTCATCGGCGGAACTGATCCGTCCCCTTGCATCGGCCGGAGCATTGACGTACCGGGCAGCTCAATGGATTGCAATCATGCCGAGCTCCAATGGGCGAACCCTCAACAGGCGTCCTTTGGGGGGCCGGCAGCCGGAACCCGCTATGCTTTGGCCGTTCAATCACTTCAGAAGACCCCGGGTGCCCGCGCGCAGCACCATTGAGACCATCTATGGCATGATCGTGACGCAGGCGCGAGAACCGTTGTTTTACCGTGACTTGGGCGTTCCGGACACGGTTAACGGCCGTTTTGACCTGCTTCTGATGCATCTGTGGCTGGTACTGTGGCGATTGAAATCCGCGGAAGGCGGCGTCAGGCTGTCGCAGGCCCTGTTCGATCATTTCTGCATCGACATGGACGACAATCTCAGGGAAATGGGCGTCGGCGACCTCACGGTGCCGAAGCGGATGCAGGCGTTCGGCGAGGCCTTCTACGGCCGCACCGCGGCCTATGATCTGGCGCTGACCGACGGCGACGAGGCCCTGGCTCAGTCGCTCTGCAAGAACATCCTCAATGGTCAGAACATCGACAAGGCCCGCGAACTGGCCGTCTATGCCAGAGAGGCGATGGCGGTGTTGGCGCGCGCGGACCTCGCGGCGCTGACCCAGGGGGCATGGCGCTTCCCGGCGCCGCAAGCTGCGAGGACCACGGCATGAGCGGCGGCAGCACAGGACGGCCCGATGCCGCGCGGGACCCTTGGCGCGTTCTCGTCAACGTCGCGCAGATCCCGGATACCGGGCTGCATCGCGAGATCGTGGCCGACGAGGCGACGCGCAAGGCGATCGCCGAGGTCGGCGAGTTGCGCGAGGTCGTCTCCGCGCGGGCGGCGTTCGATCTGCAGCCCAAGCGCGACGGCAGCTGCCACGTCACCGGCCGGGTTTGGGCCAGGGTCGGGCAGACCTGCGTGGTGACGCTCGATCCGATCGAGAACGAGATCGACGAGCCGATCGACGTGTTGTTCGCGCCGCCCGAGCAGATCCCGGAGATGGCCGACCTCGTCGACGACGAGCAGGGCGATGAGGAGACCCCGGATCCGCCGGAGCCGATCGTCGGCGGCTTCATCGACATCGGCCGGCTCGCCACCGATGCGCTGTTTCTCGGCGTAGACCCTTATCCGCGCAAGGCGGATGCGGTCTTTGAACAAGAGGTTGAAGCGCCTGATCCGGAAAATCATCCCTTCGCCGCGCTCAAGGCGCTGAAGGAAAAGGCTGACGGCAAGAAGCCCAAGGGAAGTTGAGGGGAGCTGACGGAACTTGAGGGCAGCCAGCTCCAACATTTGAGGGGATGGCTTGCCTGCAGGCCTGCGCGAGGGGTATTCCCGGTTACTTCAAGTATGCGTCATAATAGTTTGAAATATCATGTATTTCTGGTATGTCTTGATGTGTTGCGTGACGGTTCGGCGCCTCGCTTCTTTGTGGTCAAGAGGTTGTGTCGGACCGCGGACACGCTATTGTCGCGGCCCGGCGTTTCGCCGCGCGCCGTTGACGGCGGTGACTTCAAGCTCGCGGTCTTCATCTGAAGGGCTGTGGGAGAGCAGGCTTCCGGGACGTTCATGCCTCATAAGGTTCGAATCGCGCTTGACGCCATGGGGGGCGATGTCGGCGCATCGGTGGTCATTCCCGGCGCCGCGATCTCGTTGAGCCGTCATCCCGACAGCGAATTCCTGCTGGTCGGAGACCGGGCCCAGATCGAGCCGGAGCTTGCGAAACATCCTGCGCTGAAGGCGGTATCGAAGGTGATCCATACCGACGTCGCGGTGAAGAATGACGAGAAGCCGAGCCAGGCGCTGCGGCGGACCCGCAGGGCGTCGTCAATGTGGCTGGCGATCGATGCGGTGAAGCACGGCGAGGCCGACGTTGCGGTCTCCGCCGGCAACTCAGGCGCGCTGATGGCGATGGGCAGTATCAATCTGCGGACGTTGCCGGGCGTCGACCGCCCGGCGCTCGCTGCGGCGTGGCCGACGCTGCGAGGCGATTCGGTGGTGCTCGATCTCGGAGCCTCGATCGGCGGCGACGCCCGCCATCTGGCGACGCTCGCGGTGATGGGCAGCGCGATGGCGAGCGTGCTGTTCAACCTCGAACGGCCGACCGTCGGCCTGCTCAATATCGGGTCCGAGGAAATCAAGGGTCACGGGGAAATCCGCGAGGCCGCCGAGATGCTGCGCGCGATGAACGCGCCCCAGTTCAACTATATCGGCTTTGTCGAGGGCGATGCGATCGGCAAGGGGCTCGCCGACGTGATCGTGTCGGAAGGCTTCAGCGGCAATATCGCGCTCAAGGCCGCCGAAGGCACCGCGCGCCAGATGTTCACGCTATTGCGCGAGGCGATGTCGTCGAGCTGGCTGGCGCGGATCGGCTATCTGTTTGCCCGCGGCGCGTTCCAGAAGCTGCGCGACAAGCTCGATCCCAACAAGTCGAATGGCGGTCTGCTGCTCGGCCTGAACGGCGTGGTGGTCAAGAGCCATGGCGGCATCAACGCGGAAGGCTTTGCCTATGCGGTGGATGTTGGCTATGAGATGGCCCACTACGATCTCCTCACCAAGATCAATCAGATGCTCAACCGCGATGGCGGCGCCCTGGTAAAGGCGCAGACCGCGCAGGAGGCTGTCTCGTGACTGCGATACGTTCGGTAGTGCTCGGCTGCGGCTCATATCTGCCGGAGCGGGTTTTGACCAATGCCGAACTGGCGAGCCGAATCGACACGTCCGATGACTGGATCGTGCAGCGCACCGGCATCAGCGAGCGGCACATCGCCGCCGATGACGAGTTCACCTCGCATCTCGCGATCAACGCGGCGCGCGCCGCGCTCGCCGATGCCAAGATCGACGCCCAGTCGATCGACCTGATTGTGCTGGCGACCTCGACGCCCGACAACACGTTTCCGGCGACCGCGGTCGCGGTCCAGCACGCGCTCGGCATCAACCACGGCGTCGCGTTTGATCTGCAGGCGGTGTGCTCCGGCTTCGTCTTTGCGCTGACCACCGCGGACAATTTCCTGCGCGCCGGGACCCACAAGCGGGCCTTGGTGATCGGCGCCGAAACCTTCTCGCGTATCCTCGACTGGAACGACCGCGGTACCTGCGTGCTGTTCGGCGATGGCGCCGGCGCGGTGGTGCTGGAAGCGCAGCAGCATTCCGGCACGACCGACGATCCCGGCGTGCTGACGACGCATCTGCGCTCGGACGGACGCCACAAGTCGAAGCTGTTCGTCGATGGCGGTCCCGGCTCGACCAAGACGGTCGGCCATCTCCGGATGGAAGGCCGCGAGGTATTCAAGCACGCCGTCGGCATGATCACCGATGTGATCGTCGACGCGTTCAACGCCACCGGCTTTACCGCCGACGACATCAACTGGTTCATTCCGCACCAGGCCAACAAGCGAATCATCGATGCCTCGGCCCACAAGCTGCATATTGCGCCGCAGAAGGTGGTCTTGACAGTCGACAAGCACGGCAACACCTCGGCGGCCTCGATCCCGCTCGCGCTATCGGTTGCCGTGAGGGACGGGCGCGTCAAGAAGGGCGATCTGGTGCTGTTCGAGGCGATGGGCGGCGGCTTCACCTGGGGTTCGGCGCTCGTGCGCTGGTAGCGCATCGCCAAAGAGTATCGGCAGGTTGCCGGCATCTTTCCAGCGCCGGATGCTGGTCGCTGTTGACCATTGCGCGCTAAGCTTTTAATTTCAGTCAAGAAATTGTTCGCCGAGAGTGCGGGGCAGGCGATGACCACGGGAACCGGAAAAACAGTGACGCGCGTCGATTTGTGTGAGGCGGTCTACCAAAAGGTAGGTCTGTCGCGCACGGAATCGTCGGCGTTTGTCGAGTTGGTGCTGAAGGAGATCACCGATTGCCTGGAAAAGGGCGAGACGGTGAAGTTGTCCTCATTCGGCTCCTTCATGGTGCGCAAGAAGGGCCAGCGTATCGGGCGCAATCCAAAGACCGGCACCGAGGTGCCGATCTCGCCGCGGCGGGTGATGGTGTTCAAGCCGTCGGCGATCCTGAAGCAGCGGATCAATGGCCATGCCGTCACCAATGGCGACGGCAGCAAGGCCGACTAGGGCGTTTTCAAGCGAAGTGGATAACCCGGTTCGCGTGAAGAAGACGCGCCAAAACCAGAATCCGGAGCCCCGTTTCGATCGGAACGGAACGGGCTCCAGGCATTGAAGCCAGAGGAGCGGGCATTTGGACAAGGCGCCGGATGCGTTCCGTACCATCAGCGAAGTCGCAGATGAGCTCGATATTCCCCAGCATGTGCTGAGATTCTGGGAAACGCGCTTCGCGCAGATCAAGCCGATGAAGCGCAGCGGCGGACGCCGCTATTATCGCCCCGACGACGTCGACCTGCTCAAGGGCATCCGCCGGCTGCTCTACGGCGAGGGCTACACCATCCGCGGCGTGCAGCGGATCCTGAAAGAGCACGGCATCAAGTCGGTGCAGGGCATCGCCGACCAGACCGCTGCCGTCTCGTTCGGCGCGGTCGAGGAGGCGGTCGGCAACAGCATGGCCGAGCCCGAGGATCTCGAGAGCAATGACGGCCTCGATTTCGACGGCGAGGAGGGCGACGGCGATGAGGGGGGAATCGACTACCGATTCGTCGATCCCGACGTGGATCCGATCCTGTCGACCTACAAGGCGCACGCCCATCCGGGCAAGGCGTCGGCTGCGCCGCCGGTGCGCCCGACCGTTCCGCCAGTCGATCGGGAGCGGCTCGAACGCGTGCTGCAGGAGCTGGTCGCCTGCCGGCAGCTGATCGATGCGGCGATGAAGGACGGCTGAGCCCAGGAAGCTGCCATTGGGAACCGGGCCCGGATTGCAGCCCTTAAAGGGCCTGCTCCGCCTTGCGCGAACGCAGGATCGCAGCTAATGGAACGGCATCGGAGCGTGGCGCAGCCCGGTTAGCGCACTAGTCTGGGAGACTAGGGGTCGGAGGTTCAAATCCTCTCGCTCCGACCATTTTTCAAAGCATGCGATGTTTGAGAGCATTCGGGCGTCGTTTACGCCCCGATGCGGCAATCGTCAGGTCTCGAAATCCATCGCGGCGATCAGGCATGCCTTTTCCATGCGGTTGTTGAGCATCGCAAGCTTGGCCGTGAATTCAGCCAGTTCGGGCTCGCTGAATTCCTCGAACACGGTCTTCTTGAACGCCTTGTGCTGGTCGGCGAGGCCCGCCAGATGCTTTCGGGTCTTGTCGGTCAGCGACAGGCGGACCACGCGCGCATCGGCCGGGGAGGACGCGCGGCGCAGCAGCTCCTTCTGTTCGAGCAGCTTGGACTGCGTGGTCACGAACGACGGATCGACATGCAGCAGCTTCGACACCACGTTGATCGGCACGCCGTCATCCTTGTCGAGGTCCGAGATCGCGATCAGGATCATCCATTGCGGACCGCTGACGCCAAGCGCCTTGCCCCAGAGCTGGCGGACCCGTTCGAGATGCGAGTTGATGGACGAGATCTCGAGCGTAAAGCGTTTGATGATGTCGAGATTCTCGATGGCGCGCAGGCGCGCCTGATCCTTCCTGGTCACTGACACAGCTTCCCCTTCCCTACGTTGCCGACTCAGCTTTGTGCTGATTTATTTCTTGATTCCCGCGTCGGCGGACTTTTTTTCTAGTAAGTCGCTCAGGAAGGCAAGTGAACGTAAAGCAATTATGATGTGTATGTGACGGTTCGGCTATTTGGGGTGCGACAAATTTGCCCATGCAGGTAAGGGGCTTAAGTCGAGCGTTGCCGGCGAGACACAGTGTGGCCGCATTCGCATTCCTGACTTTATAAACTATTTTGATTGGGCAACTCGCCCATGCATATTGAACCCGGCGGTAGGGGAATCTCGATCGTCCCGTTGCGGTGATCGTTCAAGTCCGTCGCACACCACAGATTGATCTGAGGGTGCGGGGTTTGGGGAAAACGGTCTTGGACAATGCGGGAGGATCACGGGGCGCTCGCGACCCGGACTCTACGCATATGAGCAACTTGGAGGTTTAAAATGAAATTGGCAAAGAGCCTTATTCTGGGCTCGGCCGCTGCGCTGGTCGCGGTCGGCGGGGCACAGGCGGCCGATCTTCCCGTTAAGGCCAAAGCGGTCGAATACGTGAAGGTTTGCTCCCTTTATGGTCCGGGCTTCTACTACATCCCCGGCACCGACACCTGCATCAAGCTGGGCGGCTACGTACGCGCTGACTTGGTTATCAACGGCAACAGCGTCTACGGCCCGAACTACAACGGCGCCAGCGGTGCCAACAACCGCTTCACCAACGGCTACACCTGGCGTTCGCGTGAAGACTTGAACATCGACACCCGCACCGCGACCGAGTACGGCGTGGTCCGCACCTACTTCGATGCGGTGTTCACCTGGACCTCGGACAGCTACGGTCCGGGCGCTGCCGCCGGTTCGACGATCTACTCGCCGATCGGCACGGCATCTGCGCCGAACAACGCTAGTTCGGGCAACGTTGCGGCCGGTTCGGTCGGCGTCTACTACGCCTTCATCCAGTTCGCCGGCTTCACCATGGGTAAGGCGGTCTCGCAGTTCGCTGCTCCCTGGACCGCCTATCCGGGCAACAACTATGACGGTCTCGTCGGTGGCGTGAACACCACCAACGGCGTGAACCAGTTCACCTACACTGCGCAGTTCGGCAACGGCGTATCGTTGGCGCTGTCGGCGCAGGATCAGGTGGCGTACTCCCAGGCCGGCGTGAACAACCTCGGCGCTGGTGGTGCCTACGGCTCGAGCGACTTCGCCGGCACGATCGCGCCGGACTTCATCGCCGCGCTCAAGGTTGACCAGGCTTGGGGTATCTTCCAGGCGTCGGTCGCGGCGCATGACAATCACGCAGCCTACTACGGCGGCACCGAGTTGACCGGTCATCCGGACGACAAGTGGGGCTGGGCTGGTGCGCTGGCCCTGTCGATCAAGAACATCCCGACCGGACCCGGCGACACCATCAACATCCAGGGCGTCTACACCGACGGTGCGACCCGTTACAACATCCAAGACCTGGCCAGCCAGGTTGGCTCGATCGCCATCTACAGCGGTTCGAACCTCCCGGGTGCGTATGGCAGCGTCGGCTTCGGCACTGCGCCTGACACGGTGTTCGGCCCCGGCGGCCAGCAGCAGAGCATCAAGACCTGGGGTATGCGCGGTGCGTACACCCACAACTGGGATCCCTACTGGAATACCAGCATCTACGGGGCCTACGCTGCGATCATGTACAACGACACGGCCAAGTCGCTCATCTGCGGCGTTGGCGGCGTCGGTGGTACCTTCCGTGCCGCGTTCGCTGGCGGCGCTGGCGTGACCAGCTGCAACCCCGACTACAACATCGCGCAGATCGGCGTGATCACCCGTTGGACCCCGGTCAAGAACCTGACCTTCTCGGCCGACGTGACCTACTCGCATCTCGATCAGAAGTATGCCGGCACGATCACCACGGCCGCTGCCGCTGTCGGCAAGCCTTCGGCGATCTACGAGCTGAAGGATCAGGACACTGTCCAGATGCTCTTGCGCGCTCAGCGCAACTGGTAATACCGGTTGATCTGATCTCGATCTGACAGAACCCCGGCGGGCAACTGCCGGGGTTTTTTCTTCAACTGGAATAGGTAGCGGAAGATTGGCTGCGTCATTTCGGTCCAGGCGAACAACGAAGACGTGCCATGCGATTCATTCGCGGCAAATTTATTTACTTACCTGATCTACTAAACTATATACGTGGCAGCCAACACATTGAATGATGGCTCTTAGCTCATGCTAAGCCTCCCAAACCTCCGGCAATGCCCTGCCGGAGGTTTTTGATTCAAGGCACGGGTCGCCGCCGAAGATCGTGACGCGTGCGGCCGTCGCAGACAGCTGCTTCGCAAGCAGGGCTCACACCGTCTCGCCGATTCGACGCCGTCAAGATTTGACGGAATCGATCCGCAGTGCATTCTCGTCATTCATGGGACGCTTCAAGAACAGCCGCCTGGCTCGGATGAGCAGCGGCCATTACTGCTTGATCCGGGATCTCGGGCTGGTGAAGGGCGGCAAGGGATTGCGGCACCATGAGGTTGTCGTCGACTTCTCGTGGCGCGGCCTGCTCAAGCTCGTCTTGAGCGCTGGCACCGGCGTTCTGCGGCGGCGCGCTTCTGTGCGGATCGAGACAGCCGAATAGCGCGGAGCGGTCCCGCGCTCCGACCTGGCGTTCACAGGGTTCGCGGACAAGCGTTCGAGATCGAGCGACATCATCTCAGCATCTGAGAGCGTATGCGATGACGATGTATGTGCGACGCCGCTTGTGCGCTTGTCTGATCCGATCAGCGTGAGCTGTCGGCACAGGCGCCGTCGCACGGCCTCGGCGGTGTGACCGCGGTGGCAGCGGCCGCAGTGGAAATGCCGGCCGCGATCGCCATCAGCGTCGTTGCGACCGATCTGTTCAGGATCTGCACGATCATCGTCTCCGCTTTTTTGATATCGGATTGTTCGCTACGCGGAATGATTTCGTTACAGCGCCCACAGCCTTGATCTTCTGCTGGCGCGCCACACTTGCGCGTGATGGGCTGGCGCCGTTGCTGCGCGACAATTCGGTGATGTAGAGTGCCGCAGCCAAGCGGCCGGGACTGCGATCCGCACTCCAGCCGAAACCAAGAACAAGCAGGGCAAGAAGAATCAAGGAAGGAACGGATCTCAGATGAAGGATTTCGCCGGAAAGATTGCCGTCATCACGGGGGGCGGCACGGGCATGGGGCGCGAGCTGGCGCGGCAGCTTGTTGCTGAGGGATGCAATGTCGCGATGTGCGACGTCTCGATGGAAGCGATGGCCGAGACCAAGCGGTTGTGCGAGGTCGAGAAGCTGCCGCAGGGGCTGCGCATCACCACCCATGTGGCCGACGTCTCGATCGAGGATCACTACAAGCGTTTTCGCGACGAGCTGGTCGAGCAGCAGGCGACCGATAAGATCCATTTGCTGTTCAACAACGCCGGCATCGGCGGTGGCGGCAGCCTGTTCACCAACACGCGCGAGCAGTGGGAGCGCACCTTCAATATCTGCTGGGGCGGCGTCTATCTCGGCGTCCGCACCTTCCTGCCGCTGCTGGTGAAGGCCGACGAGGCGCACATCGTCAACACCTCGAGCGTCAACGGCTTCTGGGCGTCGGTCGGCATGGGCGTGTCGCACACCGCCTACAGCGCGGCGAAGTTCGCGGTGAAGGGATTCACCGAGGCGATGATCAACGATCTCCGGCTCAACGCGCCGCATGTCAAATGCTCGGTCGTGATGCCCGGTCACATCGGCACCTCGATCGTGTCGAACTCGCGCAAGGTGCAGAATGGCGCCGACCAGCTCAATCCCGACGAGCTCAAGCAGGTCCGGCAGCGTCTGCAAGGGCAGGGCATCGATGTTGCCAAGATGTCGGATGCCGACATCCAGCAGCTCGCGCTCGACCGTGCGCGCATCTTCCATGACGAGGCTCCGACCTCGGCGGCTGCCGCCGCCAAGATCATCCTCGACGGCGTGAAGGCCGATCGCTGGCGCATCCTGGTCGGCGACGATGCGCATCTGCTCGACGAGCGCGTGCGCAAGACCCCAGAGCAGGCCTACACGCCGGAGTTCTACCAAGGCATCGTGGCGGCGACCGGCTGGAAGGTCGGGTGATCAGCGGTCCGGTTCTGATGGATCAGAACCGGACCTGCTTCCCGTTTTGACGCGGTGTGCGTCGCGCGAAACGCTACCTGCGGACCGCGCGCTGGCGTGATCCCGCCTGATAAGCGAGGCGGTAATGCCCTGAGCAATAAGGCATGCCGCCGAGCGGCGTGTTGCCGCAAAAGCAGAAATCATCGGCGCCCGGCGTGCTGATCGGCCAGCGGCAACGTTGCTCGCTCAGCTCGAATAGCGAGCAGTTGTTGGCGCTGCCGATCGGCGCATCGTCGGGCTCTTGTTCGTAGACCGCCCGAAGCAACCGGAGCTGCTGCTTCGCGGTCGCCCGTTGCGCGGCGTGCGTGGTGGATTTCTTTCGCCTGGCCCGGCGTTCGTCCGGCGTCGTGCGCGTCAGGTTCAGCCGCGACAGCTTGCCGATCACCGCATTGCGGCTGACGCCGATATTGACGGCGATGTCGCGGCAGGAGAGGCCGGCTTCAAAGTAGATCTTGAGTTGGTCGACGCGCTCCGGCGTCCAGGTCGGTTGAAGAGTCGGTTCGATGGCAATCATCTGACGGTTCCACGTTCTGTGTTGAACCGCCGCGCCGGCACACGCTCCCTTAGTTCTTGAGCATGATCTTTTCGGAAAACCGGCTTCCACTTTTCCGGATCATGCTCTCAGGGCGTGCGTCCGTTGTCGCGGATTGCAAGCAACCCGTCCTTGATGGCGAGCCGAATGCCTTCCTCGATCAATGTCCGTGCGACGCCCGGGACGCTCGTGCCGTGGGTGCCCTGTCTCACCAGCTTCTCGAGGTAACCAATGGTCGAGAGCGCCAGCGTGACCGGGACGCGGTCGGTTTCGGCCTTTTCTGTAGCCATGAGAAAACGCTTAACCCTGAACGCTTGCACTGAAAAGTATCTATTTAGAGTCTATTTAGGAATGTGGCGGTCCGTCAAGCCGTCAACTGCGAAAGCGTATGCGCGCACCCGCGCGCGCCGGAAGCTGGTTCCAGCGCGCCGCTGCTGTCAAATTAGCTAGACAAATGAAAGTGCTAGGATCGTAACTCGACCTTGACCGGGAACTTCTTGAGAAGCCGCTCGGCTGTTTCGGCCTTGTCCGCAGGCGCGCTCACGCTCAGGTACAGCCCGCGGGACGGGTCAGTGATGGCATCGACACTGACCTCGCCGGACAAGCCTTCCCGTGTGAGCAGCTCGCGGGCGGCCTCGCCGGCGGCGATCTCGCGCAGCTTCGGCTTGAAGATTTTGCCGACCGGCGTGACCGGCATCTCCGCAATCACCGACACCACCCGCGGCCGTGCCGGCGGCTCCAGGATGTTGTCCTGCACGAAAGCAGCGAGCGCGTTCGGATCGATATGGGCGCCGGGCTGCGCCGAGACGAACAGCATCGGCACTTCGCCGGCATAGGTGTCGGGACGCCCGACGGCCGCGGCCAGCGCCACGCCCGGAAACGCCAGCGCGGCATCCTCGATCGCCCGCGGGTCGATGTTATGGCCGCCGCGGATGATGACGTCCTTGGCGCGGCCCAGGATGTAGACGAAGCCGTCGGCGTCGATCCGGCAGATGTCGCCGGTGCGCAGCCAACCGTCGCGGAACGCCTCTTCGGTCTGCTTCTTGTCGACGTAACCGGCGAACACCTGCGGGCCCCTGGTCAGGAGCTCACCGACCGGCGAGGGCCACGGCCCGGTGTGCAGCTTGCCGCCGTCGAGGATCGCGAGCTCGACCAGCGGATTGCGGGTGCCGACGCTCTCGGCGCGCGGCTTGACGCCGTGCACGTCGTGGGTGATGGCGCCGGCGAGCTCGGTCATGCCGTAGAGCTGCTGGATGCAGGCACCGCCCCAGGTCGCAAGATAACGCCGTTCGATTTCCGGCGGGCAGATCGAGGCGCCGGTGGCGGTGACGCGCAGGGTCGAGATGTCGCTGTCCGCGACCGGGATGTCGGCCAGCGCCCCGAGCGTGGTCGGCACGTTGCCGGAGATGTTGACCCGGTATTTCTCGACGATCTTCCAGAAATGCGTGATCAGCGACGGATCGCGTGCGCCGGCCGGGCCGGGGATGAAAATCGTCGTGCCGGCGGAAAGGCAATTGGCCGTCGTGCAGAACAGGCCTCCGACATGAAACAGCGGCATCGTGATCATCGCGCGCTCGCCGCGATGGAAGTCGAGCGCCATGCGCGAGGACACGGTGGAGGCGACCATCGCGCGGTTGGTGAGCCGCGCCACCTTGGGATGACCCGTTGTGCCGCCGGTCGGCAGCATCACCGCGACACGGTCTGCCTCGCTCGTGTCCTTCGACTTGCCGTAGTCGTCGCGCCACGCGGGATCAGGCCGCAGCACCTCGCCGTCGAACGCAATGCTGCCGTCGAGCGGCACGATCACGATGTGCCGCAGCGACGGCACCTCGCGCTGTAACCCTTCGACCCGCTCGTAGAGCCCGCCCGGCATGCCCGGTGGCGGCGTCAGCAACAGTTTTGCCTTGATGGCGTTGAGCTGGGCTACGATCGCCTCGCGTGTGAACAGCAAATTGAGCGGCTCGGCGACGCCACAGGCGGCTGCGCCGAAGATCGCGACCACGGTCGCGGGACACGCCGGGAGCAGGACGGCGACCGCATCGTCCTTGCCGATGCCCTGGCTGCGGAAATAGCTTTCGGCCGCCTTGATGCAGCCCATCAGATGATCGTTCGAGATCACGACCGGGTTGGGATCGAGCGGCGAACGCAGATAGATCGCGGCTTCGGCGTCCGGCGCGCCCTGCGGGCCGCGGGCAATGAGATCGAGGATGCGCGGGCAGGCGGCGAGCGTCTCCTGCATCTCCTTGTCGCGCGTAGCCTCGTCGGCCGGCGAAAGCCTGTCCTTCAGCATATCCGTCCCCGTCCATTTTTGTTCGTTGGGAGGGGGATTGTATCGAGCCGCACTTGCGGAACACAAGTGCGGCTTATCGACCGGCGGTCAGCCGTGAACCACCGATTTGGCGATCATGCAGTGAATGCCCTTGGAGCCGTTGACCGTCTGCGTCACGCGCAGGTCGGCGGCCAGGCTACACAGCGTGTAGGCGTCCTCGCGCGACAGATTGTGCTTCTCGCCGAGCAGCACGATCATGTCGCGCAGCGCCCGCACCACGCACTGGTCGAGATCGGGATCCATCGCCATGGTCATGTAATGGTCAGCGGTTTCGGCGCGCGGATAGGCGAGCGTGAGGTCCTTGCGCAGGGTCAGGCGGAAGCGGCCGGTGAGCGCGGTCTCGATCGCGGTGACGCAGACCTCACCGTCGCCCTGCACGCCATGGCCGTCGCCGCAGGAGAACAGCGCGCCCGATACGAACACCGGCAGATACAGCTTGGCGCCGGGCCCGAGCTCCTTGTTGTCGAGATTGCCGCCCATCGCGCGCGGGATCAGCGAGGAGATGCGGCCCCAGGCCGGTGGCGGCGACACGCCCATCACGCCGAAGAACGGTTTCAGCGGCAGGTCGAGCCCCCACGGCATGCGGCCGACCATGCGCGCGCGATCGAGCGGGATGTTGAGGATGCGGGTCTCGTGGAAGTCGTCGGGCAGGGTGCCGGACAGCGGCTTGATCAGATTGTAGCCCCAGTCCTGGCGGAGCTGGACGTCGAGAATATCGACCTCGAGCACGTCGCCGGGCTCGGCGCCGCTCACGGCGATCGGGCCGGTCAGGATGTGCCCGGGCACCATCCGCTCGCACTTCGCATGAATGTCGTCGAGCTCCGGCGGCACATAAAACTTGCCGCGGTCCGGCACCACGTCGGGGCCACCGCTGACGGTCTCGATCGTGACCTCGTCTCCGCTCGCGATGGTCAGGACCGGTTTCAGCTTTGCTTCGAAGAAGCCCCAATGGCAGGTTTCGGGACTGGATTTCAGATGATGATGGGTCATGTGACGGCTTTTGATTGCACTTCGGGCAGCGTATGACGCTGTAGCAGAACTTCGCAGAGGCTTCCCTTGTTTTTTGTGCTCTCCAAGACGCTCGGCATCATACTGCTGCCGATCAATTTCCTGATCGGGATCGGCGGGATCGGCGCCGTTCTGCTGCTGACACGGTTTGCCCGGCTCGGCCGCAGGTTGATGGTGGCGTCAGCGCTGCTGCTCGCGATCTGCAGCTTCTCGCCACTCGGCAATGTCCTGATCTCCGTCCTGGAGCAGCGCTTCCCGCCATGGGACGCTTCGCGCGGCGCGCCCGACGGCATCATCGTGCTCGGCGGCTCGATCGATGCCGATCTGTCGGTTGCGCATGGCACGCCGGTGGTGCGCACTGCGGCGGATCGTGTCATCGCGGCGGCGGCGCTCGCGCGCAGATATCCGAACGCGCGCCTCGTGTTCACCGGCGGCAGCGCGAACCTGATCTCGAACGACGCGCGCGAAGCCGACTACGCCGCCGAGATGTTCGAGAGCCTCGGCATTGCCAAATCGCGATTGACCATCGAGCGCCGCTCGCGCAACACGGTGGAGAACGCCGAGTTCTCCAAGGCGCTGGTTGATCCCAAGCCTGGTGAGCGCTGGCTGCTCGTGACGTCGGCCTATCACATGCCGCGGTCGGTCGGGCTGTTTCGCAAGGCGGGATTCAATGTCGAGGCCTATCCGGTCGACTGGCGGGTCGGCAATGTCGTGAGTTTCGCGACGCTTGCGATCGACGGCCTGTCGCGCACCGATCTCGGCACACGGGAGTGGATCGGGCTGGTTGCCTACCATCTGGCGGGCAAGACCGACGATTTGCTGCCGGGACCGGCCGCACGTTGAGCCGCACCACGAGCATGTCGCTTCCCTCCGCCAATCCGGCTAACATCAAATCAACAGGCGGCGCCAAGCCGCCGATCACGGGAGTTTTCGCCATGCAACAGCAGACACCGCCGGAACAGTTCGACCTCTCCGCAATCGTGGCCGACCTGAACAACCTGCTGCGGCTGAAGACCACGGTCATCGGCATCAAGATGTTCGCGCGGGTCGAGGAGATGGAGGCGATCCCGAAGATCCGCCGGCCGTCGGCGGTCCACACCACGGACCAGATCGTCAGCATGGCCTCGCGGCTCGGCTGGACCGTCGGCATCACCAGCGATGACCTGGTCGGCGCGCAATGCCGCGCGGTGATCGGGCTCGCGCCGCAGGACGAGAAGTGGCTTGCCGGCGAGAACTATGTCGGCGTCTGGCACGGCACGGCAGAAGACGCACGCAAGCGCCAGGAGGCGCTCGACGTGGTGCCTTACGGCCAATATCAGGCGATGGCTGTGAGCCCGCTGACCAGCGGACGCCTCAATCCGCCCGACATCTGCCTCGTCTATGCGACGCCGGGACAGATGATCATCCTGATCAACGGGCTGCAGTACACCGGCTACAAGAAGTTCGAGTGGGGCGTGGTCGGCGAAACCGCGTGCGCGGACTCGTGGGGCCGGGCGCTGAAGACCGGCGAGCCGAGCCTGTCGCTGCCGTGCTTCGCCGAGCGCCGCTATGGCGGCGTGCACGACGAGGAGATGCTGATGGCGCTGCCGCCGGCCTATCTGGTAAAGGCGATTGCGGGGATGAAGCAGCTCGCCAAGAACGGCCTGCGCTACCCGATCGCACCCTATGGCATCCAGGCCGACGTCCGCGCCGGCATGGGCGTGTCCTATGCCAAGAAATAGCCGCATCCTGCGTCATTGCGAGGAGTGAAGCGACGAATCAATCCATCGTACCGCGCGGTGATTATGGATTGCTTCGCTTCGCTCGCAATGACAAAACGGGGCAAATTTGCCTCTGGGAGCCTGATCCATGTCCTCGTCGAAACTCGACATCGTCGTCTATGGCGCGACCGGCTTCACCGGCCAGCTCGTCGCCGAGTATCTCGCGGCGCATTATCGGGACGGCAGCCTGAAATGGGCAATGGCCGGGCGCAGCAAGGACAAGCTCGCCTCGGTTCGTGACGCGATCAGTGCGCCCGCCGACACGCCGCTGATCGTTGCCGATGCCAGCGACGCCGCATCGCTGAAGGCGATGCTGGCGCAGACCAAGTCTGTCATCTCGACGGTCGGTCCGTATCAGCTCTACGGCAATGAGCTGATCGCGGCCTGCGTGGACAGCGGCACCGACTATTTTGATCTTTGCGGCGAGCCGGTCTGGATGCGGCAGATGATCGACAAGCACGAGGCCGCCGCAAAGGCCAGCGGTGCGCGCATCGTGTTCTCCTGCGGCTTCGACTCGGTGCCGTTCGAACTCGGCGCCTTCTTCGTCCAGGAGGAAGCCAAGCGGGTATTCGGTGCGCCGGCGCAGCGCGTCAAGGGCCGCGTGCGCGACATGCGCGGCACGCTGTCCGGCGGCACGGCCGCGAGCGCCAAGGCCACCTTCGATGCGGTCGCCAAGGATCTGAGCCTGGTTGCGATCCTCAACAACCCGTTTGCATTGACGCCGGGCTTCGAGGGCCCGAAGCAGCCGCGCGGCAGCAAGCCGGCCTATGAGGACGACCTGCACTCATGGGCCGCGCCGTTCATGATGGCGCTGATCAACACGCGCAACGTCCATCGCTCCAACATGCTGATGGGCTTTCCCTACGGCAAGGAGTTCGTCTACGACGAGATGGTTCTGACCGGTCCCGGCGAGAAGGGCGAAGCCAACGCCAAGCGGGTGATGGCGCTGAATTCGGAGAAGACCGGGCCCAGCGCGCCGAAGCCGGGCGAGGGACCGTCGAAGGAGGAGCGCGAGAACGGCCGCTACGATCTGCTCTATCTCGCGGTTGCGCCCGACGGCCGCATGGTCCGCGCCGGCATCAAGGGTGATCGCGACCCCGGCTACGGTTCGACCTCGAAGATGATCTCGGAATGCGCGATCTGCCTGTTGCGCGATACGCCCGACGTCGCCGCCGGTTTCTGGACGCCGGGAGCGGCGATGCAGCACAAGCTGATCAAGCGCCTGGTCGATCACGCCGGGCTGACGTTTGAAGTCGAGAAGTAAGTTTCTCGTAACAACGCTCGCTGTCATCGCCCGGCTCGATGTTTAGACCGGCCTCTCAGCTCAAGCACTGCTGTCTCTGGAATACTGGATCACCCGCGTGCGGCATGCGCGGGTGATGACGGCGAGGGCCTAAGCCGCCGCGCGCGGGTTGTAGGCGTACATGAAGTCCATGCCCTTGGACGACACCGGCAGCAGCAGCTTCAGCAGGTGATCGCGAAGCCAGGCGCCGGTCGGGCCGAACTCGCGCTTGCTGTTGCCGTTGCGCCGGGCGATCGCCACGATCTTCTCGGCGCGCGGGCGCCGCTCGTGTTCGAAGGCCTGGAACGTAAGCCCGAGCTCCTGGCCGTCGCGCATCAGCATGCCGAGCCGCATTGCATCCTCGAGCGCGAGCGACGCGCCTTGGCCGGCATGCGGGCTGGTGGCGTGCGCGGCGTCGCCGATCAGGAGCGTGCGCTTGCGCGACCAGGTCGGCAGCGTCGCGACGTCGAGCGTGTCGGTCACCACGATATTCTCGGCGGCCTCGATGATCTCGGGGATCGGGGCGTGCCAGCCGGCGTGGAAATCGCTCAGATGCTGCCTGATCGCGTCCTGGCTCTGCAGCCGGTAGGCCGCCGCGGTCATGCCGTGCGAGGGCTGCGTGCTCCACCACATCGCACCCGTGTCCGGATCGGGGCTGCACAGGCCGTAGCCGAAGAAGCCGCTTTGCCCGAACGTCGTCTCAACCTTCTGACCGATCGACAGGCGCTCGAACATGGCGCGCGGCACGAAGCCGCCGAAACCGATCAGCCCGGTGTCGAACGGCGTCGGGCCATCCGGGATCACGTGCCGCCGCACTGCCGAATGCACGCCGTCGGCGCCGATCACAAAATCGCCCTCGGCAGTGGTGCCGTCGTTGAAATAGGCGATGACCGGCTGGTCGCCGCGATCCTCGATCTTCACCAGCTTCTTCTCGAAGAACACCGAGACGTTGGAGGCCCAGGCCTTGTCGATCAGCGTCTCGTTCAGGGTCGCGCGGCACATGTTCACCGCGGGCTGGCCGAAACGCTGCTGCATGTTCTGGTTGAGCGAGCCGAGCTTCTTGCCGGCCTGCGAATAGAAATCGAAGGACTCCGCGACCGAGCCGCTGCGGATCAGTTCGTCGGCGAGGCCGAGCTCCGCCAGCACATGCATGCCGTTCGGCGCGATCTGCAAACCCCCGCCGATCCCGGTGGAGTAGGGCCGTGCTTCATAGAGCTCGGCCTCGATGCCGGCGCGGGTCAGGAACATCGCGGCCACCGGACCTGCAATGCCGGCGCCGATGATCAGAGCTTTACGGGGACGTGAGGTCATGCCTTGCTCCATGCATCCGTGTGGGATACCTACGAAAGGTCAGTTGCTAATTATCTTAGTATTTAAGAGATTAGGCGAGTAAGATATAGGAGCAGCTTTGTCAAGCGGGAAGTCGCGCGCAGCGCTGATGCAGGAACTCGAGGAGGCGATGCGCCGGTCATCCGCGCAGGGCGTGATGTACGGCCAAGCCGTTGCAAACATGGCCGGAATTTCCAATTCCGACATGGAATGCATGGACATCCTGCACCTTGAAGGACGCGTGACCGCGGGACGCCTCGCCGAAGTCACCGGGCTGACTACCGGCGCGATCACTGGCGTGGTCGATCGGCTGGAGAAGGCGGGTTACGTGCGCCGTGAGCGGGACGAGAGCGACCGCCGCAAGGTCTTCATCTCGGTGGTGGAGGAGAAGGCGGCGGAGATCGGCAAGTTCTACGTGCCGATGCAGGAGGCGATGCTCAAGCTCTGGAGCCGCTACACCGACGACGAACTGCGCCTGCTGCTGCGCTTCGCCAATGACGGCTACAAGGGCGTGCTGGAAGCGACCGGCGCATTGAAGGCGGTGATCGACATGCCGCCGGAGCAGCGCGCCAATCTCAAGATGCCGCCGAAGTCTCGCCGCTGACCTCGACCGATGTGGCGCGGGTGCGCTCGGCCGCCACGTACATGCCCCACATCGTGCCGAGCATCATCCAGAAGTGCCGCCAATGGTCGGTATCGATGATGAAGCTCTCGCCGGCGATGCCGAGGAAGGCCGAAAAGATCGCCAGATAGTCGCGCTGCCACGGCACCCGCTTGTAGACGTAGCGGAAGCCGACGATCGCGCTGACGAACACCAGCGCCGGATAACAGATCCCCGAGATCCAGCCGCCCGACATGAAGGCGTTGAGGAACGAATTGTGGGTGTCCTCGGGGAAGTAGGTGTGGAATTGCAGCGGCCCGATGCCGAACGGCAATTCAAGTGCCATCTGGGCGCCGAGGATGTGGCGGCCGAACCGGCCGAAGCGGCCTTCGTCGTAACTCTGGTCGAAGCTCGCGCGCTGCTTGAACATGTCGGCGACCGAGCCGATCGACAGCAGCACCGCGATCAGCGCAACGGCGAGGATCGCGGCGATCAGGGTCATCACGATGATGCGCGAGCGCTGCGCCTGCGAGCGGCTGGCGAACACCATCAGCGCCAGCATGAAGGCCGCGGTGACGATCAGGCCGCCCCAGGCGGCGCGAGAGAACGAGAGCAGGATCGCAAGCGAGATGATGCCGAAGGCGATCGCGTTGCGCAACGCCTTGCCGAAGCGGTCGGTGACCACGCTTTGCAGCGTGAACAGCGCCGGCAGGATCAGGAACGCGCCGAGCACGTTCGGATCCTTGAAGGTGCCGCGGGCGCGGTCATACAGCGTCAGCAGATCGTAGCCGCCGGGTACCAGATGAAAGTAGCCGGCGATGCCCGCAAGCGAGGCGACCATCGCGCCGACGATCAGGCCGCGGCGCAGCATGTCGAGCCGCGCTTCGGTATCCTCCGACATCACCATCGCGAAGAAGATGACGGTAACGGCCATGTACCAGGAGGTGAGGACCCAGTTCACCACCTCCGGCTTGTCGAGGAACGGCACCGCGCCGATGCTGTAGCCGACATTGAGCACGATCAGCGCGAACAGCAGCGGCATGAACACGAGCTGCATGCGCAGGCCCGTACCAAAGAACAGCACGCAGGCGGTCAGCGTGACGAGTTCATACGGGCTCGGTTCGATGAACACGATGGCGATCGACGCGCCGGCGAGCCACACCAGCGCCCGCTGCAGCGCCAGCACGCCTGGCGGTGCTGATGCCGGCGAATGGGACGTCCCGGCTGTCGCCGCATAGGCCATCGGATACTCACGTAACTCGATACAATACACGCAACAGATGCTTCGTCATTGCGAGGAGCGAAGCGACAAAGCAATCCACCTATCTCCGAGCTGAGATATGGATTGCTTCGCTTCGCTCGCAATGACGGTGGCTAGTTCAATTCTCAGTACGCGTTCTCGCTCTTGGTCAGCAGCGAGAACGGGGTCTTGAGCAGGATGTAGAGGTCGAACAGCACCGACCAGTTCTCGATGTAATAGAGGTCGTATTCGACGCGCTTCTGGATCTTCTCGTCGGTGTCGACCTCGCCGCGCCAGCCGTTGATCTGGGCCCATCCGGTGATGCCGGGCTTGACGCGGTGGCGGGCGAAGTAGCCGTCGACGGCCTCGTCGAACAGGCGGTTTTCCAGCTTGCTCTGCACGGCGTGCGGACGCGGGCCGACCAGCGAGAGATTGCCCTTCAGCACCACATTGAACAGCTGCGGCAATTCGTCGAGCGAGGACTTGCGGATGAAGCGGCCGACGCGGGTGACGCGCGGATCGTTCTTGGTCACCACCTTGGAGGCGGTCGGATCGGCCTGGTGATGGTAGAGCGAGCGGAACTTGTAGACGTCGATCCGCTCATTGTTGAAGCCGAAGCGCTTCTGACGGAACAGCACCGGGCCGGGGCTGTCGAGCTTCACCGCGAGCGCCACCAGTCCGAGCACCGGCAGTGCCGCAAGCAACGCCAGGCCGCCGACCACGCGGTCGAACATCCATTTCAGTACCAGATCCCAGTCGGTGATCGGCGCCTCGAACACGTCGAGCGTCGGCACCTTGCCGACATAGGAATAGGAGCGGGGGCGGAAGCGCAGCTTGTTGGTATGGGCCGACAGGCGGATGTCGACCGGCAGCACCCAGAGCTTCTTCAGCATCTCCAGGATGCGGGTCTCCGCCGAGATCGGCAGCGCAAACAGCACGAGGTCGACGCGGGTGCGGCGGGCGAACTCGACGATGTCGTCGACCTTGCCGAGCTTCGGTGAACCGGCACAGGTCTCCATCGCGCGGGCGTCATTGCGGTCGTCGAACACGCCGAGCACGTGGATGTCGGAATCATCGTCGGCATTGAGCGCCTCGATTAGCTTCTCGCCGTTCTGGTCGGCACCGACGATGATGGTGCGGCGGTCGAGCCGGCCGTCATGCGCCCAGGCGCGCACCATCGAGCGCAGCGCCAGCCGTTCGGCGATCAGCACCGCGAGGCCGACGCAGAAGAACGACGACAGCCAGACACGCGAGACCTCGCCGCCGAGCTTGACCAGGAAGGAGACCCCGATGAACAGCAGGAACACGAACGCCCATGACGAAATCATCCGCGTCATCTGGCGCAGCTGGCCGCGGAAGATCTGCACCTGGTAGATGTCCGCGGCCTGGAAGCAGACCACCGCCGCAGCCGACATGCCGAGGATCGATGCGATATATCCCCAATGGATGGCGAGCGGCCTGACATAGGCAAAATAGAGCCCGACGCCGACCAGGCTGAGCAGCACGAAATCGGCGAGGCGAACCACGCCGGTGATCACGACCGGCGAGTAGGCGCTGCGAACTTTCTGATTGGTAACGGTGAGCGCGGCCGGCGACAGGCGGCGGCGGCGTTCGACCTGCGGCTGAGCGGCCGTCGCAGACGCAGCGGCATCCAGCATCGAGCGTGCGTTAAGCGGTTCCACGAGTCCACGTCCATTCCTGCGCGAGCAGATGGGCATCCGCGCGCAACAGCGAAATTCCCCCGGACGTGACTTAAGGGGACAAATCGGAAGAAACGGTTACGTGTGTAAGAAATGGTTAATGTTTGGCAAATGCATCGCGATAGCCGGCCAGCACGCCCTCGACCATCGCACTCTGCGAGAAATGTTCGGAAATCCGTTCGCGCAGTTGCTCGGCGCGCGCCGCGGTCGCGGTGGGGTTGTCGAGTGCGGTCTTGATGGCGTCGGCCATCGCGCCGGCGTTGCTGGGCGCGAACAGCGCGTCGGTGTGGGTATCGAAGATCTCCGGGATGCCGCCGACATTGGCGGCGATCATCGGAATTCCCGCAGCGCCGGCCTCGATCACCACATAAGGCATCGAATCGCCCCGTGACGGAACCACGAGAACGCTGCCCTTCGAGAAGCCGTAGCGCGCCTTGACGTGGCCGATGAAGCGGACGGCGTCGCCGAGCGACAGCCGCTTCACCTGCTCCTTGAGCCGTTCAAACTCCTCGCCGTCGCCGCCAAGCGTCAGCGTCACCGGCTTGCCGTCGGCGCGCAGCTTGGCGACCGCGTCGATCAGGAGATCGGCACCCTTGATGCGCCGGAATTCGCCGACATAAGCCACGTCGGAGGCGTCGTCGGCCTTGGCGACCGGTTCGAATTCCTCCGACGTGACGCCGTTGAAGACGCAGCGGACAAGGCCTGAGGGCTTGCCCACGGTGCGCTGATAGGTGTCGCGGGCAAACGCGCTCTCGAACAGGAACAGGTCGGTGCTGTTCATCAGCGTGCGCTCGAGCTGGCTGTAGAAGCGGCCCTTCCAGGTGTCGAGTGGATAGTGCAGCGAGCCGCCATGCGGCGTGTAGACCCGGATCACCTTGTTCGACCGCCGCCGCAGCCGGACATAGGCGCCGGCCTTGGCGCCATGGCCGTGCACGACATCGGGTTTCAGTTTCCGGATCAGGCCGGCGATATGCGCCCAGACCATGAAGTCGGCGAAGCGCGGCTCGCGGCGTATCGCCACCCGGTGGACACCGAGCTTGAGGCGCGGTTCGATCTCGGCGAGGGCCGCGTCAGCCCGCGTGCCGCCGGTCAGGCTGTCGGCGACGATGCCGACATGGTGACCGCGTTCGATCTGGCCGTTGGCGACATCGAGGATGTGACGGATGATGCCGCCGACCGGGGCGCGGACGACGTGCAGGATGCGGAGCAGCCGTTCCTGATTTTGATCCTGTGCCATCGATCAGAACCAGCGTTCGCCGACGAAGACGGTGTCACCGGGCCCGATCGGCGTGCCCAAGGGAACGACAAAGCGGCCGGCGCCCGATGCATCGGTATGGGTGAGGGTGACCTCGTCCCGCTGGGCGCGCGGCGAGAAGCCGCCGGCGATCGCCACCGCGCTCTCGACCGTCATGTTGGGTACATAGGGATATTGGCCGGGGGCTGCGACCTCACCGAGGATGAAGAACGGGCGGTAGGCCTCGATCTCGACGGCCACCGAAGGCTCGCGGATGTAGCCGTTGCGCAGCCGTCCCGTGATCTCGGCGGCGAGCCCGGCAGGGGTGCGGCCGCGTGCGGGCACCGAGCCGATCAGCGGCATGGTGATCGCGCCGGCCGCATCGATCGCGTAGGAATTGGTCAGGCCTTCCTGGCCATAGACCACGACGCGAAGCTTGTCGCCGGGGCCGAGATTGTAGGCCTCACGCGTCGGCGCGGGGTCGGCATAGGCCACGGCCATCGGCGCGGGCGCAGCAAAGGCTGGCTGCCCATACGCCATCGAATCGAGGGCCGGGTCGCCGGCAACCGGCGACGTCCGGCCCATGCAGCCCGACAGCGCGAGCGCAGCAATCAGACAAACGAGGGGAGCGCGCAGATCGCGCATGTGAGGAATCCCGCAACAATATCGGCGTCGATTAACGGCACTCATGGTTAACAAACGATGACGGAGTGGTGGTGGCCGCCGCATCCGTCAACCGCGCCGATTAACTCAGCAGCAACCTTAATGGACTGTAATCGCCGCCATTGAGATGGAATCGCGGCGTCCGCGGGAGTTGGTTATGCGTTTTGCATTCTGGCGTAGAGGCAAGGAAAAGGCCGCGGTGCAACGGGCGTTGCCGAAGTCTGCGCCCGTTGCCGCCGAAGCCGTTGCGAGGCCGGCTTCGCCGATATCAGCTCCTGACAAGCCAACGCGTCCGGCGGAGGCGACTGATCTCGATCTGCATGTGCTCGGGCGCGCGCTGGCGCGCAAGCGAAGCTGGATCATCGTGCCGACTGTGCTCGTGTTTGCGCTGTCGCTTGCCGCCGTCAACGTCGTGACACCGCGCTACAAGTCGGAAGCGCGAATCCTGATCGACAATCGCGAGAACGCCTTCCTGCGCCCGAACGGCGAGCGCGACCTCGAGCGCACCTCGCTCGACGCCGAGGCCGTGACCAGCCAGGTGCAACTGCTGCTGTCGCGCGATCTCGCCCGCGACATCATCAAGAAGAACAAGCTCGCCGAACGTCCCGAGTTCGATCCGGTGCTGCGGGGCTTTTCCCCGCTGAAGTCGCTGCTGGCGCTGTTCGGTATCGGCCGTGACCCGTTCAGCCTGACGCCGGAAGAGCGGGTGCTCGATTCGTATTACGAGCGCTTCCAGGCCTATGCGGTCGACAAGTCGCGCGTCATGGTGATCGAATTCCAGTCGGAGGATCCTGAGCTTGCCGAGCGCGTCGCCAACTCGATTGCCGACGGTTATCTGGTGTTACAGCAGGCGGCGCGGCAGGACCAGGCCAAGTCCGCCAGCACCTGGCTGCTGGGCGAGATCGACAAGCTGCGCAGCAAGGTCGCGGAAGCGGATTCTCGGGTCGAGGAGTTCCGTTCCAAGTCGAGCCTGTTCGTCGGCACCAACAACATTCCGTTGTCGAACCAGCAGATGGGCGAGCTGAACACGCAGCTCAACAATGCCCGCGCGCTGAAGGCGGATGCAGAGACCAAGGCGCGCCTGATCCGCGAGATGCTTCAGGGCGGCAAGCCGATCGAGGCTACGGAAGTGCTCAATTCCGAGCTGATCCGCCGGCTCGCCGAACAGCGCGGCACGCTGCGCGCACAGCTCGCCGAGCAGTCGTCGACGCTGCTCGACAACCATCCGCGCATCAAGGAACTGAAGGCGCAGATCGCCGACCTCGACCGCCAATTGCGCGAGGAAGCCGGCAAGATTTCGCGCTCGCTGGACAACGACGCCCGCGTCGCTGATGGCCGGGTCCAGGCGCTGCAAGTGGGCCTGGATCAATCAAAGAAGCAGGCGTCGTCGAGCAACAGCCAGGACGTGCAGCTGCGCGGATTCGAGCGTGAAGCCAAGGCGCAGCGCGATCTGCTGGAAGCCTATCTCGCAAAATATCGCGAGGCGACCGCACGCGAGAACATCGAGGCCGCGCCGACCGACGGCCGCATCATCTCGCGCGCCACGGTCTCGAACACGCCGGCCTATCCGAAGAAGCTGCCGATCGTGCTGATCGCGACACTGGCGACGCTGTTGCTGTCGGCCGGCATCATCATCACCGGCGAGCTGCTGCGCATCTCCGCGCCCGGCGCGGTGGGTCGTGCCTTCGCGCCGGCCGCCGCAGTAATCCGGCGCCGCGAGCCGGTCTTGGAGACCGCAACGGTCGACGAGCCGGCACTGACGCTGCCGCCTGAACCTGAGCTCGCGTCGCCGCTCGCGCCTAGCCTGTCGCCGGAGCCTGATCTGCGGCCCGACCCCGCAGTTGCATATGAGCCGGTCGTCAGCGAGCCGCAACCCGCGCCCGCCCGGACGGCCAACGAGATCGATGAGCTGGCCGAGCGTCTGGTCGCGGCCGGTCCCGCCGCCCACAAGGTCACGGTGCTCGGCCCGGCTGCCGCCGAGAGCGTCACGCTGACCGCGCTGACGCTGGCCCGTCTGATGGCGCGTCAGGCCAAGGTCGTGGTGGTCGATCTCGTCGCGTCCTCGCCGGCACTGACGGCGGCCACGGTCGATCCCGGCGCGCCCGGCCTTGCCGAACTGATGCAGGGTGAGTCGACGTTCGCACAGATCATCACCAAGGATCGGCAGTCGCGGGTTCAGATCGTCAGCGCCGGGCGTCCGGGCTTCGATCGCTCGCATCTGCAATCGCCGCGGCTGGCGCTTGCGATCGACGCGCTGCTCCGGGTCTACGACCACGTGCTGCTCGACGCCGGCACGGCCGTCGACCTGCCGGCCGAGCTGCTGACCGCAAAGGCGCAAGCTGTCGTCGTGCCCGACGCCGGCATGGCGCTGGATGCCCGCCGCTCGATGGTCGATCAGCTCAGGGCCGTCGGCTTCTCCGAAGTCACGATGCTGAGCAAGCCCTGCGCGCCGTCGGAAACGGTCGTGGCGGGTCCGCGCGTGGTGGCGGCCTGACCGGACCTCCAAGGCGCGATGAGCTCAGATTGAGACGTCATCGCGCCTCGCTTTGGAGGCCGCTTCACATGCTTCCTGATGGCGCCTCAGTGCGCCATCATCGGCTCGCGCATCGATCGCTCGAGGACCGGATCGATCCGCAGCCTGATCGTGACCAGCGCGCCGATCAATCCGACGACCGCAAGCAGCAGCAGACCTGCGGTGAATCCACCGGTCAGGTCCTTCAGATAGCCCATCGCGAACGGGCCCGCGAAGCCCGACAGATTGCCGAGCGAGTTGATCGCGGCAATGCCGGCCGCGGCCGAGGCGCCGTTCAGAATGCTGGCCGGCATCGGCCAGAACATCGGCGGCACCGCCGAAACGCCGATCTGCGCGAGGCAGAGCAGGCCGATGATCAGCACCGGGCTTGAGACCAGTCCGGCCAAGCCGATGCCGACAGCCGCCAGCACCAGTGCGCCGGCGACATGGTAGCGCCGCTCACCGGTCTTGTCGGAATGGCGGCCGAGCAGCACCATGCCGACCGCGCCGAATACGAAGGGTAGCGCTGCGATCAGGCCGGTCTGGGTGTCGGTGACGCCAAACGCCTTGATGATGGTGGGCAGGAAGAACGCGACGCCGTAGCTCGCTGCATTGAGGCAGAAGTAGACGAAGGCGCAGGCCAGCACGCGCGAATCGGTGAGCGATTGCAGCACCGAGATGTGCTCCACCGCTTCCTTCTTCTGCCGCTCGATCTCAAGGGTGTTCTGGACCCATTTGATCTCGTCGGGCTGCAGCCAGCTCGCCTGACGCGGGAAGTCGGGCAGGAAGGCCAGCACAGCGAAGCCGACCAGGACCGACGGCAGCGCTTCGCAGATGAACAGCCACTGCCACCCCGTCAGGCCGCCTCCGGACAGGTTGAGCAGCAGGCCCGAGATCGGCGCCCCGATGATGCTCGAGATCGGGATCGCGAGCATGAACAGGCTGATGACGCGGGCCCGATAGATCGTCGGGAACCAGAGCGTCAGGTAGAAGATGATGCCGGGGAAGAAGCCGGCCTCGCAGGCGCCGAGCAGCAGGCGAAGGAAGTAGAAGATCCACTCGCTCGAGAGACCGCTCGCCGCGGACATCTGCGGGATGAACGCGAATGCCGCCGAGACGATACCCCAGCTGATCATGATGCGGGCGATCCAGCGCCGCGCGCCAAACCGTTCCAGAAGGATGTTGGAGGGCACTTCGAAGAAGAAGTAGCCGACGAAGAACAGGCCCGCGCCGAGCCCGTAGGCGGCTTCGCTGAGGCCGAGCGCCGTATTCATGTGCAGCTTGGCGAAGCCGACATTGACGCGATCGAGATAGGCCACGAAGTAACACAGGATGAGGAACGGAATCAGCCGCCGCATCATCTTTCCGATTGCGCGCTTCTCGACATCGTCGCTCATCGTTCCCATCCCTTCCGGTTTTTCGATTCGGCGCACGGTGATCGCGCTGTCCGGGCGGCACCTTCGTGCGGCCGCAGCGGTCCGTCGCCTTGCCCTTGCAAGTATTGCATTCATTGTTGTGTAATCGACAGCCGCGTGACTAATGGCATTTGGGAATGGAGCCACGGCGAAACTGTCATGATGCACCGCGGTATAAGCGCGGGAACCCCAGAGCGTTTTCCAGCGAAGTGGACACCGGTTCGCGTAAAGAAGACGCGTCAGGACAGAATCTGGAGCCCCGTTCCGATCTAATCGGAACGAAGAGGCCCTTGCCGGGCAGGATGGTAGCAGGCCGTGATCAATAACCTGAAATTGCGCCAGCTGCGCCTGCTGGTCGCTCTCGACAATGAGCGCAAGCTGCAGCTGGCGGCCGAGCGGTTGAACATCACCCAGTCTGCGGCATCGAAGATGCTCGCCGAAATCGAGGCGCTGGCGCGGGTTCCCCTGTTTGAGCGGACGGCGCGCGGCGTCGAGCCTACCGCCTATGGCTCGATCCTGATTCGCGGCGGCAAGAGCGTGCTGGCCGATCTCGACCAAGTCACCGATGAGTTCGCGGGCTACAAGTCCGGCGAGCTCGGCACCGTCTCCGTCGGAACAGTCGCCAAGCCCAGCATCGACCTGGTCGTCGACGTGATCCAGTATCTCGGCGAGAAGCTGAACCGGGTGAACATCTCGCTCGATGTCAGCACCAGCCCGCCATTGATCACGCGTCTGCTCGCACTCGAGTTCGACTTCGTCGTCGCCAGGATTCCGGCGGGCATCGACCCCCGGCAATTCGACTATTATGAGATCGGCGCAGAAGAGGCGGTGCTGCTGGTTCGTGCTGAGCATCCATTGGCCGGCCGCGAGACCGTCGAGCTGGAGGACATGGCCGACCAGCAGTGGATTTGCCAGCCGCGGGAATCCTTCATGCGCCAGGCGCTGGAGAGGCTGTTCATGAGCCGCGGCGTGACGCCGCCGCGCCGGGTCATCAACACCGAGTCGTTCTTTGCCTCGGTTGGAATTGCCGCCGGCATTGACGCGATCGTGCCGGTTCCCATGCTGGTGTTCGATCTGGTCGACCCGCAGCGGTTCAAGATGCTGCGTCTTCGCGACCGGCTCCTGCTGGAGAATTATGGCCTGATCAAGCTGCGCAAGCGTGCGCTGTCACCTGCCGCGGCGCTGCTCTTCGACGCGATGAGGCGGCTCGGCGTACCGAGTGGCGGCGCAGAGCAGGGTGAAGCGGCGAGCTGAGGCTCAGCGGAACATGCTGCGCAGGTTCTGCGCGATTTCGAACAGCGCCGGATTTTGCTTCACGGCGCGCTTGGCGCGGCTGATGGCCGACAGCGCGCTCGCCGCCGGTTTGCCGCGCAGGCTGAGCGAAATGAAGCTGTCGACGATCGCTTCGTCGTCCTTGCAGAACAGCCGCTTGTACTCGTCCGAGCCGATGCCGAGGTCGAAGGCGCGGTAGTTCAGGCCGGCGTGGCGATCGATAATGTCGCGCATCAGGATCAGGCCGGGGCTGAACTTGGAATTGGCCGACATCGTGTAGGTGTTGAACATCATCGAGAACCGATGACCGTCGGAGACGCCGGCGAAGATCGCGATCACTTCCTCGTCGCACTCCAGCGCGTGGATGTCGATCGCATAGCCCTTGCCGTCGGCGCGCGGCGCCAGGCAGGCGCTGCGGATGAACTGCTCGACGCCGGGCTCGGCGAACACGTCGGGCAGTTTCTGCTCGGCCATGCGCTGCGGCTTGATGCGGAAGAACCAGTCGAGCAGGCGGCAGACGTCGGCGCTGTCGGCCGCGACATGATAGCGGTAGCCGGGCAGCGCCTGCAGCTTGCGCTCCTTGCCCTTGAGGCGGCGGCGGAACGAGTTGCTGATCAGTGCCGCGGGTGCAGCGCCGGGCTCAATCACGAGCAGCGGGCAGTCGTTCACCGCAGCCTGGTGCGGCAGCAACGCCAGCGGATTGGGCTGGTCCTGCCAGCGCAGCGGCTGCTGACACAGCACGAGCGCGTCGACGCGAGACCGCTCGGCGATCGATCCGATCAGCGCCGTGATGTCGGCCTCGGTTGCGTTGGCGGCGAAGTCCTTGTCGTACAGCGCCATGTTGAAGGTTGCATGCTTGCCGCCCATGAAGCTCCCGCAGCTCGCGCCCAGACGCTGCTCGACGGCGAGCGGCAACAGCAGCAGCGGATGGCGTTCGCTGTCATGGGCGGCGACGATGAAAGGCCGCAGGCCCTCGCGGTCGCCGACCTGACGCTGCCAGTTGGCGAGGAAATCGAAGCGCTGATAGGGGGTGTAGCTGTGTTGCGGGGTCTCGAGACTGCGCCAGGTCGCCTCGGCCGCCGTGAGGTCATGAAAGATGTCGACGCCGGCAACGCGGATTGCGTTCGGCCATGGTCGCGTCCCCGCCGTCTGGCCTTCAACTGCCGCCGCCATGATCATCTCGGAGCCCAATTTTTTAAGGTATTAATTTACAGGTCTCGGCTGCGGCCGACCTTCGCAGGGAAATGTCAACAAAGAGTAATGGCGCCGGACAACGGGATTTTGCGGCGGGCCCGGATGGAGCTCGCCTATTTCAGCGGCGCCTTCCGGCTGCGGGAGCACGAGGCCGGGGGCGCCGGGGTGATCCTGCGCTTCGCGCGCGTCCGTCCTGCGCGCCGGGGCCGGTTTCAGCCGCTGAAATCCCAGGAGATCACGCCTGCCTTCCTCGATCGCACCATCCGCGCGCTGAAGCGCTGGAAGTACGACATCGTCGGGATCGACGAGGCCTGCCGCCGCGCGGTGACCCTGCCGGAGCGCCGCCGCTTTGCCTGCCTGAGCTTTGACGGTGCGACCAAGGACTTCGTCACGCATGGCTATCCCGTGCTCGCCTGGCACCGCGTTCCCTTCACCCTCTATCTGCCGACGGCTTTCCCGGACGGCGTGGGCACGGCGTGGTGGCTGGTGCTCGAGGACATCATCGCGCGCGAGAACCGCATCAGCCTGATGATCGACGGCAGGGAACGGCACTTCGTGGTCACGAGCCCGTCGGACAAATACGAGCTGTTCGATTTCCTGTCCGGCTGGCTGCGCAAGCTGTCGCCGTCCGATCTGTCCTATGCGGTGAACGATCTCGGCCGGCGCTATTCGGCCGATGCGGCGCAATTGTCACGCGGCGCGTCGCTCGACTGGCAGGATCTGGCGAAGCTGGCGGCTGATCCGAACGTGACCTTCGGCAGCGCGACGGTGAACTATTCCGTCCTATCGAGCCTCAGGGATGCCGATGCGCGGCGCGAGATGGCAATGGGAAAGGCGGTCGCCGAGAGCGCGCTGCGGCGGCCGATCAAGCATTTCGCATTCCCCTTCGGGGACCGCGACGCGTTCCGCCGTCCGCATGTCGTGATGGCCGAGGAGGCCGGCTTCGCCAGCGCGGTGTCTACCATATCAGGTGTGGTCGAGGCGCAGGGGCGCACCAATCTCTACGCACTGCCGCGCATCGCATGGGACGGCCGCGTGCGGTCGCTGCGGATGATGCGCGTGCTGCTCTCGGGCGTGATGTTCGCACCGGTTCGGCCAACGCGGCATGGGCGTGGCGGGGGCGCGATCTAGGCGCGGTCGGGCCGCGACATCCAGGAGACGATCGGCATCGCCGGCAGCACCCAGCCGAGCCCCGCAACGACGTAGAAGATCGCCTGCAGCAGCCCCGAATTGGCGAGCCACGGGGTCTGGGCCACCGTCATGCCAAGCAGCGACCACACCACGACCAGGACGAGCAGGGCGATAGTTCCGAGCAATTTGCGGGTGCGTATGGCCATGGCGGATATGTATGACTCGTAATCTCGGCGGCGCTTGCGCCGCGGGCGGGCCGGACTATAAGGGGCCCGAAAATCCAATCAAGTCAGGGCGAAATGGCCGGTATTTCCGCACAACCATCGCAGCTCCGCGCGGTCAGGGTCTGGCTGATCGCGGTCGCCGGCCTGATCGCGCTGATGGTCCTGGTCGGCGGCGCCACGCGGCTCACCGAGTCCGGCCTGTCGATCGTCGAATGGAAGCCGGTGACCGGCGCGCTGCCGCTGCTGACCGAGGCGCAATGGACGAAGGCCTTCGAGGGCTACAAGACCATCCCGCAATATCGCGAGCTCAACGCCGGGATGACGCTCGCGCAATTCAAGACGATCTTCTGGTGGGAGTGGAGCCACCGGCTGCTCGGCCGGGTGATCGGCGCCGCCTATCTGCTGCCGTTCCTGTATTTCCTGTGGCGCGGCGCGGTGAGCGGCGAGCTCGGCCGGCGGCTGTGGGTGATCTTCGGTCTCGGCGCGCTGCAGGGCGGCGTCGGCTGGTGGATGGTGGCGTCCGGCCTCTCGGAGCGCGTCGAGGTGTCGCAATATCGGCTGGCGACGCATCTTGTGCTGGCGCTCCTGATCTTTGCCGCGATCGTCTGGACGCTGCGGCGGTTGACGGACCGTCCCTCGGTCATTGCACCGGTCAGGCTGAAGATCACGAGCGCGGTGCTGCTCGTGCTCACCTTCGTGCAGCTCTATTTCGGCGCGCTGGTCGCGGGCCTGCGCGCGGGCAGAGTCTACAACACCTGGCCTGAGATCGACGGCGGCCTGATTCCGTCGGCGGACCGGCTGTGGTTCGAGACGCCGTGGTGGCGCAATCTGTTCGACAACACGCTGATGGTGCAGTTCGAGCATCGCATGACCGCCTATTTGCTGTTCGCGCTGGCGATCGCGCATGCGATCGATGCCGTGCGTGCGCGCGCCGGAAGTTCGGTGATAGCGGGCGCCTGGTGGCTGGTGGCGGCGATCACGCTGCAGGCGACGCTCGGCATCCTGACGCTGCTGCATCAGGTGCCGATCGATCTGGCGCTGACCCACCAGGCGGTCGCGATCGTCGTGCTGACATTGGCGGTGTTGCAGGCCGAGCGCTTCGCGGCGCGCCGGACGGAGCGGGACCAGCCGACCCTCGTTCCGGTCGGCCAGTCGCTTTGATCCATCAAGCCGGCTAATCCATCAGGAAAGATAGTCGAGCCCGATATCGAGCGCGGCCGAGCTGTGGGTCACCCAGCCGACCGAGATCAAATCGACGCCGGTGGCGGCGATCGCCGCGGCGGTCGCAGCCGTGATGCGGCCGGAGGCTTCGGTGAGCGCCTTGCCGCGCGCCATTGCCACCGCCTGGCTGAGCTGCTCGGTCGTCATGTTGTCGAGCAGGACCGCGTCGACGCCGAGTGCCAGCGCCTCTTCAAGCTGCGCCAGCGTGTCGACCTCGACCTCGATCTTCACGAGATGACCGGTATTGGCCTTGGCACGTTCGATCGCAGGATGGATGCCGCCGGCGAGCGCGATGTGGTTGTCCTTGATCAGCACGGCATCGTCGAGACCGAAGCGGTGATTGCCACCGCCGCCGGCGCGGACCGCGTACTTCTCCAGCGCGCGCAGTCCGGGCGTCGTCTTGCGGGTGCAGACGATCTGCGCGCGCGTGCCGGCGACGGCCTTGACGAGCGTGGCGGTCGCGGTCGCGACGCCGCTCAGATGGCAGAGGAAGTTGAGCGCGGTGCGCTCCGCGGTGAGCAGGCTGCGGGCCGGACCGTCGATGATCGCGATGACCTGATCGGGTTCGACCGCGCTGCCGTCGGGCCGCTCGGCGCGCAGCTCGATCGCCGGCGACACCGTCTGGAAGGCTGACCGCGCGATGTCGAGCCCGGCGATCACGCCGGGCTGCCGCGCCCGCATCACCAGCCGGGCCTGTTGGCTGGCCGGCACGATGGCGTCTGCCGTGATATCGCCGGCGCGGCCGAGATCCTCGCGCAAGGCGGTTTGCACGATCGGCTCATACAGCAGCGGCAACAGGGGATTGAGGGTCATGATTGGGCACTCCTGGCTGGTAACTTGGATTCAACGATGTCGTGCGCGGCGGCGAGCGCCTCGGCACGGGTGAGGGAAGACGGCGCCGCCGACAAAGCGGTGTGCGGGAAATCGGTGCGGAAATGACCGCCGCGGCTTTCCTCACGCCTGATGGCGGCAATCGCGATCATCAATCCGACCAATGCTGCGTCGGATGCTGCGCTCTGACTGCGCGCGAGCAGATAGAGGCCGCGGATCGCGCGTGCGATCTCGTCGCGGTCGCGCAGCACGCCGAGTCCCTGGGTGAGGATCGGACGCACGGCGGACGGATCGGCGGCGGGCGGCATCGTGTCGTCGCTCAGCATCGCGCGCGGACCTGCGCTGACGCCTTCGATGCTCTCGGCGACCCATCGCGCGCAGACGATCGCTTCCATCAGCGAGTTGCTGGCGAGCCGGTTGGCGCCGTGCAGCCCGGTGCGCGCGGCCTCGCCGCAGGCCCACAGGCCTTGCACCGTGCTGCGGCCATGGCCGTCAACCGCGATGCCGCCCATGTGGTAGTGCACCGCCGGCCGGATCGGGATCGGATCGCTGGCGGGATCGATGCCCGCCATCTTGCAGAACGCGCTGATCACGGGATAGCGCTGCGCGAAGTCCGCGCCCGGATGCTGGCGCGCATCGAGGAAGGTGCGGTGTCC
>NZ_JACMYP010000030.1 GCF_020889705.1 Bradyrhizobium altum | reverse complement strand
GTTGGTGCGGGTGCAGCCGGCGGCGCCGGCGACGACGTGCCGGGCAACAGCTGCGAGCGCAGATACCAATTGTCGGCGCTGCCGGCGGAGACGCCGCCGCGAAACAGCAGATATTCGTGCGCGCCGGCCACGACGGCGTTGGAGAGGCCGAATGCGCTGGGGGCCGTGCTGCCGCCATTGACGGCTTGCACCACCATGATGCCATCAGCGGTGGTCAGCGCGCCCGCGCCGCCGGCATTGGTGACGGTCACCGCGGTCGATCCCGACGCATTGCCGCCGGAAATCACGAGCCGATCCGACGGCGAACCGTCACCACCGAGCGCGGTGCGCAGATAAAGCCCGCCACCATTGCCGACATAGCTGCCCGCGATCGTCAGGCTGTTCGCCGCGGTGGCGCCGCCATTGGTGAGGTTGATAACGCCGGCGTTGGTGACGGTGATCGGCGGCCCGCCCGGAAACGACGTGATCGATGGATTGGCACCGTTGCCGGCCAGCAGGCTGGTGCCCGCCGCAATCGACACATTGCCGGTCAGCGAGGTCTGCAGCGTCAGCGAACCGCTGTTGATGAAGGTGTTGGCGAAGGTGCCGGTGCCGGCCCAGGTCCAGTCGGTGCCTTCCATCGTCAGCGTCTGGAATCGCGCGAACGCATTGTCAGCCGTGCCGCTGCCTTGCAGCCGCACCTGGTTGTTGCCGCCGCCGCCATCGGCAAGGCCTGATATCTGCGAGCCGGTTTGCAGGATCATCGTCACCGCGCCGCCGCCGCCCGCCAGCGCCGTGCCGCTGTTGCCGGCGATCAGGCCGGCATTGACGATGGTGGTGGCGCCGTTGAGCGTGCGGATCGCGGGCCCGTTCTGGCTGATGATCTTGCCGCCGGCGAGGTTCTCGATTCGGGCGGTGAACGATGAACCGGCAGTGTTGGAGAACACACCGTCGGCATTGACGCCACGCGCCTCGATGGTGCCGCTGTTGCGCAGGACGGCGGCATTGCCTTGCATGAAGACGGTGTTGTTGGCGGTGCCGCCGGCATCGCCGCCGGTCGTGAGCAGCGTGCCGGTGTTGGTGATGGTCATGAATTGTCCGGCGGAGAAGATCGCACGCGCACCGGCGCCGGCCGTGGTGATGGTGCCGCTATTGGTGAAGGTGTTGCTGTCGCCGGTCTGCACATAGAGGCCGTGCGACTGCGGGCCCTGGGTGGTGATGGTCCCGGTATTGATCAGCGTATTGTTGTTGTGCTGCGTGAGACCGGTGATGGCGAGCCCGCGCGAGGTGCCGTTCAGCGTCGTGATCGTGCCGTTGTTGATCAGCGTGTTGCCATTGCTGCTGGCGGCGATCGCATTGCTGCCGGCGCCGGTGGTCGTGATCACGCCCGACGCACCGTTGGTGAAGACATTGCCGTCGCCGCTGCCGAAGATTCCGGTGCCGCCGCCGCTGATGGTCAGCGTGCCGTTGTTGGTGGCGGTGCTGCGGGAGACAAGGCCGATCGCGGTCGCACCGGCGCCCGGCGTGATGCCGGCGCCCTGCAGCACGTTCACGGTGACGTTCGAGCTGCCGGCTGCGGCTTGCACGCCAGCGGGCGAGGGATTCGGCGCCGTGGTCGAGCAGGTCACCGTCTGACCGCTCGCCGGCGCAAGACTGTCGCAGGCGGCAAACGCCTGCGACACCGATAGAAGACAGCCGCCACCGAAAGTGCACGACAGGATCGCCGCGAGCCGCGATGAAACCATGCCCTTACTCCAACCTCGGCGCGAACCCGACCCCCGGCCTCACGCCACCTGTGCCCCCCTGCCCCGCTCTCAGCGTCGGCTGATCCGCTCCGTTCAAGCTTGAGACGATTTGCAGCGATCTGTTGCGCGATCGCCACAGACGGAACCATGAGATGTATCATCGCGATTCACATCCTTGACGTGCGTACGCTTCCGAGGTTGTGAAGTACACCACTCACTCGTTGCAGTTATCGACCGACACAACCGGAAACAATTGCCGTGCGCGCCGGGTGCGCTGCAGCCCCCATATTCTCGCAGCACTCGACGTGGGGTGCGCGGCCAAGTCATTGTCGCTACGCGCTCAATTTCGATGGAACTGTTGCCCGCGCGCCCCATGAAATCCGACCGCACCCTCCCTATCTGTTGCCAGCCCGGACCCGCTTCGCAATGAAATGAGCCTTATGTCGGAACAGACCATCGCCGCGCCGATCGACGAGCCGCAGGAACGCGGCTTTTCGCGCTATCAATCGTTCCTGATCGCGCTGCTTGCGTTCACGCAGTTCACCCTGATCCTCGACTTCGTCATCATGTCGCCGCTTGGCGCCATCCTGATGCCGTCGCTCAACATCACGGCCGGGCAGTTCGGCGTCGCGGTCTCGGCCTACGCGTTCGCGGCAGGCATTTCCGGCATCCTCGCCGCCGGCTTTGCCGATCGTTTCGACCGCAAGCGGATGCTGCTGTTCTTCTATGTCGGCTTCACCTTCGGCACCGTGCTGTGCGCGCTGGCGCAGAATTTCCACGTGCTGCTGCTCGGCCGCATCGTCACCGGCCTGTTCGGCGGGGTGATCGGCTCGGTCGTGCTCGCCATCGTCACCGACCTGTTTCCGCTGCATCTGCGCGGCCGGGTGATGGGCTTCATCCAGACCGCGTTCGCCGCGAGCCAGGTGCTCGGCGTGCCCGCTGGACTTTTCCTGGCCAATCGTTGGAACTGGCACATCTGCTTCGTGGCCATCGTCGGCCTGTCGATCGCGGCGATCGCCACCATCGCGCTGGTGATGGAGCCGGTCGACGGGCATCTCAAGCTGCAGCACGACAGCAACCCGTTCCAGCATTTGATCGCAACCGTGGCGCAGCCGCGCTACACGCTGGCCTTTTTGGTCACGACGCTGCTGGCGACCGGCGGCTTCATGCTGATGCCGTTCGGCAGCGCCTTCACCGTGCACAATCTCGGCATCGATATCGTCCATCTGCCGACGATCTATCTCGTCTCCGGCCTGTTCAGCATCCTGATGGGGCCGCTGGTCGGCCGCGCCAGCGATGCGTTCGGCAAATATCCGACCTTCATCTTCGGCTGCGTGGTGTCGGCCATCATGGTGCTGATCTACACCCATCTCGGCCATGTCTCGCTGCTGACCGCGATCATCGTCAATGTGCTGATGTTCGTCGGCATCTTCTCGCGCATGATCCCGTCGCAGGCGCTGATGTCGGCGATTCCCGACGCCAGCCAGCGCGGCTCGTTCAGCGCCATCAGCGCGTCGGTGCAGCAGTTGTCGGGCGGGCTCGGCTCGGTGGCTGCAGCCGCGATCGTCGCCGAGAATGCGGACGGCTCGCTGCTGCATTTCGACCGGATCGGCTACGTCGTCGTAGCGAGCTCGATGATCTCGCTGATCGCGATGTATTTTGTGCAGCGGCCGATCGCGCGGCGGGCGGGGCGGCGGGTGGTGTGACGGGCGGGCGTTGGAATGGGGATAGGGTTGAATCGTGGCAATTCCGGAGGCGCTGCCGGAAGACATCGAAACGCGGGCACTATTCATGAGGTGCCTCGGCCGTCATTTTCCGATCGTCGATCTCAAGGGACGCCTGGTCGAGCTCGAAGTCGGCGAGGTCGTCCAGGAGCCAAGCTACATGCACTCCTTTTGGATCGAACAAGATTATGTCCGTCTCGCCTGACGCTGGAAAATGCGCAAACGGTCGCGATCACCGCAAACTGAGGCCGATGCGGCCGAACTCAGTTTGCGCGAACTGAATAGCTGGATCAGCCGCGCCGAATTTCGGGCATTGCACCTTGAGCTTTCTGCCTCGCTAAAGAAGTCGGCAATGAAACGCTTGGTGTGGCTCGAAGCCCAACGGGAAGGGCTTCACGGTGTGCCTGCCCCTGATCGAGGCATAGTCTGATTTTCCTCAACGCTAGGCGGGAAACCAGTCACTCCAAATCGGGGATTCGGCGCACAGAACGAAGCGAATGATCGCCGTCGCGCCGCGCCCCCGGCGGGTCACGGCTTCGCCGCACCCGCCCCGCGGATGCTGAGCGATTTCAATCGCTTAAAAAGGGGGTGGTGCCCAGGAAAGGACTCGAACCTTCACGGCCGTTAAGCCACTGGCACCTGAAGCCAGCGCGTCTACCAATTCCGCCACCTGGGCATGTGGAGCGGCTTAGTAAGGATCGGTTACGCGCTTGTCAAATTCGCGATTGGAAATTCAAATAGCCTGTACAGGATTGGGCTGATGGCGTATCGCGAGAAGCGCTAAATACGCCCAATCGCTCTCGAATCCGGCAGGAATGGACCTCATGGCATCGAACCTGGAAACGCTCGTCACGGTCTTCGGCGGATCGGGTTTTCTGGGACGGAACGTGGTCCGGGCGCTCTGCAAGCGCGAATACCGCGTGCGAGTCGCGGTGCGGCGGCCCGAACTGGCCGGCCATCTGCAGCCGCTCGGCCGCGTCGGGCAGATTCATGCCGTCCAGGCCAATGTGCGCTACCCGGCCTCGGTCGAGGCGGCGATGCGTGATTCGCATATCGCCATCAACCTGGTCGGCATCCTGGCCGAGGGCGGCGGGCAGAGCTTTGACGCCGTGCAGGTGAAGGGCGCCGAGACCATTGCCAGGGCGGCAGCCGCGAATGGCGCCCGGATGGTCCATGTCTCGGCCATCGGGGCCGATAAGGATTCGCTGTCGGGTTATTACCGCGCCAAGGCGGAAGGCGAGCAGGCGGTGCAGGCGGCCCTGCCGTCGTCCATCGTGATGCGCCCGTCGCTGCTGTTCGGGCCCGAGGATCAGTTCACCAACCGCTTTGCGGCGCTGGCGCGGATGTCGCCGGTGCTGCCGCTGGTCGGCGGCGGCCTCAACAAGGTGCAGCCGGCCTATGTCGCCGACGCCGCGGACGCCGTGGCCGATGCCGTGGACGGCAAGGCGAAGCCGGGCGGGACCTACGAGCTCGGCGGCCCGGAAGTGCTGACCATGCGCGAGGTGATGCAGATCATCCTTCAGATCACCCAGCGCGACCGCATGCTGGCGCCGCTGCCGTTCGGCCTCGCCAAGCTGCAGTCATATGTCCTGCAATTCGCGCCGGGGCCGTTCACACTGACCCCTGACCAGGTCGCGATGCTGCGCTCGGACAACGTCGTGTCCGACGCCGCCAAGGCCGCCGGTCTCACTTTCGCGGGTCTCGGCATCACGCCCGATTCGATGGAAGCGATCGCCCCGCAATATCTCTGGCGCTTCCGCGCGACGGGGCAGTTCCAGAAGAAGAGCGCGTAGGCGGCGCTCCCCAACTCCCCGTCATCCCGGCGCAAAGGCTTCGCCTTTGTGGCTGGAGGTGCGAGCGCAGCGAGCCTCGAAGGATGAATCGGCCACAGTTGGGCCGTCGACCCTTCGAGGGCCGCTAAAGAAGCGGCCACCTCAGGGTGATGATGGATGGAAATTCACGCTGCGCTTGAGTTCCGATCTCTCTCGCAGGCGGGGCGAGGTAAATCAGCGTCCGTCAGCCTTTACCGTCCCATCGCCAGCGCGATCAGGCCGAGCGTGCCGACGATCACGCGCCACCAGGCAAAGAAGGTGAAGCCGCGGCGGGTGACGAAGTTGAGGAATGCCCGCACCACGATCATCGCGGTGATGAACGACACCACGAAGCCGACCGCGATGACGCTGAGATTGTCCGATGTGAAGTCGGCGCGATTCTTGTAGAAATCATAGGCGAACGCGCCGACCATGGTCGGGATCGCAAGGAAGAACGAGAACTCTGCCGCCGAGCGCTTGTCGGCGCCGAGCAGCATCGCCGCGACGATGCTGGCGCCGGAGCGCGACACGCCCGGGATCATTGCCAGGCACTGCGCGACGCCGATCCAGAAATACATCAGCAGCGGGAACCGGGTCGCGTCGTCCTCGTACACTTTGAGATCGAGCTGATCGACCCAGAGCAGGACGGCGCCGCCGACGATCAGCGTGAAGCAGACCACCCACGGATTGAACAGGAATTCCTTGATGTATTTGCCGGCGATCAGGCCGATCACGACGGCAGGCAGGAACGCCACCAACACGCCGATGACGAAGCGGCGGTCGTCGGGATTGGAGAACATGCCGAGCGCGACGCGCCACAATCTGGTGAAGTAGAGCACGAGGATCGCAAGGATCGCACCGAGCTGAATCAGGATCGCGAAACTCTTCCAGAAATTGCCTTCGCCGAGATTGAAGAAGCGTTCCGCGAGCAGCAGGTGGCCTGTCGAAGAAACCGGCAGGAACTCTGTGACGCCTTCGACGATGCCGAGAATCACCGCCCGCAGCATATCCGTCATCATGATCTGATCTGCCCTGTGTGGAAAACCGAATTCTTCTCGCTTATTCGCACATAGGCCGCAATCGCAAAGAATCGTCAAACAATGGGTTACCCGGCCGATTTGCTGGGCTATAGCGTTTTTGTGACCCGCACCATCTGCGGGGGTGGCTACCGGTTTGCGTGCCGACGCGACATAGAGACGAGCGGAACTGGTCTGGCCAAATCACAGGTTCAGGTCACACAGGTTGATGGTTTCTTAAGCGCCACGACACTACCAAGGGCTTCATGTATACGCTGTATCACCATCCGTTCTGCCCGCATTCGCGCTTCATTCGCCTCGTGCTCGGCGAGTATGGCCTCGATCTGCGCCTGGTGGAGGAACGGGTCTGGGAGCGGCGCGAGGCGTTCCTGGCGCTCAATCCGGCGGCCAACACGCCGGTCCTGATCGCCGAGGGCTTTCCGCCGATTCCGGGGGCTCCCGTGATCGCCGAATATGTCGACGAGACGCACGGCCTCGATGCCGGCGAACGTCGGCTGCTGCCGACCTCAACGGCCGAGCGCGTCGAGGTGCGCCGGCTGATGGCGTGGTTCAACGAGAAATTCTTCGAGGAAGCCTCCAACCCGCTGGTGACCGAGCGGATCTACAAGCGCTTCATGAGCGAGGACAATGGCGGCGGCCCGCCCGCCCCCGACATCATGCGCGCCGCCAAGGTCAATGTGCGCTATCATCTGAACTATATCGGCTGGCTGGCGAAGACGCGGAACTATCTCGCCGGTGACCGCCTCACCTACGCGGATCTCGCCGCCGCGGCGCACCTCTCGGCGATCGACTATCTGGGCGACGTGCCATGGAGCGAGGACGACGCGGCAAAGGCGTGGTACGCGCGGGTGAAATCCCGCCCGTCGTTCCGCCCGCTGCTCAGCGAATGGCTGGCGGGGGTGCCGGCGTCGCGCACCTATGTCGACCTCGACTTCTGAACCAGGCGGTCAGGCTCTCTCCGTCCGATCTCAAGGCCGCCCTTGGGCGCGAGGCGCGCGCGCTCGGCTTCGATGCCATCGGCTTCACCGATCCTGATGCGACGCGCGAGGCCGGACAGTATTTTTTGGAATTCCTCGGCTCCGGCGGCCATGGCGACATGGACTGGCTCGCGGCCAAGCCGGAGCGGCGCACTGAGCCGCGCGTGCTGTGGGGCGGCGTGCGCTCGATCATCATGCTCGGCGTCAATTACGGACCCGACGACAATCCGCTCGATATTCTCGCGCGCCGATCGCATGGCGCGATCTCGGTCTATGCACAGGGCGACGACTATCACGACGTGATCAAGAAGCGGCTGAAGATTCTGGCGCGCTGGCTCGCCGCCATGACCGGCGACGAAGTGAAAGTGTTCGTCGACACCGCCGCGGTCATGGAGAAGCCGCTGGCGCAAGCCGCAGGCATCGGCTGGCAGGGCAAGCACACCAATCTGGTGTCGCGCGAATTCGGCTCGTGGCTGTTTCTCGGCGCGATCTATTCCGCCACCGAGCTGCCGCGCGACGAGGGCGAAGCGGATCATTGCGGCAGCTGCCGCGCCTGCCAGGACATCTGCCCGACCGCGGCGTTTCCCGCACCCTACAAACTCGATGCGCGGCGCTGCATCTCGTATCTGACGATCGAGAACAAGGGCCCGATCCCGCACGAATTCCGCAAGGCCATCGGCAACCGCATCTATGGCTGCGACGACTGCCTCGCGGTGTGTCCATGGAACAAGTTCGCGATTGCGGGACGCGAGCAGAAGCTTGCGGCGCGCGACGTGTTGCGCGCGCCCGCGCTCGCCGATCTTGCGCGGCTCGACGATGCGGCGTTTCGTGCGCTGTTCACGAAATCACCGGTCAAGCGCATCGGCCGCGACCGCTTCATCCGCAATGTGCTGATCGCGATCGGCAATTCCGGCGACGCAAACCTTGCCGGCGAGGCGCGGCGCCTGCTCGACGATGCAAGCCCGCTGGTGCGCGGCGCGGCGGTGTGGGCGCTGTCGCAACTGATCGCCCGCGATGCGTTCGGGGCGCTGGCGTCACGGGCCGGCGGCGAGCCCGACGTCACGGTGCAGCAGGAATGGCGCGCGGCAGCCGCCTCTTGATTTCATCGCGCCGTTCCCGTCATGGTCGACAACCATGACAAACCAGCCCTTCTTCACCAGACATGGCGACGGCTTCATGCCGACGTCAGTTGCGAACGGACCGTGGAGCCCGGAATCGATGCACGGCCGCGTCGTGATCGGCCTGCTCGGCTTCGTCATCGAGGAGCGCCACGGCTCCGACGATTTCGTCCCGGCACGGCTCACGGTCGACATGTTTCGGCTGCCCAACATCACGACACCGGTCGAGGTGACGACCAAGCTCGTGCGCGATGGGCTCCGCATCAAGGTGATCGAGGCCGAGTTTGTCTCGGGCGGCACCAGCATGGCGCGCGCTCCTGCCAGTTGTTGCGCAGGACGGAAGATGCGCCCGGCAATGTGTGGTCGCCGCCGAACTGGAAGGTGCCGGCGCCCGCGGAGATTCCGAGGCCCGCCGATCCGAGGCTCGGCATGAACGGCAAGTGGGAGACGCGGCCGATCATCGGCCATATGGGTTCGCTCGGCGAGCGCCGGCTCTGGATGAGCGAAGTCCGCGAGCTCGTCGCAGGCGTGAAGATGACGCCGTTCGTCCATGTCGCGACCGGCGCGGATTTCGCCAGCCCGTTCGCAAACGCCGGCGACCAGGGCCTCGGCTACATCAACAGCGACGTCACGATCTATCTGCACCGTTTGCCGGTGAGCAACTGGATCGGCTTCGAGGTCGTCAACCATCACGCCACCGACGGCATCGCGATCGGTGAATGCTGGCTCTATGACGAGAACGGCCCGATCGGCACGTCGACCGTGGCGGCGCTCGCCCAGCGCAAGCCGATGACCAATCCGCCGCCGCCGTAGGTCTTTCTCCACTGTCGTCATTCCGGGGCGCGCCCCTTGGCGCGAGCCCGGAATCCATACTCACGATCGTGGTTATGGATTCCGGGCCTGCGCCTATCGGCGCATCCCGGAATGACGACAGAGAAATTGAGGCTTCGATCAATCCAAATGCCGCTTCATCTCCGGCCGGGCCCTCAGCGCAGCGCCCTGCTTGCCGACGATCTTGGCGATCCGCTCCGGCGCGAAGTTCAGATCGACGAAGGCCGGCGCGGTGTTGGCGACCTCGTGGTACTCCGTGATCTTGCCGTCGCGCAGCCGCATGATCGCGACGCCCTCGAACATCGCACGCGCCCCCTTGGCTTCCGGCAAGGTCGAGCGGTAGCTGAACGTGTAGCGCGCGTAGAGCGTCGCGCCGTCAGTGATCGGATCATGCATGACCCAGCGGAAATCGGTCGCGGTCCGGTAGAACCAGTCGTCGATCATCTCGGCGATTTTGGAGTGGCCCTCGAACGCACCGTAGAACACGTCGTGATAGACGCCGTCCTCGGTGAAGAGGCTTGCGAAGGCCTTGCCGTTGCGCTGTTCGACCGCGTCGCAGAACGCGCGTAGCATGCTTGTTGTATCCATTGCGTTTCTCCCCGGTGCGTGTGGCCATCCTTCGAGGCTCGCTTCGCTCGCACCTCAGGATGACGCCTGTTTCCGTAGCCGTCACCCCCGCGCAACGGCGAAGCCATTGTCGCTGGAGGTGGCCGCTTCTTCAGCGGCCCTCGAAGGGCGGCGGCGTGGCTAAATCTCCGCCACCGCGGCGATGATCCGCGCGATGTCCTGCGGGCGCGACAGGCGGTGGTCGCCGTCCTGGATCATGGTCAGCACCACGTCCTCGGCCGGCAGCCGATGCACCAGCGCGAACGCGTGCTTCCACGGCACGTCGGGATCCTGCGCGCCCTGCAGGATGCGCACCGGACAGCCGACGTCGATCTGGCTGCCGAGCAGCAAATGGTTGCGGCCCTCCTCGATCAGATTGCGGGTGATCGGATAGGGCGAGCCGTCGCCATATTCGGACGGCCTGAGCCAGACGCCCTTGGTCTCGATCTCGGCGCGGATCTCCGGCGAGAAGCCCTTCCACATCAATTCCTCGGTGAAGTCGGGCGCCGGCGCGATCAGCACGAGGCCGGCGAGCTGGGCTTTGCCGCCGCCGCCCGCATTGCCACGTCTGGCAATCTCACGCGCCAACAGCAGCGCCATCCAGCCGCCCATCGAGGACCCGATCACGACCTGCGGCCCGCGGCAGAATTGCGAGAAGACGGCGACGCTCTCCTCGAGCCAGCGGCCGATCGTGCCGTCGGCGAAGTCGCCCGCGGATTCGCCATGGCCGGAATAGTCGAACCTGACCGAGCTGCGGCCATGCTCGGCGGCCCAAGCATCGAGCGCGATCGCTTTGGTGCCGGTCATGTCGGACTTGAAGCCGCCAAGCCAGAACAGCCCTGGCGCACCACTTGTGCTGCCCGGCGCGCCACTTGCGCTGCCGGGGCCGCCGCCTGGACGGGCGCGCACCGCGATCCGGCGCGCCCCAAGGCCCTCGCCGACCTCGATGAAGGCGGGTTCCTGCTCGAATGCGGCGGTTTGGCTCATGGTTTGGTCACTCGCGTGTCAGAGACCTGCTTTTCAATCGTCGCGCGGCAGCGGTCAACGGCAGCAGGCCCGCCTTGCAGAGCAGGCGCGCCCGCTATATGTGCCGGGCGTGGCCAAAATGCCTCGCAATTGACGGTTTTGCCGCGTAAAAGAGCGAGTTCGCTTGCCCGTCGCAGCGTCTTGCTTCAAAATATCCGCCTTCCCTTTCACAACTTTGGAGAGTTACCCATTCGCCGTCCCAATAGAGCCCCGCCCACAGTCGCAAAAGACGGGCCGCGCACCAATGATGAGATTCGCAACGCGCAGATCCAGCTGATTGATTCAGATGGTGTCAACCAGGGCACCGTCGAAACCATGGTGGCCATCAAGATGGCCATGGAAGCCGGCATGGATCTCGTCGAGATTTCGCCGAACGTCAGTCCCCCGGTCTGCAAGATCATGGACTACGGCAAGTACAAATATTCCGCGCAGAAGAAGGCCGCCGAAGCTCGCAAGAAGCAGAAGGTCGTCGAGATCAAGGAGATCAAGCTCCGCCCGATGATCGACGATCACGACTACGACGTGAAGATGCGCGCGATGCAGCGCTTCTTCGAGGAAGGCGACAAGGTCAAGATCACCTTGCGCTACCGCGGTCGTGAGATGGCGCACCAGGAGATCGGCACCAAGCTCTTGGACAAGGTGAAGGCCGACGTTGCCGAGTTCGCCAAGGTCGAGCAGGACGCGAGGTTCGAAGGCCGCCAGGTCGTGATGGTGCTGGCGCCGCGCTAATTCGAATTCGTCGCTTTGCTGAAAATGGAGCAGCCCGTCAGACCCTCTGGCGGGCCGTTTCGTGTCTGGGGGGCTCCCGTAGTTTAGCTACCTGAAACGTTGCAAAATCGCCGATCCTCTGTCATAAGCCGGGCCTTCGCCGCCCGGCTGATCAAGGGCTGCCGTGGCGACGTTCAGTGCAGGTTCTTTCAATTCGGAAAAAACCACAGCACTTTCAACGCTCTAACGAGCATTTTAGCCGGCCGAACGCCTCTTTGGGCGATATTCGTGTTGGGCGACAGGAGAGCTAAATGCCCAAGTTGAAGACCAAGTCGGGCGCTAAAAAGCGCTTCAAGGTGACTGCCACTGGCAAAGTCATGCACGCCCAGCGCGGCAAGCGCCACGGCATGATCAAGCGGACGAAGAAGCAGATCCGTCAGCTCCGCGGCACCCGCGTGCTGTTCAAGACCGACGGCGACAACGTCAAGAAGTACTTCTTGCCGAACGCCTGATCGCGCTCATCTGCTTGAACCCGGCCGCGCCTGGCGCGGCGCCCCGTCACTTCTTCTAGATCTCAAGGATTTCCGTCATGTCTCGCGTCAAACGCGGTGTGACCTCTCACGCCAAGCACAAGAAAGTCTTCAAGGCCGCCAAGGGCTATTACGGCCGCCGCAAGAACACCATCCGGACCGCCAAGCAGGCCGTCGAGAAGGCCGGCCAGTACGCCTTCCGCGACCGCAAGCGCAAGAAGCGCACCTTCCGCGCGCTCTGGATCCAGCGCATCAATGCCGCAGTCCGTCCGTTCGGCATGACCTACAGCGTGTTTATCAACGGCCTCTCCAAGTCGGGCGTCGTGGTCGACCGCAAGGTGCTGTCGGATCTCGCGATCCACGAGCCGGTTGCGTTCCAGGCGATCGCCGAGAAGGCCAAGGCCGCGCTGGCCGCCTGATCCTAGCGGGCCTTCTGGCCCGCTTTCAGCGCCTTCTGCGAATAGCGCTGGGCGACCTGCGCCCGGCAGAACGCCGTAAACGAGATGTACATGGTGCCGGATTCATTCCGGTACTTGCGGTCGCAGACCTGCATCTCGTGCTGATACGCCCGCTTCGGCGCGCCCTTGAGGCCGGACAGGAAGTCCGCCTCGCATTTCTTCTCGACCACGGCACCGAACTGGACGTCTCCGCTGGCGCCGTATTCGCACGCCTCGAAGATCTTCATCGCGCGGTTGCAGCTCGGTGCCTTCTCCAGCACCGCGATGATGTCGTCCATCTGGGTCGATTTGGCGGGACATTCCTCGGTCGCGGCATACGCCGTGCCGAGCATGAACAGGACCGCCGGCACGGCCAGGCAAGATCGCAGCAACATCGCGTGGGTCTCCTTGAACTCCCCTTGGGTAGCCTGACCTCCGCGGGGGGTTCAATGCAGTCGGCCACAAGCCCGAAATGACCGGCTTTTTGCTTGACGTTTGGGCCTTCGGGCGGCGACAACCCAGCCGAATTTTGGCGCATGGTTCGGAAGCCGGTTCTTCCCACCGGATCATGCTCAGCGCAGGAATTGACCGTGTCCGACCTCGCAACGCTTGAAACATCCATCCTCGACCAGATCGCCTCGGCCGCTGACGAGGCCGCCCTCGAGGCGGTGCGCGTCTCGGCGCTCGGCAAGAAGGGCTCGATCTCGGCGCTCCTTGCGACCCTTGGAAAAATGTCGCCGGAGGAGCGCAAGACCGAGGGCGCCAGGATCAACCTCGCCAAGGATGCGGTGACGCAGGCGCTCGCAGCCAGGCGCGACGTGCTGAAGGCGGCCGCGCTCGACGCGCGCCTCGCCGCCGAGACCATCGACGTCACGCTACCGCTGCGCGAGACGCCGGCCGAGACCGGCCGCATCCATCCGCTGAGCCAGGTGTGGGACGAGCTCACCACGATCTTCGCCGACATGGGCTTTGCGGTCGCGGAAGGTCCCGACATCGAGACCGACGACTACAACTTCACCAAGCTGAATTTCCCCGAGGGCCATCCCGCGCGCGAGATGCACGACACCTTCTTCTTCAATCCGAAGGAGGACGGCTCGCGCATGCTGCTGCGGACCCACACCTCGCCGGTGCAGGTGCGAACCATGCTGACCCAGAAGCCGCCGATCCGCGTGATCTGCCCGGGCCGCACCTATCGCATCGACTCCGATGCGACCCACACGCCGCAATTCCACCAGGTCGAGGGCCTCGTGATCGACAAGGGCCCGCATCTCGGTCACCTCAAATGGATCTTGCACGAGTTCTGCAAGGCGTTCTTCGAGGTCGACCACATCAACATGCGATTCCGGCCGTCGTTCTTCCCGTTCACCGAGCCGTCGCTCGAGGTCGACATCCAGTGCCGCCGCGACAAGGGCGAGATCCGCTTCGGCGAGGGCGAGGACTGGATGGAGATCCTCGGCTGCGGCATGGTGCACCCGAACGTGCTGCGCGCCTGCGGCATCGATCCCGACGTCTACCAGGGCTTTGCCTGGGGCATGGGCATCGACCGCATCGCGATGCTGAAATACGGCATCGCCGATCTCCGCCAGCTGTTCGAGAACGACATCCGCTGGCTCAACCACTACGGCTTCAAGCCGCTCGACATCCCGACCATCGCTGGCGGGCTCAGCACGTGACGTCCGCGCGTGAGCGCGACATTGCGAAACGAGCGACCAAGATAATCTAGTCAACACCAACAAGAACCGAGGCATGCAGCCGTGAAGTTCACCCTCTCCTGGCTGAAGGAACATCTCGAGACTGACGAGCCGCTCGACAAGCTCGCCGACAAGCTCACCATGATCGGGCTCGAGGTCGAGAACATCGAGGACAAGGCGAAGGCGCTCGCGCCGTTCACCATCGCGCGCGTGATCTCGGCCGAGCAGCATCCGAATGCCGACCGGCTGCGCGTCTGCGTGGTCGACACCGGCGACGGCGGTGCGCCGGTGCAGGTGGTGTGCGGTGCGCCGAATGCGCGTGCCGGGCTGATCAGCGTATTCTCGCCGCCCGGCACCTACATCCCGGGCAAAGACATCACGCTGGGCGTCGGCACCATCCGCGGCGTCGAGAGCCGCGGCATGTTGTGCTCGGCGGCCGAATTGCAGATCTCGGAAGACCACGACGGCATCATGGAGCTGCCGGCCGACGCGCCGCTCGGCAAGGGCTATGCCGACTGGGCCGGGCTCGGCGATCCCGTCATCGAGATCAATTTGACGCCGAACCGGCAGGACTGCACCGGCGTGCACGGCATCGCGCGCGATCTCTCCGCCGCCGACATGGGTAAATTCAAGGATCCCGGCATCAGGCCGATCAAGGGCGAATTCCCCTGCCCGGTTCAGGTGAAGGTGGAAGACGCCACGCTGTGTCCGGGCTTCGCGCTGCGGCTGGTGCGCGGCGTCAAGAACGGGCCGTCGCCGGAATGGCTGCAGAAGCGGCTGACCTCGATCGGCCTGCGCCCGATCAACGCGCTGGTCGACATCACCAACTTCATGACCTACGACCGCGCGCGTCCGCTGCACGTGTTCGACGCCAAGAAGGTCAAGGGCAACCTCAGCGTCCGCCGCGCCAAGGACGGCGAGACCCTGCTCGCGCTCGACGGCCGCACCTACACGCTCGACAGCAATGTCTGCGTGATCGCGGACGAGCACGGCGTCGAATCGCTCGCCGGCATCATGGGCGGCGAGGCCTCGGGCTGCGACGACAACACGACTGACGTGCTGATCGAATCGGCGCTGTGGAACGAGATCAACATCGCGCATACCGGCCGCAAGCTCGGCATCAATTCGGATGCGCGCTACCGCTTCGAGCGCGGCGTCGATCCGGCCTTCATGGTGCCCGGGCTCGAGCTCGCGACCAAGCTGGTGCTGGAGCTGTGCGGCGGCACGCCGTCCGAGAACGTCGTGGTCGGCAAGCAGTTCGGCGAGGATCGCGTGGTCGATTTCCCGCTCAGCGAGGTCAAGCGCCTCGCCGGCATCGAGGTGCCGCTGGTCGAGGTGAAGCTGATCCTGACCCGGCTCGGCTTCATGCTGGCCGGCAACGGCCCTGTCGTGAAGATCGCGATCCCGTCCTGGCGCACCGATGTGCAGGGCAAGGCCGACATCGTCGAGGAGATCGTGCGCATCGTCGGCGTCGACAAGGTGCCGATGACGCCGTTCGATCGTGGCGAGGAGCCGCGCAAGCCGGTGCTGACGCCGATGCAGCAGCGCACCCGCCGCGCCAAGCGCGCGCTCGGCGTCCGCGGCCTGGTGGAAGCCGTGACCTGGTCGTTCATCACCAACGACGCGGCAAAGCTGTTCGGCGGCGGCCAAAGCGAGCTCGTGCTCGCCAACCCGATCGCGGCCGACCTCTCCGACATGCGGCCGAGCCTGCTGCCCGGCCTCGTTGCGGCGGCACAGGCCAACATCAACCGCGGCTATCCCGACGTCGCGCTGTTCGAGGTCGGCCAGGTGTTCCGCGGCGACAGGCCGGAGGATCAGCTCGTGGCCGCCTCCGGCGTACGCCATGGCTACGCCTCGTCGAAGGGGATCGGGCGGCACTGGATCGGCTCAGCCATGGCCGATGCGATGGATGCCAAGGCCGACGCCTTCGCCGTGCTGGCGGCCGCCGGCGCGCCGATGCAGGCGCTGCAGATCGTGCCGGGCGGTCCTGCCTGGCTGCATCCGGGACGTTCCGGCACCATCCAGATCGGCCCGCAGAACGTGCTCGGCACTTTCGGCGAGCTGCATCCGCGTGCGGCCGAGGCGCTCGGCGCCGATGGTCCGATGATCGTGTTCGAGGTGATCCTCGAGCGGATCCCGGAAGGCAAGCAGAAGGCGACCCGCGCCAAGCCGGTGTTGGAGCTCTCGGCCTTCCAGCCGGTATCACGCGACTTCGCCTTCATCGTCGATCGCAGCGTCAAGGCCGGCGACATCGTCCGCGCGGCGCAGAATGTCGACAAGAAGTTGATCACCGGCGTCACCGTGTTCGACGTCTATGAAGGCAAGGGCATCGATCCCGACAAGAAGTCGATCGCGATCGCCGTGACGATCCAGCCGCGCGAGAAGACGATGACCGACCAGGAGATCGACGCCGTCGCCGCCAAGGTCGTCGCCGAAGTGACCAAGAAGACCGGCGGCACGCTGCGCGCGTGATCGGGCCGCGTGTTCCGCTGCTGCGTTCCCTCCCTCGCTCGGGAACGCGGGTCGGGAACGTACGCGGACCCATCACCGTCACCCTGAGGAGGCCGCGCAGCGGCCGTCTCGAAGGGTCGACGGCCCAGCTGTTGCCGATTCATCCTTCGAGGCTCGCTCCGCTCGCACCTCAGGATGACGGGTCTGAGTCCATTTGCCGGCCAGCTAGTTGGATCTCGCTATCCTCCCATGACCTCTTTCACCCTCCTCCCCTCCGACATCTCGACCAGCATCGCGCTTGCGATCTGCGCGATTGCGTTCGTGTCGGGCACGGCGCGCGGCTTCTCGGGCTTCGGCTCGGCGCTGATCTTCATGCCGCTGGCGAGCAGCGTGGCGGCGCCGCGGCTGGTGGCGGCGCTGCTGCTCATCATCGACTTCGTCGCCGCCGCGCCGCTGCTGCCGAACGCCTGGACCCATGCCGATCGCAAGGCGACCGCGGTGATGGTCGCCGGCGCGCTGGTCGGCGTTCCCGTCGGCACCTATTTCCTGACGGTGCTCGAGCCGGTGACGACGCGCTGGATCATCTCCTGCTTCGTCGCGGCGCTGCTCGCGCTGCTGCTGTCGGGCTGGCGCTATCACGGCAAGGATCACGCCGCGCTCTCGATCGGCGTCGGCGGCCTCTCCGGCTTCTGCAGCGGCCTTGCGCAGACCGGCGGCCCGCCGATCGTCGCCTATTGGCTGGGACGCCCGATCTCGTCGGTGATCTCGCGCGCCAACATCGTGCTGTTTTTCGGCGCCTCGGATTTCTTCTCGCTGGTCAGCTACTGGTTCACCGGATTGATCACGATCGAATCGGTCAAGTTCTCGCTGATCGTCGGCCCGATCTACGGCATCGGCGTCTGGTTTGGCGCGTCGCTGTTCGGCAAGGCTAGCGAGCAGGTATTTCGCGCGATCTGCTACGCGCTGATTGCAGCGGCCGTCATCGTCGGCCTGCCGGCGCTTGATGGCATTTTGCGCGGCGGCTAGGGTCCAGAAAACAGTCAGGGAGAGAACCGATGATCGACCGCCGCAATGCATTGAAACTGGCGCTCGGCAGCGCTGCCATGCTCGCGGCGCCTGCGGTGCGCGCGCAGGGTGCAAAGCCGCGCACTCGCATCGTGTTCCTGGGCACCAAGGGCGGTCCCCGCGTCGGCATCGGCGCCTCCAACCCCGCCAATCTCGTCGTCGTCAACGACACGCCGTTCGTGATCGATTGCGGCATGGGCGTCAGCCGGCAGCTGGTCAACGCCGGCGTGCCGATCCCCTCGGTGAAGTACATCTTCATCAGCCACCACCATTCCGATCACAATCTGGAATACGGCAATCTGTTCTACAACGCCTGGGCGGCCGGCCTCTCGACGCCGATCCATTCGTTCGGCCCCAAGGGCATCGAGGCGATGACCAAGGAATATTGGGAGCTGAACAAGTTCGACGTCGAGACCCGGATCGCGGACGAAGGCCGGCCCGATCCGCGCAAGCTGCTGATCGCCAAGGACATCACCGACGACGGCGTGGTGCTGAAGACGCCTGACGTCACCGTCACCGCGTTCCGCACGCCGCATCCGCCCATCGTCGACAATTTCGCCTACAAGTTCGAGACCCCGGACGGCACGATCGTGTTCTCCAGCGACACCGCCTACAATCCAAAGCTCGCCGAGTTCGCCAGGGACGCCGACGTGCTGGTGCACGAATGCCTGTACGTTCCGGCGGTCGATCGGCTGGTCGCCAAGACCAAGAACGGCGCGACCTTGAAGAAGCATCTGCTCGACAGCCACACCTCGACCGAAGACGTCGGCCGCATCGCAGCCGCCGCCGGCGTGAAGACACTGGTGCTGAGCCATTTCGTCCCCGGCGACGACCCTGATGTCACCGACGACGACTGGACACGGGACGTGAAGACGAATTTCAAGGGCCGCATCGTGGTGGCCAAGGATCTGATGGAGCTGAAGCTGCCGGTGTGAGGCTGGGCACGCTGTCCGTTCCTGTCATTCCGGGGCGACGCGCAGCTTCGAGCCCGGAATCCATTTCACCACCACTTTGCGGCCCGATGGATTCCGGGCTCAGCCCTGCGGGCTGCCCCGGAATGACGGGAAGAAAAGCCGCCCCAATCACTGAGCTGCCCGACGGCGACGGGGATGGGCGACTCAGGTGGCGCCACAGACTCGCCGTCGTCCCTGCGAACGCAGGGACCCATAACCACGAATGGTGATGGTTACGCGATGCTCGAGCGACGAGTTGCGTTCACACAACAACGGCCGCGGAGTATGGGTCCCTGCGTTCGCAGGGACGACATCTGTCGTGCGGCAGCGTTCTACCCACACTCCACCAAGCTGCCTGATCTCACACAGCCATCAATTCATCGGCCCGGCAGAGCGCGGCGCGCGGCGCTTGTGTTTTGCGGCGGGCGCTGCGGGCTCCGGCGTCGCATCCTTCACCCCGCCGATCCTGCGCAGCGCGGCGTCGGCGGCGCGCTCGCCGCTTTCCCAGGCGCCATCGACCGTGCCCCACAGCGTCTCGTGCGTGGCCTCGCCCGCGAGATACATCGCGCCGATTGGCTCGGACAGGATCCTGCGGGAAAATTGCGCACCGGGTATCGCGGCCGACATCGCGCCAAGGATGAAGGGCTGTGCATTCCAGCGCGTCGCGCTGGTCTTCTTCACAGCAGCGCCGACCTCGCTACCATAGAGCTTGGTCAGCCATTCCACCGCGAAGGCCGACATCGCCTTCTCGCCCTGCGCGGACAGGTCGCGGCCGAACGAGCCTGCGACGTCGATCGTGCACAGCGAGGAGCCCGCGATATTGCCGTAGAGCAGCGCCGTCTTGGTCGAATTGCTCTGCTCGATGATGACGTCGTCGCGCGACAGCCCGAGCGGATTGCCGGGGATCTGCAACGCGATGCGATCATAGCTGCCGAGTCCGAGCTTGGCGGCGGCGTCGAGCGTGCGCTTCGGGATCTCAGGCGCAAACTTGATATTGCCGCTCGCGAGCACGTTGCTCGACACCGTGACGATGGCGGCGCGCGCCGTGATCTTGCCGGACGGCGTCTCGACCATCACGTCGCGATTGCTCCAGAGGATACGCTGCGCGGGTGTCGACAGCGCCAGCGGAAGCTGCTCGCCGAGCTTCGCGATCAGCGCGCCGAGCCCCTGCCGGCAGGCGATCGCGGTGTTGCGATCCTGCGCGCGCACCTTGTCGACGGCCGAAAGGTCCCTCAGATCCTTGCCGCTGAAATTGGCGCCGAGCAGGAATTCCGCGGTACCGGCCCAATCGCCGAGATCCTTCGGCATCGCCGCGGCGCAGGCGATATCGGCCTTGCGCGAGGCGTCGTCGATGGCGCGATTGGCGCGCACCAGCGCCGCCAGAAACTCCTCGGTCTCGCCGGGGCGGGCGTAGCGCCGGCCGATGCGGATCTTCTGCCCTGCCGGCGCCGTGACGATGTCGAGGCCCGCGGAGCGCGCCAGCCGGATCATCGGATTGGTTTCGGGATTGTGCATCCAGCGCGCACCGCGGTCGAACGGCACCTCGAAGGTCGATGCATCGGTCTGGCAGCGGCCGCCGACCTGGCCGGACGCCTCCACCACGATCACCTTGCGGTTCGCGCCGGCGATCCGTCGCGCCGCGGCAATGCCCGCGACACCCGCGCCGATCACCACGATGTCGGCCTCGCGCGGCAGCGGCGCAGCGACAACCGGGCCGCCCAGCACGGGCGCCAGCGCAAGAGCTGCGGACGCCGACAGGAAATCGCGGCGGGTCGCTGTCATGACATAGCTTCTGGCATGGTTTCCGGGGACTTGCAGAGAATGGGAACGCTTCGCGAACTGTGCCGCATCTCACCGACCGCAGCAACCATCACGGTAAATCAATCATGATTGATCCGCCGATGGCATGAACTAAATTGCAACGGCTTGCGACCATGATTAAGTGAACAGAAGCGGTCGTAGAACCGCTGGGGGGAATCCATGGGCGTAATGCTCGATACCGTCGGTAAATGGATCGCGGGGTACCTGCAGAAGGAAGTCCCCGGTTACGAGCCGTTCACGCCGAGCGACCCGGACCATCTGCGGGGCATCATGCAGCCCGGCGATGTGCTGCTGGTCGAGGGCAACAACCGGATTTCCGGCATCATCAAATACCTCACGCAATCGACCTGGTCGCATGCCGCGCTTTTCGTTGGACCGATCGAGGGCGCGTTCGAGCCTGACGGCGAACAGCATGTGCTGATCGAGGCCAATATCGGCGAAGGCGTGACCTCCGCGCCGCTGTCGAAATACCTGTCCTATCACACCCGCCTCTGCCGCCCGGTCGGGCTGTCCTTCGAGGACCGCACCACGGTGTGCCGCTACGCCATCAACCGCATCGGCTTCGGCTACGACACCAAGAACATCGTCGATCTCGCGCGCTTCCTGTTTCCGCTGCCGATCCCGCAGCGCTGGCGGCGCCGGATGATCGCGTTCGGCTCCGGCGATCCGACCAAGATCATCTGCTCGGCGCTGATCGCGCAGGCGTTCGATGCCGTGCGCTATCCGATCCTGCCCAAGATCACGCGTGCTGCCAGCCGCAAGGCGCGTCGCGAGATACTGCACATCCGCGATTCCTCGCTCTACATGCCGCGCGACTTCGACATCTCGCCCTATTTCGAAGTCATCAAACCCACCATCGTGCACGGTTTCGACTACACGGCCCTGCACTGGGCCGACAAGCAGAAGCCGCTCCAGGAGGTAGCCGGCGAATTCGGTGTGTTTCCGGAGTACAAGTCGCCGCCGCTTGTTCCTGAAGCGATTGACGAAGAGGCGGCGCTTCCGGCTGCGGAAGTGACCGTGGCAGAGACCGCGCCGGTGTGACGGGTGCCGATGTCAGGGTCGAAAAAATCGCGCGTTGGCGGCGTCGACCAAGACCTTCGTCTCATCGTCCGGCTTCGTCGTTGAGTTCGTATTGCTGCATCACTAGGGTGCACGTGCTTCGGGTTTGTTTTCATTCGGTAGTTTTACGGTGCTTTCGATCATAGATTTCTCGGCGATGGCTGCGGCGTCGGAGAAGGACCCGGCGCGGTGGCGTCGTCCTTTCATCGCGTGGCTGGAGGGGATCGAGACCGGGTGGTCGATCCCGCTGCTGCTCGCCCTCTTTGTCGCGATCTGGACCGCGTATCTCGTCATCGCCTATCTCGGCGCCGGCCTGCATCCGGACGTGCTCGAGACCTGGACGCTCGGCCGGCACCTCGCATGGGGATACCCCAAGCATCCGCCGTTGATGGGCTGGATCACGCGGGGATGGACGGCGATCTTCCCCCTGACCGACTGGTCGCTGCAGCTGATGGCAATGGTCAACGCGGCCGTGGCGCTGTGGGCGGTCGACCTGATCGCCCGCCGCTTTGTCCGTGGCGAGAAGCGGGCGATCGTGCTGCTGCTGTTGATGCTGCTGCCGGTCTATCAATTCCACGCCCAGCGCTTCAATGCGAACACGGTGCTGCTGGCGGTCTGGCCGCTGGCGACCTACTGCTTCCTGCGTGCGTTCGAGGCGCCCAGGCAGCTCGGCTGGGCGATCGCGGCGGGCGCGGCGTGCGCACTGGCGATGCTCGGCAAATATTATTCGATCTTCCTGGTCGCGAGCTTCGTCTCCGCAGCCGTGCTGCATCCGGATCGCCGCCGCTATCTGCTGTCGGCCTCACCCTGGATCTCGACGCTGGCCGGCATGCTCGTGCTTGGCCCGCATCTGCACTGGCTCGCCACCACAGGCGCAACGCCGTTCGACTATGCGCTCGCGCATGCCGGCGCCGATCATGTCGCCGCGCTATGGGAAGTCACCTACTTCATCACGGGCCTGATCGCAGCGCTCGCGATCGCGGCGGTGACCTGGGTGTTCATTGCCGGCCCCCGGCTGGCGCGGCTGCCGGCCGATTTCCGCGCGATGAACCCAGGGCTCCGTCTGCTGCTGCTGGTCGCAATCGGGACCATCCTGTTTCCGGTGACCGTCTCGCTCGCGATCGGCACCGACCTGCCGTCGCTCTGGGCGGTACAGGGTCTCTTCCTGTTCGTGGTTCTGATCGTGTGCGCAACGAGCTACCCGATCGAGCGCTTCTACGCGGTCAACCTGACCGTCATGGTGGCCGGGATCGCCATTCTCGCGGTCACCGTCGGCGCTCCGATCCATGCCCTCTATCGCAACGCTTGCGGCTATGAAGAAGGCCGCGACTTCTATCACGCCGCCGCGGCGGAGCTCACCGCGCGGTGGCGCGACGCCGCCGTGACGCCGCTCGCCGCCGTCAGCGGCGACGACGCGCTCGCTTTCGCTGCCGCCTTCTACAGTCCGGACCATCCGCACTATGCCCGGCCGTTCGCTTACCAGTACACCTGGGGATTGCCGCGCAAGACCACGCTCGATCGCGGCTGGGCCGCATTGTGCTTCGCCGACCAGACGGATTGCCTGAGCTGGATGGAGCGCACGACCTTGCGCGCAACCGACGTTTTTCGCTCCGAGTTTGATGCCCAGGCGACGCTGCTCGGCAGGGCCGGCCGGACACGGCGGGTCGTGATGCTGATCGTACCGCCCTATCGCGAAACATCCCCGGTGCAGCCCGATATCGAGGATTTCAGCTCGAGCCGCCGCGCGCGCGACTGATCAGAACGACGCCCATGCGTGGCCACAGGTCACGCTACGCCACCTTCGCCTTGGCGCCGCGCGGCAGGCCGGCACGGGCGAGGCCGCCATAGAGCTGCTCGTTCGGCATCTCGGATTTCAGGATCGCGCGCACCTCGACCAGGCGATCGAGATCGATGCCGGTCGGAAATCCCTTGCTCTCGCAGAGGAAGACGAGGTCCTCGAACACGACATTGCCGGTTGCGCCCGGCGCGAACGGGCAGCCGCCGAGGCCACCGAGCGAGCCGTCCAGAACGCGGGCACCTTCATCGAGCGCGGCGGAGGCATTCGCGATGCCCATGCCGCGGGTGTCGTGCAGATGGACGCAGACCGGCTTGGAGCCTGCGATCTTCACCGCGCCGCGCGCCAGCTCGCCGACCTGCTTCGGCCCGGCATAGCCGACGGTATCGGCAATCGCGACCATGTCGACGCCGACCTCATAGAGCTTCTCGGTGAGGCGCAGCACCTCCTTCGGATCGACCGCACCCACGATCGAGCAGCCCAGCCCCATCGAGATCGCGGCATTGACCAGCGGCTTGTGCGCGCTGGCGTCGCGCAGCTCGCAAAGGCGCTTGATGTTCTCGATCGCCGACTCGCGCGAGCGGTTGGCATTGGCCTGGCTGTGCTCCTCGGTCGCCGACACCACCGAGGCGATCTCGGCGACACCGGAGGCCAACGCTTCGTTGACGCCGCGCTCGTTCAGCGCCAGCGCGACACCATGCGCGCCGGGCAGCGCGGCAATGGTTGCGATGACATCGCGGACATCGACGAATTGCGGAAAGGTCTTGGCCGGCAGGAACGAGCCGACCTCGAAATGCCTGACGCCGGCGGCATATTCGTCGCGCACCCAGCGCTGCTTCGCCGCGGTGGACGGAAATGTCTTCACGAGCTGCAGGCCGTCGCGCAGGCCGACCTCGCGCAAGCTCACCTTGTCGTTGGGATAGATATCGTGGACGCGGGTCATGTCAGCCTCACGCAGCGTTTCCGGTTGATGAAATCTTCTGTTGTGCGAGTTCGGCGCGGACCGCATCGGTATCGGCGCCAAGCACCGGCACTTTCAGGCCTTCGCCGATATGGCTGCCGTTCCATTCGACCGGCAGCGCGGGAACGCGGAACGGCTTGCCGTCGGCGTTGACATTATTGACGAGCCCGCCGGGCCGCAGCACATGCGGGTCCTGCAGCAGATCCTCCGGCCGGTTGATCGGCGAGAAGCAGATGTTGAGCGCGTCGAGCCTGGCCGAGAGGTCGGCGACGTTCCAGCCTTTGATCACCTCGGCGACGCGCGGAATGATCCGGTCGCGCGCCATGATGCGGTCCGTGGTCGAGCGCAGCGTCGGATCGTCGGCGAATTCCGTCAGACCGAACTCGCGGCAAAAGCTCTGCCAATGGCCTTCGGTGACGACCCCGATGAAGATGCGGTCGCCGCCGGCGGCATCGAAGATGTCGTAGATCGGCCAGGCATGCTCGCGCTCCGGCATCGAGCGCGGCTTGCGCCCGGTCATCTCGTACTCGACCATGTGCTGGGCGACCAGGAACAGGCAGTTCTCGAACAGGCCGATGCGGATGTCGGCGCCATTCCGGTTGCCGCCACGCTTCTGATAGAGCGCGGCGAGGATCGAGATCACCCCGAACATGCCGCCCATGATGTCGTTGGCGGAAGAGCCGACGCGCTGCGGCTTGTCGCGCGTGCCGGTCATCGCCGCGAGCCCCGACATCATCTGCACGACCTCGTCGAGCGCCGGGCGATGATCGTAGGGGCCGGAGAGAAAGCCCTTGTGGCCGGCGATGATCAGGTGCGGATATTTCGCGCGCAGCTCCGCAGGCCCAAGACCCTGCTTGTCGAGCTGGCCATCACGAAAATTCTCCAGGAACACGTCGGCGCTGGCGAGCAGCCGGTGCATCGTGTCGCGGTCGTCGGGCTTGGCGAAATCGAGCACGACGCTGCGCTTGCCGCGATTGAACAGCGGGAAGAACGAGACGCCCATGCCGCCGAGCGAGCGGGTCTTGTCGCCCGCAGGGGGTTCGACCTTGATCACCTCGGCGCCGAGTTGCGCCAGGATCATCCCGCAGGTCGGCCCCATCACCATGTGGGTCATCTCGACGACCCTCACGCCTTCCAGCGGCAGTCCGCTCCCGGTCATCGGTTTCTCCGTGCTCGTTGCGCTCTTGTTCAGACGCGTTTCCTTCACGCGAACCGGTACCCATCCCGCATCAAGTGCGGGACAGGCCCCGCTCGAAAACGCTTTGTGATCGGCGCAGGTTAGGCTTCCGCACGCTATCTGAAAAATATAATCTGTCGAATAGTGCATTCGTCGTTCTAGAACGCAGAACCCCAATGGATTCGCGCCAGCTTCGCTATTTCATCGCGGTTTACGAGCAACGCAACCTGTCGCGGGCGGCGGATCAGGCCAATGTCGCGCAATCCGCGCTCAGCCACCACATCGCCAATCTCGAGGCGGAATTCGCCACGCCGCTGTTCGAGCGCAAGCCGCGCGGCATGGAACCGACCGCGGCGGGCGAGCGGCTCTACGAGCATGCCCGCATCATCCTGCGGGCGATGGCGGCGGCCGAGCGCGAGATCAAGGAAGGCGGCAGTGCGATTGCCGGCGAGATCTCGATCGGCATGGCCAATTCCGGCATGAAGGCGATCGGCGTGCCGCTGATGCGGACCGTGCTGGCGAAATATCCGAACCTGAAGCTGTCGCTGACCGAGAGTCTTTCCGGCGCGACGCTGCTGCATTTGATGAGCTCCGACGTCGATCTCGCGCTGGTCTACAATCCGCCATCGGAGAAGGATCTGATCGCCGAGCCGGTGCTGGAGGAGCAGATGTTCTGCGTCGGCACCGAAAAGCTGATCGGCAAGAAGGGACCGATCACGTTCGAGCAGGTGGCCCAGTTGCCGCTGATCCTGCTGCGGCACGGGCTGTCGGCCCGCGCCCTGCTGGACGACCCCGTGCCGCTGAAGCGGCTGGAGGCCAATGCAATCCTGCACCTCAATTCGACCAGCGGGATGATCGGTGCCTTGACCGCGGGCCTCGGCTGCACGATCGCGACGACGCATTTCGTCAGCGAGCCATTGAAGGCGCGCTTGCTGGTCGCACGCGAGGTGATCGAACCCAGGCTGAGCCGCACGCTCTATCTCTGCCGCTTGCGCAACCGGCCGATGACCTATGTCATGGAGGAGATGTGCCGGCTGATCCGCTCCCTGATCGCCGAACAGGTCGGGCGCGGCGCGTGGGAGGCGACGCTGCTGATCTAACGCGCTTTCAAGCGCGTCAGAACGACGCTATCGAAAATATCGAACGATTGCTTCGATATGTTCGTCTGGATTTCTGGCTACCAGCTGCCAAACATGCCTAGCCGGCACGCCTTCGCAAGAAAGGCGGCCGTTGGACCATTCGGGGAGGACCATCATGAGCGCCGTCGAACTCAGCTCGGTTGCCGATCTTGCCAACACGACAAGCGGGCCGGACGAGATTTCGCGGCGGCTCGAAGCGCTGCCCACCTCCGGCTACGGCTGGCGGCTGGTGATCCTGCTCTCGCTCGGCGGCTGCTTCGAAATCTACGATCTGTTCTTCACCGGCTATATCGCGCCGGGTCTCGTCCGCAGCGGGCTGATGACCACGACGACACAGGCCTTCTTCGGCTTCTCCGGGATCGGCGCCTTCGTCGCGGCGACCTTCGCCGGCCTGTTCATCGGCACCTTCTGCCTCGGCTTCCTCGCCGATCGCTACGGGCGCAAGGCCGTCTTCACTTATTCGCTGCTGTTCTACAGCGCGGCGTCGGTGATCATGGCGTGCCAGACCACACCTGGCGGCGTGCTGCTGTGGCGCTTCATCGCCGGAATCGGGATCGGCATCGAGGTCATCACCATCGACGCCTACATCACCGAGCTGGTGCCGAGCTGGATGCGCGGCCGGGCCTTTGCGATCAACCAAGCGGTGATGCTTTCGGCGGTGCCGATCGTCGCCGCGCTGTCGTGGTGGCTGGTGCCGCTCTCGCCCTACGGCATCGATGGCTGGCGCTGGGTGGTGCTGATCGGCGCCGCCGCCAGCATGATCATCTGGGTGCTGCGGCTCTACGTGCCGGAAAGCCCGCTCTGGCTGGCCCGGCATGGCCGCCTTGCCGAGGCCGCGGCAATCATGCGGAGGCTCGAAGCTTCATCGGCTATCGCCGCGCCGCGTCCTGCCCCCACGATTGCGATGGCGCCGGCACGTGCGCCGGTCGAGACCGGCTATGCCGATTTGTTCAAGCCGCCCTACGCCTCGCTCGTCGTGCTCTTCATGATCTTCAATCTGTGCCAGGCATTCGGCGTTTACGGCTTCTCTAACTGGGTTCCGGCGCTCCTGGTCCAGAAGGGCATCAATATCACCAAGAGCCTGCAATATTCCTTCATCATCGCCTTCGCCTATCCGCTTGCGCCGCTGCTGGCCGCAACCTTCGCCGACCGCTTCGAGCGCAAATGGATCATCTGCGGCGCGGCCGCCGCGATCTCGGTATTCGGCCTCGCCTTCGCGCAGCTCACCGAACCGATGCTGCTGATCGCCAGCGGCGTGCTGGTGACCGGCGCCAACATGACGCTGTCCTACGCCTATCACGCCTACCAGACCGAGGTGTTCCCGACCTCGATCCGGGCGCGCGCGGCGGGCCTCGTCTATTCGATGAGCCGGCTCAGCGCGACCTTCTCCGGCTTCATCGTGGCGTTCATGTTGAAGGAGGCCGGCGTGAGCGGGGTGTTCAGCCTGATCACCGCGGCGATGGTCATCGTAATTATTACAATCGGTGTCTGGGGACCCAACGTCCGCGGCAAGCCGCTCGACGCCTGAAGCGTTTCGGTTCTGATTGGATCAAGAACCGAAGCTCCGGATCTCTTCTTGACGCGAACCGGCGTCGACCCCGCATCACGTGCGGGACAGGCCTTGCTCGAAAACGCTGTGACCGCGACACAAGCGGCACTTGCCGAAGCCATATTGGGTGGCTACCTCTCGCTCGTCATTCTGCAGAGGTACCCGGTCATGTTCGACGCCGCCGTCAAGGCGCTTTCGCAAACCCTGTCGCCGCCGATGCGCACGATCCTGTGGCGCTCGATCGGACTTGCGCTGGTGCTGATCACCGTGCTCGCGATCGGATTGCAGCGGCTGCTGGGTTGGTTTGCCGACACTGGCGAGGTCTGGGCCGAAGGCATGCTCGGCCCCAACTTCCATTCCACCCTGCACGTGCTGTCCTGGATCGTCTCGATCTCGGCGGGCCTCGGCGTCGTGCTCGGCGGCATCTTCCTGATGCCCGCGATCACCTCGCTGATGGCGAGCCTGTTTGTCGACGACGTCGCCGACCATGTCGAGCGCGAGCACTATCCGGCCGACCATCCCGGCACGGCGCTGCCGGTGACGCTTGCAACGATCGAAGGCGTCAAGACGGCGCTGCTGACGGTCCTGGTCTACCTGGTCGCACTGCCGTTCGTGCTGTTCGCGGGCGCGGGCTTCATCATCTTCTTCATCGCGACCGCCTGGCTGCTCGGCCGCGAATATTTCGAGCTCGCCGCGATGCGCTTCCGCGCGCCTGATGACGCCAAGGCGATGCGCAAGGAGAATGCGGCAACCGTGTTCACCGCCGGCCTGTTCATCGCGGCCTTCGTGTCGATCCCGATCGTCAATCTGGCGACGCCGTTGTTCGGGATGGCCTTCATGGTGCACATGTACAAGCGGCTGTCAGGCCCGCGGCGCGAGCTGATCGAGCCCGCGCGGCGAAGCAACGTGCCGACGATCTAGCGCTTGATCCGGAAAAGCGTGGAAGCGGTTTTCCGAAAGATCATGCTCGAACAACGAGCCAAGGCGCGATGATGATTCAACCCAATCTCATCGCGCTTTAGCCAAGGCACTTTCTAACCGCGGACGTCAGCTCGATGGCACGCGGATCGATCAGGGTGGCCGCCCAGAGATTGGTAACGTAGCCGAAGCCGACCCGGGATTCGGGGTCGGCAGCCCCCAGCGACCCTCCGCTGCCCGGATGGCCGAAAGACGCCGGGCCGAGCAGGGAGCTGATGGGCGGGGTAGCCCGCCAAAAGCCCAGCGACATGTTGAACAGGTTCTTGGTGTAGGGCAGCAACTCCGGCGGGACGCCGTGCATGGGCGTGCGGTCGGTCTGAACCACCGTCATCGCCGCCACCGTGTCAGGCTGGAGGAGACGGATGCCGTCGACGTCGCTCACCGTTGCAGCGTACATGCGGGCGATGGAGTGGGCGTTGGCGAACATGTTCGCGGCGGGAAACTCCGCCGCCCGATAAGCCCGCGAGTGCATGTTCTGCTCGGTGACGCCGCCGACTGCCCCAGCCTTCATGAAGGCCGAACCCGGTCCGTAAACATCCTTCACCAAGGTCGCCGCCACGGCGAGGTCCAGCCCCATGAGCTTGGCGAAGTCGGTCACCAGGTCTTCGGGAGAATCGTATGGGAAGGGAGCCACTTCGAGCCGGGCAACCCGCGGCTCGATCTCTTCGGGTAGACCGATCCATGCGGAGAGCTTGAGAGGGCGGGCGATTTCCTCGGCGAAGAATGTGCCCAAGGATTTGCCCGTGATCCGCCTGACGACCTCTCCGACGAGGAAGCCGAACGTCATGGCGTGGTAGAGGTGCTCCGTCCCCGGCGTCCAGAGCGGCTGCTGTGCTTCCAGCGCGCGAATAGGCGGATCCCAGGCGCACGCCTCCTCGAATGTCAGCGGTGTGTCGACATAGGGCAGACCGGCCTGGTGAGAGAGCAAATGCCTGACCGGCATCGTTCCCTTGCCCGCCGCGCCGAACGCCGGCCAGTATCGGGTGACGGGAGCATCGAGATCGAGCTGTCCACGCTGGACAAGAAGGTGAGCGCACATTGCGGTCGCACCCTTCGTCGTCGACGCGACGAGCGCCACCGTGTCCTGTACCCACGGGCGATTCCCGTCGCGGTCGGCCAGACCGCCCCACAGATCGACTACAGCACGCCCATCGACATAGACGCAGCATGCAGCGCCCAGATCCTTTCCTTCCTTGAAGTTGGCGCGGAAGGTGTCCGCTACCTGCTCCCAGCCGTGCTCGACCACGCCATTGACGTCGCTCATCGCCTCGTGCCTCCCGTCGGACATCCGCTCTCTGTTTCGTTACGGTTGGTTGGCCGCGACGCCATCGATGGCTTGGGTCAGCCGTTCGCGCTCCCGGATGATCCACTGGCCCACCGGATAATTCCGACGAAACGCCTCGGCGAACTCCACGGGATCTTCACCGACGATCGCGCGGATTGGAGTTCCGTTCGCGGCGCTCTCGTCGAAGAGATCGGCAAGATCCTCCAGCATCGCCAGCAACTCGTCGCCCTTCCCCGGCCCGAAGTACATGAGGTACCGCTCCAGCGCATCGATCGCGGTGTGATAGTTTGCGGGAAGCTGATCCGTGCGCGCCTTGTACTGCCAGTAGCGTTTCTTCTCGTCGATCATCCGTGCGATGAACATGTTCATGCCTTTCTTTCCCGGAGCTGTTCGAGACGTTCCGCGAGGAAGCTCCACGTCCTCCAAAACTCCGCGAGATATTCGTGTCCCAGAGCGTTGAGCGAATACACCTTGCGCGGTGGGCCCTTCTCGGACGGGACCTTCTCAACGGCGACGAAGCCCTTTTGCTCGTTCCTGACGAGCAATGCGTAGACGGTGCCTTCGGCGATGTCGGAGAAGCCCTGCTCCCGCAAGCGTGCCGTGATCTCGTAACCGTACGCGGGCTGAACGGAGAGGATTGCGAGGACGATGCCCTCCAGCGTGCCCTTGAGCATCTCCGTCATCTGCTTGCTCACGAAGCATCTCCTGATTCTACTTAGCATTACTGACTACCAGTACATAGCATCACTGACTAGCAGCCGTCAAGCTCTACGAGGCGGCGGGAGGCCGGGGCTGTTCGGAGGGAAGCCGGTGGCGATTTCGGCCATCGCCTCCGATGAGAAAAGCAGGTCAAGGAGCACGGCCGCAGCTAGACCGGCTCTGAAGGCACCGACGGTGGAGAGGGCATCCGATCGCGCGCCAATGGCACCAGCAGAAGCCCGACGATCGCCACGCAGGCGAGCATCGCCCATGCCTCGTTGACGCTGAGTGCGAGCGATGCCCGTTCGACCAGCGGCCGGATAAACGCCACCGTCGCGTCATCAGGCGGACCCGGCGGACGGTCGATCAGCAACTTCGGATCGAGCCCGATCGCCTGTGCCGCGGTGACGTCTCCTGCGAGCAGGCGCGCACGAAACGCCTCGCCATGAACAGGGCTTTGCCCATAGAGGATGGTATCGATCAAGGCGATCCCGATCGCGCCCCCCAGATTGCGCATCAGGTTGAACAATCCGCTGGCGTCGGCAACCTCCGCCTCCGGCAGGGTGCCCAGCGCAATGCGCGTCGGCGGCAGCAGGCAGAACATGATCGCGACGCCGCGCACGATCTGCGGCCAAAACATCTCGCCGAAATCCGCGGTGCGCGGCTGAAAAGCGCTCAACCCGAGACCGAGCGCGAACAAGGCGAAGCCTGTAGCAGTCAACAAGAGCGCGCCGACGCGGCTTTCGAGGATTGCCGCGAGCGGCGCGGCGATCAGCTGCGCAACCCCCGTGACCAGCATGATGGTGCCGATCTCGAAGGCGTCATGGCGGCGGACGAAGGCGAGGAATACCGGCATCAGATAGGTCGATCCATACAGGCCGATGCCGAGGCAGAAGCTCAGGGCGCAGCCGATCGCGAACGAACGCCGCCTGAACAAGTTCAATCGCGCGATCGGATCCGCCGCGCGGAGCGTGCGCCGGATCAGCAGCGCGATCCCGGCCATGCTTCCGATCAGCAGGCTCAGGCAAAGCATCGAGACCCAGCCGCGCTGCGGCGCTTCCTTCAAGCCGATCATGAGGCTTGCGAGCGCCGCTGCGAGCAGGACCAGCGACCATCTGTCCAGTCTGGCGAACGCGCGGAGGTGCACGCCCTCCTTCGGAAGCAGCAGCGGCGTGACCGTGGCCGCGATCGTTCCCGGAATCAGGTTGATCAGGAACAGCCACGGCCACGACCAGGTCTGCGTGATCCAGCCGCCGACGACCGGTCCAACGGTCGGCGCAAGCACCGCGACGACGCCGCCGATCGTGGTGGCCACGGGATGAAGCCGCGCCGGGAACAACATGAACACGGCGGAGAACACCGCAGGGATCAGGACGCCGCCGGAAAATCCCTGCAGCACGCGAAACACCAGCAGCACGGCAAAGCCGCCACTGAAGGCGCAGCCGACCGAGGCGATGGTGAACAGGCTCACGGCGATCGCGAACAGCCATCGCAACGACAGCGCATGGGTGAACAATCCGGTCAGCGGGATCGCGATCACCTCCGCGATCAAATAGGCGGTCTGGATCCAGCTCATCGCGGAAGGCGAGATCGCAAGCGCGCGCTGGATCGTCGGCAACGAAGTCGCGACGACCTGGATGTCGAGGATCGCCATGAACATGCCGAAGCACATCAGGAGGAAGCCTGCCCAGGTCGCAGCCGATGGGCTGTCGGTGCGATGCTCCGCCCGGTCGCTCATGGCGTGCTGACGCGCGGCCAGTCCGCCACCGAGAGAGCACGGCTCTCGGCGCGAATTCGGATCGCGAGCACCGCGAGATTGAGCAAGGTGAAAATCAGCGCCAGCACCGGCAGATGCAGTGCGAGCGGAAGCAGCGCGATCTCACCGACGACGACGGCATAGTTTGGATGCGGAAAATATCGGTACGGCCCGGATGCGACCAGCGGCGCGCCCGGCAAGACGATGATCCGCGTGGTCCATCGCGGTCCGAGCGCAGCGAGGATCCACAACCGCAAGCCTTGCAGCAGCAGAAGGGCCGCCAGTATGGCCAGGTTGACATCCTGGTTGCGGCCCCAGATCCACAGCGCGGCGAGCCAGCCGGCGTGAACCAGCACAATGAGCGGGTAATGCCTCGCGCCGACCTCGATCGCGCCGCGCGCCAGCAGCCGCTCCGTGTTGCGACGGGACAGCACGAGCTCGCCGAGACGCTGCAAGGTGACCAGCGCAAGGATGACCGAAGCGAAGCTCATGCCGCGTGCCTGAGCGCGACGCAGCTGAGCGTGAAGCCAGGGCCGAGCGCCGTGAGCAGCGAGCGCGGCGGCAAGCCCTTGGCGCGGGCGCGTTCGAGGACGAAGAGAACCGTCGGGGCCGACATGTTGCCGCAGGCAGCAATGACGTCGCGTTCGTGATCGAGCGTGCCCTGATCAAGCGCGAGCGCCCGCTCCAGCGCGGCGATGACCTTGGCGCCGCCGGGATGACAGAGGAAGCGATCGATGTCATCGGCCGTCAGCTCCATCCGAGCCAGAATCTCAGCAACCGCCGGTCCGACATGGTCGCGGACGAAATCCGGAATGGTGCGCTGAAAGACGACGCCGAAGCCTTCCGGATCGACCGTCCAACCCATGATGCCGAGCGTATCCGGCCACAGCTTTTCGCCGGCCGCCTCGATCCGCGTCGCGCCGCCGTCGCCGGCGCGCAGCACGATCGCAGCGGCGCCGTCGCCGAACAGGCTGGCCGCGACGATATTCGCCTTGGTGAGCTCATCGTGGCGGACCGCGAGCGTGCAGAGTTCGAGCGCAACCAGCAGCACATTCGCGCCTGGCTGCGCCTGCGCCAGCCGCGCCGCGATCGACAGGCCGGACACGCCGCCGGCGCAGCCGAGGCCGAACACCGGCACGCGCGACACATCGGTCCGCAGGCCGAGCTTGCCGGCGACGCGCGCCTCCAGCGTCGGCGTGGCGATGCCCGTCGAGCATACCGTGACCACGATATCGATGTCGCTGCCGGTCAGGTCGGCACGGGTCAACGCCTTGCGGGCGACATCGACGAACAGCGCCTCCGCGCCTTCCAGGAAGGCCTGCGTTCGCTCCGGCCAGCCACGCCGTTCGAGATACCACTCGATCGGCTTCACGCCGTAGCGATGCTGGATGCCGGTGTTGGCGAACAGGCTGGAGAGCGTCTCGAACTCCGGATAGCGGTCGGCGAGAAGGCCGCGCGCGGCCTGCAGGATTTGTCCCTGATGGAATAGATGCGGTGGAACCGCCGTCGCCATGGAAACAAGCGCGGCCGTCTGCTTGGTCTCGATCATCGTGGCTCCCGTTCCCCCGCTTGTGGAACCACGCGGCGTGCAAAATATTTCAGGCGCCCGCGAGATAGCTGGAGCGCCGCATTCACTATAAATTGACTCTGGCAGCGGCAAGCCCCCGGCGATACCCGCGCCGCACCGTTCGCAAATCAGGAAGCGGCGGTGTCTGGCTTGCGCAGCGCGTTCTTCACGAAGCCAAGCGGCACCGGCGACAGCGGGCCCTGCGGCGCGCGCGTGATCAGGGCGACCAGGAACAGCGCCAGGATCGCGATCCAGAAACACAGCCAGAAGCCGTCAATGTAGGCGAGCGTGTTGGCCTCGCGCTGCACCAGCGCCGCGAGCGTGCCGATGGCGCGTCCCGTCGCCGCCCCGATGCCGTGGCCGGAAAATTCACCCGCCAACCGCTTCAGCAGGTTCACGACGTCGACATCGCCGCTCTGGACGTGCTGTCCGAGATAGTTCGAATGGATCTGCTCGCGAACGCGCAGCCAGGTGCCCATCAGGGCGATGCCGATCTCGGCGCCGCCGAGCCGCATGATCTGGATATAGGCCGCGAACGCCGTCGCCCGCGACGGATCGGAATTGGACAGCGCCATGATGATGATCGGCAGCAGCGTGAACGCCTGCCCGACCGACGTGAGCAGGACGATGCCGACGAAGTCCTCGCGCGCCCAGACATGGCTCAGCTGCGTGCCCCAGAGATTGGCGGCCGCGAATGCCGAGAATCCGAGCACCACGACGATGCGCGGATCGAGGTGACGCAACAGGACAATCGAGATCGGCACCAGCACGAACATCGGCAGCGCGCCGTAGGTGAACAGCAGCACGCCCGACTGCTCCGGCCGCAGCGCGCCGATGGTGCCGAGGAAATTCGGCACCAGCGACGAGTTCGACAGGCTGGTCAGCGTGTACAGCAGGATGACGATCAGCGAGAGCCCGATATTGCGCGAGAACAGCACGTTGAAATGCGCCCACGGCCGGCGCGCGACCGTCTCGTTGATCATGAAGGCGATGATCAAAAGCCCGCCGCCGATCAGCAGCGCCATCACGGTGCCCGACGACAACCAGTCCAGCCGGTTGCCCTGATCGAGGCCGGCATAGACCAACGCCAGGCCGGCGCCGAGCAGCAGCATGCCGCCCCAATCGGCATGGTGCAGCAGGTCGCGATTGACCGGCTCATTCGGCGTGCCGAGATACACCATCAACCCCATCAGCGGCGCGATCACCGCGCCCTGCCAGTACAGCCACGGCCAACCGAGATGCTCGACATAGAAGCCGACAAGGGAGCTCGACGAGTCCAGCGCGAAGCCGACGCGGATCGAATACATCGCGATCGCCGGCAGCCACCAGCGGATCGGCAGGTTGCGCAGGATGATCATCAGCGTCGCGGGCACGAAGGTGCCGAGCAGCATGCCGTGGGCGATGCTGAGCACGATCAGCGTCGTGTAGTCGTGCACGAACGGGATGGTCAGCGAGACCACGGCATACACCAGGCTCGGAATCCCGAGCACGCGGCGCAGACCGAACGCGGTGGCGAGCCAGGCCACCGCGGGCGCGATGAATATCTGCGAGCCGATGGCGGCGGTCGAGAGCCAGGCCCCCTCGTCGAAGGTGAGCGAGAAAGCGCCCCGCAGGTCGGGCAGGCCGACCGAGGTCAACCGGCTGTCGAAATTCGCCAGGAACGCGCCGAGCAGCACGGCGACGACGGCGAACAGCGGGTAGCGCGCGACATCGCCGCGCGAGACCGGACCGCGCTCGCGCTCGTCACTTTCCGCCATTGGTGACCGCCTCGCCGGTGTTGATCTGCGTCACCACCGACATGCCCGGCAGCAGGCGCTCGAGCAACGGCTGGCCCTTGTCGAACTGGATACGCACCGGGATGCGCTGCACCACCTTGGTGAAATTGCCGGTGGCGTTGTCGGGCGGCAGCAGCGCGAATTGCGAGCCGCTCGCCGGTGCGATGCGTTCGACAACGCCGCGCAGCGTCTGGCCGGAGAATGTGTCGACGGTCACCTCGACCGGCTGGCCCGGCTTGACGTTGGTCAGCTGGGTTTCCTTGTAGTTGGCGATCACATAAACGTTCGGCAGCGGCACGACATTGATCAGATTGGTGCCGATGTTGACGTAGTCGCCCGGCTGCACCTGGCGCTCGCCGGTGACGCCGTCGAACGGCGCGACGATCCTGGTGTATCCAAGCTTGAGCTTGGCCGATGCCAGCAGCGCCCTGGCGGCGTCGAGGTCGGCGGCGCGCTGCTTCTTGGTGCCTTGCAGGACCTCGAGCTGATGGCGCTGCGCAGCGATCACCGCACGGCTGGCCTGCACGTCGGCCTCCGACTTGGCATAGGATGCGGTGGCCTGCTCGAGCCGCTGCCGCGTACCGGCGTCGGTTTGCGACAGCGACTGCTGACGCTCTTGCTCCTGACGTGCCAGGGTCTGCTGCGCCTCCGCAGACAACCGCGCGGCCTCGGCCTGCGCGATGGTCGCATATTGCAGCTCGACCTGGTTGTTGAGGTTATCGAGCGCGGCCTGCGCACCGACCACACCCGCCTCGGCCTGCGCGACTTGCGCCTGATAGTCGGCAGGATCGATCTGCACCAGCAGATCGCCGGTCTTGACGCGCTGGAAATCGGAGACGGCGACCGTGAGCACTTCGCCGGACACGCGGCTGCTGAGCTGGGTCAGTTCGGCGCGCACATAGGCATCATTGGTGGTCTGGATCGTGGCGCTGCCGACCCAGGCGTCCCAATGCGTGGTCGCCACCGCGACGAATACAAGCGCGGCCAGCACCGCGAACAGCGGGATGGCGAAGCGGCTTCCGAAGCCGCTCGCCGCAGGCTGCGGCCTGGCTGGTGTTGTCACTGCTGCGGACGCGGTCTGGCTGACTTGTGATGGACCGTCTTGAACCTGCGCTGCCACACCACACTCCCCTCAATCACACGCGCCGAACGCCGGGCGCGCGTACAGCCTTTTTCCGTTCCGATTGAATCGGAACGGGGCTCCAGATTCGTTTTTGACGCGTTTTCTTCACGCGAACCGGCATCCACTTCGCTCGAAAACGCTCTGGTAGCACATGACGATCATGGCTCAGACGGTTTTCTCCGGCCACCGGCAAAGGTCATTGATCAGGCACACGTCGCAACGCGGACCGCGGGCGAGGCAGGTGTAGCGGCCGTGCAGGATCAGCCAATGATGGGCGTGCAGCATGAACTCGGTCGGGATCACCTTCTCCAATCCCAGCTCGACCTCGAGCGGCGTCTTGCCGGGCGCGAGTCCGGTGCGGTTGCCGACGCGAAACACATGGGTGTCGACCGCCATCGTGCGTTCGCCGAACGCCATGTTGAGCACGACATTCGCAGTCTTGCGGCCGGCGCCGGGCAATGATTCGATTTCGGCGCGGGTGCGCGGCACCTCACCGCCGAATTCGGCGATCAGCTTCTCCGACAGCGCGATGACGTTCCTGGCCTTGTTGCGATAGAGCCCGATGGTCTTGATGTAGTCGCGCACCTTGTCTTCGCCGAGCTCAAGCATCTTCTCCGGCGTGTCGGCGATTGCAAACAGCGCCCGCGTCGCCTTGTTGACGCCGGCATCGGTTGCCTGCGCCGACAACACCACCGCAACCAGCAGCGTGTAGGGATTGAGATGCTCGAGCTCGCCCTTCGGCTCGGGATTGGCTTTGCGGAACCGGTCGAAGGCCTCGTAGACCTCCTCCGCCGTCCATGGCTTTGGTTTTACAACCTTCTTGGCGGCCTTGGTGGCCACCTTCTTTGCCGCGCGTTTGGGCTGCGGTGTTGCCGCCTTCGCGGCTTTCTTCTTCGGCGCGGACCGAACGCTTGAGGTGCTGGCGCGTTGAGAGCGGATGATTTTGGCCATGAACGGGATATACTGATACGTCATGACCGCAGGCAACGACTTTGATCCGGGCGAAGACCCCAGGGCCAATGACCTCGACGTCGATGCGCCCGAGGCGGAGCCGAAACTGTTCTCGGCGCTGCTGACGCCGCACCGCTCGCTGAATCGCACCGGCTTCATCGTGCTGATGTCGTTCGTCACCGTGGTCAGCTTCATCGCCGGCGCGGTGTTCTGGTGGCTCGGTGCCTGGCCGATCTTCGGTTTCTTCGGCCTCGACGTGCTGGTGATCTACTGGGCGTTCAAGGTCAATTTCCGCTCCGCCAAAGCGAGCGAAGAGATCACCGTCACGCCGTCGGAACTGCGGGTGCGCCGGACCAGTCACCGCGGCCATGTGGCCGAATGGGTGCTCAACCCGCTCTGGGTGCGGTTCGAGCAGATTTCGCACGAGGAGTTCGGCATCGAGCGGCTTTACCTGGTGTCGCGGGGCCGCCGGGTCAGCGTCGGCAGCTTCTTGAGCCCGGACGAAAAGGCAAGCCTTTCCAAGGCGTTGACTGCGGCCCTGAACACCGCGAAACGCGGCCCGACTTACAATCCCATCGCTTGATCATACTTATCTTAAGCATGATCTTGCCGGAAAACCGGTCCCCACTTTTCCGGATCATGCTTGTCGGAAATCGGGTGGTTTGGACGCGCCATGGCTCCTAAATCAGACAGCATGATGACACTCGCCATCCATGACCAGCGCCTGGCCAAGCCGGGCTTCCACCAGAGCGCCGCGCTGCGCGACTACGACTCGGTGCGGCGCGCCATCGCGTTCATTTCGGAGCACTGGCGCGCGCAGCCGACCATCGAAGCGATGGCCGATGCCGCCGCCGTGACGCCGGATGAACTGCACCATCTGTTCCGCCGCTGGGCCGGGTTGACGCCGAAGGCCTTCATGCAGGCGCTGACCCTCGACCACGCCAAGAACCTGCTGCGCGATTCCGCCAGCGTGCTCGACGCCGCACTCGACTCGGGTCTCTCGGGACCGGGACGGCTGCACGATCTGTTCGTCACGCATGAGGCGATGTCTCCAGGCGAATGGAAGACCGGCGGCGGCGGCATGACGCTGCGCTTCGGCTTCCACCCCTCACCGTTCGGCACCGCGATCGTGATCGCAACCGACCGCGGGCTCGCGGGGCTTGCCTTCGCCGACCCCGGCGACGAGCAGACCGCGTTTGCCGACATGAAACGCCGCTGGCCGAACGCGACCTTTGTCGAGGATACCGACGGCACCACCGCACTGGCGCAGCGCGTGTTCGATACACGGTTGTGGCGGGCGGATCAGCCGCTGCGCGTCGTCTTGATCGGCACCGACTTCGAGGTGCGGGTGTGGGAAACGCTGCTCAAAGTCCCGATGGGCCGCGCGGTGAGCTATTCCGACATTGCGAGCAAGATCAGCAGCCCGAAGGCCTCGCGCGCCGTCGGCGCCGCGGTTGGCCGCAATCCGGTGTCGTTCGTGGTGCCCTGCCATCGCGCACTCGGCAAGAGCGGCGCGCTGACCGGCTATCACTGGGGCATCACCCGCAAGCAGGCGATGCTGGGCTGGGAAGCCGGCCAGGTGGGATTGCACTGAAGCGAACGCGCTCTCACCGTCACCCTGAGGAGCGCGAAGCGCGTCTCGAAGGGTCGACGGCCCCGCTTACCCTGCCAAATCGACCTTGGAAGCAACGGTGGAATCGGCGTTGAGCCGATAGACCACCGGCGCGCCGGTCGCGAGCTCGCGTTTGAGGATCTGCTCCGGCGAAAGCTTCTCCAGCACCATGATCAGCGCGCGCAGCGAATTGCCGTGGGCGGCGATCAGCGTGCGCTGGCCGCGCAGTACGCCGGGCAGGATCTCCTGCACGTAATAGGGCAGCGTGCGCGCCAGCGTATCCTTGAGGCTCTCGCCGCCGGGCGGCGGGACGTCGTAGGAGCGGCGCCAGACCAGGACCCGGTCCTCGCCCCACTTCTTGCGGGCGTCGTCCTTGTTGAGGCCCGAGAGATCGCCGTAGTCGCGCTCATTGAGCGCCAGATTCTTCGTGGTCGGCAATCCGGTCTGGCCGATCTGCTCCAGCATCAGCTTCAGCGTGTGCTGCGCGCGCGTCAGGTCTGACGTAAAGGCGACGTCGAACGACAGGCCCTGCGCCTTCAGCTTGCGGCCGGCATCCTTGGCCTCGGTGATGCCCTGCTCGGTGAGATCGGGATCCTTCCACCCGGTGAACAGGTTCTTCAGATTCCATTCGCTCTGACCATGACGAACGAGCACAAGAAGACGATCACTCATTTCAGATTCCGTTTTCGCTTGGCTGGATTTTATTTCGTCGCGCGATCTCAGTCGCTCAACCCGAGAACGTCGGTCATCGAATACATGCCGGGCTTCTTGCCGTGCGCCCACAGCGCTGCCTTCAGCGCGCCCTGCGCGAACAGCGCGCGATCCTCGGCATGATGCGAGAGCGTGATGCGCTCCGAAGGACCGGCAAAGATCACGCTGTGATCGCCAGCCGCGGTGCCGCCGCGCAACGAGGCAAAGCCGATATCGCCGGGACGCCGCGCCCCGGTCAGGCCGTCGCGGCCGCGCGCCGAATGCTGCTCCAGCGCGATCTGGCGTCCCGCGGCAGCGGCTTCGCCGAGCATCAGCGCGGTGCCGGACGGCGCATCGATCTTGGACTTGTGGTGCATCTCGAGAATTTCGATGTCAAAGCTCTGGTCGAGCGATTGCGCGACGCGCTTGACCAGCGCGGCAAGCAGATTGACGCCGAGGCTCATATTGCCCGACTTCACCACGATGGCGCGGTTGGTGACGCTCCGGATCACCGCGTCGTCGGACTGTGACAGGCCGGTGGTGCCGATGACGTGCACAAGACCGCGCTCGGCCGCGATCGCGACATTGGCGATGGTCGCGGCCGGCACCGTGAAATCCAGGATGCCGTCGGCAGCCGCGGACATCGACCACAGATCGGCCGACAGCTTGACGTCATTGGCGGGAAGGCCGGCGAGCACGCCGGCGTCCTTGCCGAGCAGTTCCGAGCCCGGCGCTTCCAGCGCGCCGACCAGGACCGCCCCCGGGGTTTCGGAAATCACCCGCGTCAGCGTGCGGCCCATCCGGCCGCCGGCTCCCGCAACAATCAGACGCATGTCAGCCATGGCTCACCTCTCACCGCCGTATAAAGCATGATCCGGCAAAGTGGAAACCGGTTTTCCGGCACCACAACATGCCTAAACGACGGCCATCGGAGGCTTGTTCCGAGCAGCCGAACCGGCGGGCTGGCGTCCGGGCTACGGGCTGTCGTGCCCCTCGATGATAATCAGGTCGGCGATCGAGTGTGGCTGCCGCACCTTGATATTGGCCTGGTATTCCGGCGATTGGTAGCAAGCGAGCGCGGTCGCGTAATCGGGGAATTCGATCACGACATTGCGCGAGCGGCTCTGGCCCTCCACGCCGGTGAACTTGCCACCGCGAACGATGAACTTGCCGCCGAATTTCTGGAAGATGGCGGGGTTGGCCGCCATGTAGGGCTTGTAGCCCTCCTCATTGTGAACGTCGACGCGTCCAATCCAGTATCCCTTCGCCATCTCTGTTCTCCCTTGTTGTTGGCTCAGGCGAGTGCCTGGGCGACCTCGGCATGAATGGCTTCGGCCGCGGCTTTCGGATCCGCGGCTTCCATCACCGGACGTCCGACCACCAGATAGTCGGCGCCGGCGGCAATGGCGCGGGCCGGCGTCATGATGCGCTTCTGGTCGCCGGTCGCCGAACCCGCCGGGCGGATGCCCGGGGTCACGAGGTTCATCTGATCACCCACGATCTTGCGCAGGGCGACAGCTTCCTCGGGCGAGCTGACGAGACCGTCGACACCGAGCGCCTGCGCCTGCCTGGCGCGCGCTTCGACGAGATCGGAGACGTTGAGGCGATAGCCCGCTGCGTGCAGGTCGCTGTCGTCGTAGGAGGTCAGCACCGTCACCGCGAGGATCTTCAGACCGGAGCCGGTCCGCGCCTCGACCGCCGCCTTCATGGTCTGCGGGTAGGCATGCACGGTGAGAAAGGTCGCGCCGAGGGCGCCGACGCTTTCGACCCCGCGCGCCACCGTGTTGCCGATGTCGTGCAGCTTGAGATCGAGGAAGACCTTCTTGCCGCTGCCCGCAAGCTGCTTCGCCAGCGCGAGACCGCCGGCGTAACCGAGCTGATAGCCGATCTTGTAGAAGGTGACGCTGTCGCCGAGCCTGTCGATCATCGCCTCGGCGCTGGCGACCGACGGCAAATCGAGCGCCACAATCAACCGGTCTCTTGGAGCGATCCTTGGAGCGATCTTGGCTGGCTGCATGTCACCTCACATCATGCGTTGGGAATGGTCGATCAGCTGCCGCACCAGCGCCCGCATCGTATCGATGTCGGCCTGGTGCTTCAGACGATCCATGTCGTCATAGGCGTGCTCGGCGAATGACAGCGCGAGCTGGTTCGGGATCACGGTGGCATGGCACGCCGTCAGGATCAGGCGCAGCGCCGCCAGCGCGCGCGTGCCGCCGAGCCGGTTGCCGGATGCCGCAGCTAGCGCGAAGGCGCGGCCGTGGAACACCTGGCCACGGGTCTCGTGCGGATCCTGCACGCGGCTCACCCAGTCGATCGTGTTCTTCACCAGCGCCGGCACCGAGGAATTGTATTCCGGCGTCACGATCAGCACGCCATGATGGGCGCCAATCATCCGCTTCAGATTGACGGCGTGCTGCGGCACGCCCGATTTGGCCTGCAAATCGCCGTCATAGATCGGCAGCGGAAAATCGCCGAGCGAGATACGGGTGACGTCGGCCCCGAGCTGCGCGAGCTCCTGGGCCAGCACAGCCGCGAGCTTCGCGTTGAGCGAGCCTGATCGAAGCGATCCGGGGATCACGAGGATTTTCAGCGCGGACATTTCGAAATCGCGGTTAGGGCACGCGCCCGGCGCGACCACGCAGGGCGAGCATTTTCTCTGAAAATGCTCTTAGCTAATGTTCTGCGCGTATTCCATGCGCAAAACCGGTACCCACTTTTGCGGAATACGCGTCAGCCCTTGCGATACACCCAGACCCGCGCGGGCGGAAGGTTCATCCAGATCCGCTCGGACGCCTCTGTGGACACGCCGGGCAGCGACTTCGGAATCGGCGGCGCCACCGAATAGGTGAACTGGACGAACGGCGCACCGGGCGCGAGAGCCAGGAAGGCGTCGCGGACCAGCTTCAGGCGGGTCAGCATCGGCTTGGTGACCAGCGGCAGGCCGGAGACCACGGCCGAGGCCGGAGACTTCATGACGTCCCACAACGTATCGCGAAGCCTGTAGGCGTCGCCCTGGACCACCTTGGCCTGCGGATAGCGTTCGCGCAGCAGCGCACAGAAGCCGGGATTGTATTCAACCAAGACGAGACGCTTTTGATCGACGCCATGCTCGATCAGCGCATTGGTGATCGCACCGGTGCCGGGTCCGAGCTCGACGACCGGTCCTTCGGCTTCGGGATCGACATATTGCGCCATGGTGCGTGCGAGCAGCCGCCCGGACGGCATCACCGCGCCCATATGCAACGGCTTCTCGATCCATGAACGGAGAAATCGAACCTCGTCGTCGAGACGGAGGGGCTTCTTCGACGCACGCACGGACGATTGCAGAGGCATGTCGCTACCAGGCGGGACCGCGCACAATCGAGCGGTTGTCAGAAAACAGTCATAAACACGTATAGATCGAAGTCGTTACGGTCAAGCATAACGACTGCGGCTAGACGGAGCGGCTTCCGAAGAAGTCCTTGACCTTAGAGAAGAAACCCGCTGCCTCCGGTTGCGTTGCACCGGACGAGAGTTTTTCGAACTCCATCAGCAATTCTTGCTGCTTCTTGGTCAGATTCTGCGGCGTTTCGACCACAACCTGGACATACATGTCGCCGGTCTGGCGCGAGCGGAGCACCGGCATACCCTTTGATGCGATGCGGAATCGGCGGCTGGACTGGGTCCCGGCCGGCACCTTCACCTTGGTTTTGCTCTTGTCGATGGTCGGCACCTCGAACTCGCCGCCGAGGGCTGCGGTCACCATCGAGATCGGCACGCGGCAGTGCAGGTCGGCGCCGTCACGCTGGAAGAACTGGTGCGTGGTCAGCGACAGGAAAATGTAGAGGTCGCCGGGCGGGCCGCCGCGGACACCGGCCTCGCCTTCGCCGGCGAGACGAATACGGGTGCCGTCCTCGACCCCCGGAGGAATGTTGACCGACAGCGCGCGCTCGCGCGTCACCCGGCCGGAACCGGCGCAGGAGGCGCAGGCGTCCTCGATCATCTGGCCGCGGCCCTGACAGCCGGGGCAGGTCCGCTCCAGCGTGAAGAAGCCCTGGGCCTGCCGGATACGGCCGGCGCCACCGCAATGCGAGCAGGTCTTCGGCTTGGTGCCGGCCTTGGCGCCGGTGCCGGAGCAGGATTCGCAGGTCACCGAAACCGGGATCTCGATCTGCGCGGTCTTGCCCTGGAAGGCCTCCTCGAGCGTGATCTCCATGTTGTAGCGCAGGTCGGCACCGCGTTCGCGGCCGCCGCTGCCGCGGCGCTGCCCGGCCATGCCGAACAGATCCTCGAAGATGTCGGAGAAGGAGGAGGCGAAGCCGGCGCCGAAGCCGGGACCGCCACCGCCCATGCCCTGCTCGAAAGCGGCATGGCCGAAGCGGTCATAGGCGGCGCGCTTGTCGCCGTCCTTCAGCACCTCATAGGCTTCGTTGATTTCCTTGAACCGGACCTCGCTGGTGGCGTCGCCCGGATTCTTGTCCGGATGCCATTTCATCGCGAGTTTGCGGAAAGCCGATTTCAGCTTGGTCTCGTCCGCGTTCCGCTCGACCTCGAGGGTCTCGTAATAGCAGCGCTTGGTGGACATCCTTCAATTCCGTCCGAAGTTCGTCGCGATCGCCAAGGATTGCGCAAAGGATTGCGCCTGTCTGGAAGATGCAGCGATCGCCTTAAAGAAAAATGACCCCCACTCCTCCGAGACGCGTCGCGTGCTCTTTGGTGTGAGGGCCATGATCGCAAGCCCGCTTAAGCAGATTTCTTGTTGTTCTTGTCGTCGTCGACCTCGGTGAACTCCGCGTCGACGACGTCATCCTTCGCAGCGTCCTTGGCCGCATCGGCCTCGGCCTGCTGCTTGTACATGGCCTCGCCGAGCTTCATCGAAGCCTGCGCCAGCGTGTTGGTCTTGGCCTTGATCGCCTCGGCGTCGTCGCCCTTCAGCGCTTCCTTGAGGTCGCTGACGGCGTCCTCGATCGCGCGACGATCGGTTTCCGGGATCTTCGAACCGTGCTCGGCCAAAGCCTTCTCGGTCGAATGAACCAGACCATCGGCATGGTTCTTGGCGTCGACCGCCTCGCGGCGCTTCTTGTCCTCGGCCGCATTGGCCTCGGCGTCCTTGACCATCTTGTCGATGTCGGCCTCGGACAGACCGCCGGATGCCTGGATCCGGATCTGCTGTTCCTTGCCGGTCGCCTTGTCCTTGGCCGAGACGTTGACGATGCCGTTGGCGTCGATGTCGAAGGTCACCTCGATCTGCGGCATGCCACGCGGAGCCGGCGGAATGCCCATCAGATCGAACTGGCCGAGCATCTTGTTGTCGGCCGCCATTTCACGCTCGCCCTGGAAGACGCGGATGGTGACGGCGCCCTGATTGTCTTCGGCCGTCGAGAACACCTGGCTCTTCTTGGTCGGGATCGTGGTGTTGCGGTCGATGATGCGGGTGAACACGCCGCCCAGCGTCTCGATGCCCAGCGACAGCGGGGTCACGTCGAGCAGCAGCACGTCCTTGACGTCGCCCTGCAGCACGCCGGCCTGGATCGCAGCACCGATCGCGACGACTTCGTCGGGATTGACGCCCTTGTGCGGCTCCTTGCCGAAGAACTGCTTCACCACTTCCTGGATCTTCGGCATGCGGGTCATGCCGCCGACCAGCACCACTTCGCCGATCTCGCCGGCGGTCAGGCCGGCATCCTTCAGCGCCTTGCGGCACGGCTCGATGGTCTTCTCGACGAGGTCGGCCACCAGCGCCTCGAACTTGGCGCGGGTCAGCTTCATCGTCAGATGCTTCGGACCGGTCTGGTCGGCCGTGATGAACGGCAGATTGATTTCGGTCTGCGTGGTCGACGACAGCTCGATCTTGGCCTTCTCGGCGGCTTCCTTGAGGCGCTGCAAAGCGAGCTTGTCGTTGCGCAGGTTGATGCCCTGCTCCTTCTGGAACTCGTCGGCGAGGTAGCCGACCAAGCGCATGTCGAAGTCTTCACCACCGAGGAAGGTGTCGCCGTTGGTCGACTTCACCTCAAACACGCCGTCGCCGATCTCGAGGATCGAGACGTCGAAGGTGCCGCCGCCGAGGTCGTACACGGCGATCGTGCCGGCCTTCGTCTTGTCGAGACCGTAGGCGAGCGCGGCAGCCGTCGGCTCGTTGATGATGCGCAGCACTTCGAGGCCGGCGATCTTGCCGGCATCCTTGGTGGCCTGACGCTGCGCGTCGTTGAAATAGGCAGGAACCGTGATGACGGCCTGATCGACCTTCTGGCCGAGATGCGCCTCAGCGGTCTCCTTCATCTTCTGCAGAATGAAGGCCGAGACCTGCGAGGGCGAATAGGTCTTGCCGTCGGCTTCGACCCAGGCATCGCCGTTCGATGCTTTGACGATCTTGTAGGGAACGAGCTTCTTGTCCTTCTCGACCATCGGGTCGTCATAGCGGCGGCCAATGAGGCGCTTCACCGCAAAGAACGTACGCTCGGGATTGGTCACCGCCTGGCGCTTCGCCGGCTGTCCGACAAGGCGCTCGCCATCGTCGGTGAAAGCAACGATCGACGGCGTCGTTCGCATGCCCTCGGCATTCTCGATCACCTTGGCGTTCTTGCCATCCATCACGGCGACGCACGAATTGGTGGTGCCGAGGTCGATCCCAATGACCTTACCCATGGTTTTGATATCCTCTTTGCTACGGCAGGTTGGTTGGGCCCTGACGGCGCTCCGTACCGAACCCCCAGACGTTCACATACTCGCGATATTGCGACGGTGAGCCTGATATAGGAGAGAGGGTCCTGCCCGCAAGGACTGGACGCAACGTTGAGGCCTGAAAAGACTGACGTTTGAAAGATTGTGTCAGCCCGGCCGCGGCACCGGTTCAAACCAGGACCGAGTTAACAAATCGGCAAGAATGCCGCCCGCCGTCGACCGCGACATTCGCGGCGCGACGTCAGCGCTGTTGAGTGAACGCTCACAAACGTCGTATGCGAGAGCGGCGCACGGGTCGAGGGCGCGCTGTTTGGCCGCTGGCGGCCGCAGGCGGTCGTTCCTGGAAAGCTCGGGAAACTGGAAAGTGCCTGCCAATCAAGGCGAAAAGCCCATGGAATCGAACCGGCTGGCCTGGAGCGGAGATTTGGCGGCCTGTTGCTGGGCCATCAAAACCGCTAAAAGCGGTCCGACTGAAGAGGCCATCCAGCCCTGCACCGGCCCCGTTGCGCGGCCACCAAGCAAAACCGGTAGATCCCCCATGACGCCTTTTCGAGTTCTCGTTGCGGTTGCCTTGCTGATTGCTGCCACCTGTCATGGCTTTGCCGCCGACGTGGTGTTTCCGCCGGGCGCGCATGTCGGGATGAAACCGCTGGTGGGCCTCGTCCGCGCCAAATCCTTCATCGGCTTCGAAACCGAGGACCAGGGCGTCAAGGTCCTGATCGCCGACCTGCCCGCGGACGCCTACAAAGAGGTCGTGACCGCCTTCAAAGCCAACCCGGCCGGCACCGGAAACATCAAGCCCGAGAGCCTCGAGACGCCGGCCGGCCTCGCCTACTACACCGTGGAGAGCGCCCGCGACGGCGCCAGCAATGTGCGGCGCTATTCCATGATCCTGCCGGGGCCGACCTTCTCCGGCTATGTCGCGGTGCAGGTGCCGGAGAACGCGGGCAAGATCTACACCGACGACGCCGTCCGGCAGATGTTCGCCTCCGCCGAAATCCGCAGGGAGGTGCCGGTCGACGAGCAGCTCGCCATGATGCCGTTCAAGGTCACCGAGCTCAGCGGCTTCAAGAATATCCGCATGCTGGCGCCGGGCGCAGCGCTGCTGATGGCCGACGGCGACGACAAGGGCCTGGAGAGCAAGCCCTTCATGCTGCTCGGCGTCATCGCTTCGGCGCCGGCCACGCCCGATGATCGCGGCCGCTTTGCCCAGCAGATCGCCACCACGATCCCCGGCGTGCGCGACGGGCGGATCACCATGTCCGAACCGATCCGGATCGATGGCCAGCCCGGCTTCGAGACCCGGATCGACGCCGTCAGCGGCAAGGACAACACCCCGGTGACCATCGTGCAATGGCTGCGGTTCGGCGCGCAGACATCGCTGCGGATCATCGGCAGCTCGCCGCGCACCGATTGGGAGACCGCCTTCCCACGCTTCCGCGCAGTCCGCGACGGCATCCAGCCGCGCGGCTGATCGGCCCTTCGCAAGGCCGGTTGGAAAAATCCCACTTTCGCCGTTCGCCGAACGGAACTAGCCTCCTCGCGCGGTATCAAAGCAAGGAGGGGCGCGATGTTGGATCGACGACAGATAGTTGCAGGCCTCGGCACGTTGGCGCTTGCGACCCTGGTTCCCAGGAATCTCTGGGCGGCTGCGATCAAGCCCGACGATGGCTCCGCGCTGCTCGTGATCGACGTCCAGAACTGCTTCCTGCCCGGCGGCAGCCTCGCGGTGAAGGACGGCGAGCAGGTGGTGCCGGTGATCAACAAGATCGCCAAGAGCTTTGCCAATGTGGTGATGACCCAGGACTGGCACACGCCCGGACACGTCTCGTTTGCCTCGGTTCATGCCGGCAAGAAGCCGTTCGAGACCATCGACCTCGCCTACGGCAAGCAGGTGCTGTGGCCCGATCACTGTGTGCAGGGCACTGACGGCGCCTCGCTGTCGAAGGATCTCGCGATCCCGCAGGCCGAGCTGATCATCCGCAAGGGTTTTCACAAGGACGTCGACAGCTATTCCGCCTTCACCGAAGCCGACGGCAAGACCACCACCGGGCTCGCCGCCTATCTGAAGGCGCGCAATGTCGAGCGGGTTTTCGTGGCCGGGCTCGCCACCGATTTCTGCGTGGCATGGACCGCGCTCGATGCGCGCAAGGCCGGCTTCGAAACCTATGTCGTGGAGGACGCCTGTCGCGGCATCGACACCCAGGGATCGCTGGCCAAGGCCTGGACCGACATGGACAAGGCCGGCGTCAAGCGCATCCAGTCGTCGGATATCGGGTAAGTCGCCGCCTCGCGCGAGATTCGCATGGCCGAGTTCGCCTCACCCATTGCATTCGATTTCGCGCAGCGCCTGCCGTCGCCACCCATGACGGGCCTGATCGTCCGGATCACGGGTTATCGCGAGACCGCGACCGGCCGGTTCGCGCATCGGCAGACCGCGCCGCTCATCGTCCCGCTGATCGTCAGTTTCGGCACCCCGTTCCTGATCGCGCTCGGACGCGAGCCTGGAGCTGCCGATCGTCAACTCAGCTTCGCCGCCGGCCTGCATGCGGGGCCGGTCTATATCGAATCCGATGGCCGGGCCGCCTGCGTGCAGGTGGATTTCACGCCGCTCGGCGCCTACAGTTTCTTCGGCGGCACTGTGGCCGATCTGGTCGGACGCATGGTCGAGATCGACGATGTGCTCGGTCATGAGGGCCGCCGTTTGCGCGAACGGCTCGGCGCTGTGACGTGCTGGCAGCGCCGCTTCGACCTGATCGAAGCCTTCGTGCTGCGCCGCGCCCGCCACACGCCGTCTCCCGAAGTCGCGTTCGCCTATCGGAGGCTGGCGCGCTCGGCCGGTGCCGTCAACATCACGACATTGGCCGACGAGATCGGCTGGAGCCGCAAGCACCTGGCCAGCCGGTTTCGATCCGAACTCGGTCTGGCGCCGAAATCGCTGGCGCGCGTGATGCGGTTTCACCGGGCGAGCCGGCTCGCCCAG